>JAPPNY010000170.1 GCA_028818385.1 Spirochaetaceae bacterium
CGCTGATCGAGGGTTCCGCCCCGACCAACGGACCCGAGCGTGGGATCGTCCTGGGTGACGGCGATGCGCGGGTGGTAGTCGTTACGGAACTGCGCAAGAATCGACTTGGGGTCTTCTTCGGCACGGTACGTGACCTTCTTGCAGAACTCGTTGCCGTGTCCGAACTCCTCGCGCACGGTCTGGATGATGTCATCGGCATGGCTGTCGCTCTTGGCGAAGATCAGCGTCTTGGGGACCTCGTCGCGACCCGGAAAGATCTCGTACCGCTTGTCGCGGAACGTGCGAATCACGGTGCGGATCTGATCGGGGTTGACGACTGCGCGGTCGAGCTCGTTGGCACCATAGGAATAGTCGTCGTCCTGGAAATCCCAGCGCTTTCGGCGTGTCAGGAGCTCGCGCTTCTCGACTTGCCTGCCTGCCTCGATCTGGCCGCCGTGCTGCGTCCGTTCGGTGTCGATGACGTAGATCTCGTCGCCGACGTTGACACCGTCGACGACAGCCTGCTCGCGGGAATACTCACTCACGACGTTCTTCCTGAAGAACCCGTACGTGCGGCCATCCGGGGTGGCGGTGAGGCCGATGAGCGAGGCGTCGAAGTACTCCAGCACCTGCCGCCACACGTTGTAGATCGAGCGATGACACTCGTCGATGACGATGAAGTCGAAGAACTCGGGTGGGACTCTGGCGTTGTAGACGACCGGCCTCGGCTGGGCGGGCTCAACCATCTCCGCCGGGTTGATCTCCTCAGCCCCCTCGTCGATCTCCTGGTCCCTGAGCAGTGAGTACAGGCGCTGGATGGTGCTGATGCTGACCTGGCTGTCCGGGGCAACGAAGGACGAGGTGAGCCGCTGAACGTTGTAGAGCTCGGTGAATTTGCGGTTGTCGTCGCCAGGAACGTAGGCCATGAACTCCTGTTCGGCCTGCTCGCCGAGGTTCCTGGTGTCGACAAGAAACAGGACTCGCTTGGCGTCCGCGTGTTTGAGAAGGCGGTAGATCGAAGTGATCGCAGTGTAGGTCTTGCCGGAGCCGGTGCCCATCTGGATGAGCGCGCGCGGGTAGTTGGCCTTGAATGAGGCTTCGAGGCGTTCGACGGCGTTGATCTGGCAGGCTCTCAGTCCGGTCGGGTCGAGAGCCGGGAGCGCTTGAAGCCGCGCACGCAACGACGCTGATTGCGTGACCCACTCTTGCATCGTGTCCGGCTGATGGAAGCTGAACGTCTCTCGCGAGCGAGGTCGCGGATCGCGTCGGTCGGTGAAGCGCGTGAGCGCTCCGGTGCTCTCGTAGACGAACGGCCTGGGTTCGGCGCTGCTCAGCCACTTGAGGTTGGCGTCGGCGTAGCCGGTGGACTGCTCCTCGACTGTGGTGATCTTCTGGCCCCAGTCCTCGGGCTTGGCCTCGATGACCCCGACGGGCGTCCGGTCGATGAACAGCACGTAGTCGGCGGGACCGACGTCGGTCTGGTACTCCCGGACTGCTATGCCGCGTCCGGCGTTGAAGTCGATCCGGTTCTTCGACTGGACCTTCCAGCCGGCCTGCTCCAGCTTCGCGTCTATCGTGTCGCGTGCTTGCTGTTCGGGAGTGCGGTTCATGTCAGGGCCATGGCGGTCGTTTCGACTCACGCGTCGGGTTGCCGGCTCGGTAGCGACTCTCTTCACGTGGCGACAGTGTCGCCATTATGCCCTATTGCGTCAGCCAGTGTCGATCCGATGTCCATCAGCAGCTTCTCCAGACGACGGGGGTGCCCGTTCGTGTACGTATCGGCGTCACGAGCTGAGATAGTGCCGAGATGGCGCGTGAGCGCCATCATTACCAGGCGGCGACTGAGGTCCGCAACCGCGATGATGATGGCTTGCTTCTCGTTAGGTCTTCGTGCCGGTCAACCCCATTTGCTTCTTCCATCATCGTTGACTAAATGTCTTCGCGGCGGTCTTCATGATCCATTGCTGTACAAACGACAACCATTTGGTCAACACGCCGACCCGCACAATCCCGTCTTGATCCGACCCGAATAGGCGAATACCTTAGCGACAACACGCACAGCCACACGCCGACCACCTATCGGGCCAGGGAGATCGCTGCTGCCGCTCTCGTTGGCGAGCGAGTACTCGGCATGGCCGATGAGCCGGCCTCGTTCGGCAGAGGTCGACTTCAGGCTGGGTCCGCGTCGGCGTGGATACGCGAGCGTTACCTCAGCTTGCGTTCAAGTGGAACCTGGTGACTCAAGGCGATGAGTTGACAAACGATGTCGTACGTCTTACGCTAACCGCCTCACTCGCAGCCAAGGGCTGCCCCTCCGACCAGAAGAGAGTGGCAATATGAAAGTTACGGGCTTGGATGCGCTGTCGCGCAAACTCAAAGAGATAGAATTGGCTACGGCTGGTCTCGATGGCGAGATCGCGCAGCTCGAATTCAATCCACACGATCCACAGAGCATTGAGGATGCGATCCAACAATTGAATTCTACGATCGACGGGAAACTCGCAGGTTACGGTCGCAACGAAATAGTTGCCAGAATCGCTGCAGAACTAAAGGAGAGAGGTCGCGGATTTATCATTGATCGAGCTGCCAAGGCTCGGCTAGAAGGAGAGGATAAGGAATGACGATCGACTCTGCTATTGAGCAGATCAATGAGGCGATTCTCGATCTTCAAGCGTCCGACCACGACACTTACGGCCGTCCATTGCAGCGATTAGAGAGCGTCTTGGAATCCGAAGATCTCAAGCCAATTACGGACGCGATGAAGAGCAGAGTAGACTTCGACGCATTCCTTGCGGATGCAAACAGAGGCGACGAAGGCACGGGTGGCAGGGCCGGTCTCAACTGGCCAGACGATCGCACGGAGGAGCTTGGCCTGATGCTCGTTTTGATCGAGCGAGGCGCTAAGGATCCTCGCTGGTTCCTCAATGTAGCCTGCAATTACTATCATGGAGGAAGGAAGTATATAGAGTCCATAAGGAAAATTACGCGTTCTGCAATAATTCCGTTCGGTCGAGATTTCGCCAGACACTTGCGACAGAACAGATCGAGCATGCCTCCTTCGCGGGACGAGCCCTCCGATCTAGGACGCGTATTTGTTGTTCATGGGCATGACGAGGCTCCCAGAGAGATGGTTGCGCGGCAAATATCAGATTTAGGGCTTGAGCCCGTAATCCTACATGAGCAGCCCAACCAAGGTATGACCGTTATCGAAAAGCTGGAAGCCAATGGGAATGTCGGTTACGCCGTGATCGTACTTACTCCAGATGACATTGGTCGAGGCAAACTGGAATCGGAAGAGAAACCGCGTGCTCGCCAGAACGTCATTCTTGAGCTCGGTTATTTCTTGGCGCGACTTGGGCGCAAGAAGGTCATCGCTTTCTCGAAGGATGAAGTTGAGATTCCATCGGATTACATGGGTGTTGTGTACGTTCCCTTCGATGACGCAGGTGGATGGCGGATTAGACTGGGAAAGGAGCTCCAGAACGCTGGTTATGACATAGATTGGAATAGGATAATGAGATGAGCGCGGGGGCCGACCGGGCCAAGGCGTTGTCTAAAGGCGGTTAGGGTCAGGAACCAGCTACGGTCGTCATCGCTTTCGAAGAGTGGGGCCGGTGACCCGTTTCCGCGCGTCGCTCGCAGGATCTTGGGAATCCCCGTAGACCTTCTCTCGGCCAAATCGAGCTCCTTCAGAAACTCGCCGATGCGGCGGTTTCGGAAACGGCGACTGATTGCGCGGCGGGTCTGCAGGTCTTCCATGCGGATGGACCGGTCGGCGCCGGGAAAGCTCAAGATCGTCAGTTCCTGCGGCGTGATGCGTACCCGTCAGCCTTGCCGACGAACAGCGCCAGCGTTCGGCCACTACCGGATCTCGATTCCGCGTGCGATGCAATGCTCGAACTGCTCGTAGTCATAGCGGTACGAACGCACGATGCCGTCCTGGTCGCGCTGCAGCGTGTAGCAATTGGTCGTGCCCCGAAACGCGGAGAACCGCTCGTCGTTCAGCGCAAGCCGCAGGCTCTCGAGCGGAGCGACACTGTGGGTGGTGGCGAACACCTGCATGTGCTGTTCGCGAGCCGACGTGAGCAGCGACTGCAGCAGCGGCAACACGGCGGCGTGGTGCAGACCGTTCTCCAGTTCGTCGACCAACAGGATGCGTTCGTTGCCCAGGATGCACGGCGCGAGCATCATCGCCGCGCGCGTCACGCCGCTGCCGTACATGTTCAACGGGATCATCCGCTCCAGGCCGACGTCCACGTACGCCACGTTGCCGTTCGTGGCCACGCCCTGAACGCGCGGGTCGATCGCCTGCAGATACCGGATCAGCCGGTCCGCCTTCTTGGCGACGGTCACGTCGGCGATCACGGCCCCGTCGTATTCGGTTCTCGGCCCCACGTAGCGGGCAGGAATCGTCGGCTCGGCGGCCGGTGTTCCGGACGAGGCGGCGCGCAGGTCGCCGTCGCTTACCTCAAGGGTCGCGGCAAAGTACGTGGGGCTGCCCTGCCGGGGTTCCACGGTGGCGTCATAGCGGAGGACGCGCGCGCCGGCCGCGACCGTCGACGACGACTGATCGCCGTTGTGAACGGCACTCGTCATGCTGCTCGCGCTGCCGTTGCCGGCTTGTTGTGCCTCGACGCCGCCTGCGGTCGCTGCCGCGGAAATCTCCAGCGTTCGCCGTTTTACGGGCCCGTCCGAGTGCGCCGTCAACGCGACCGGCGCGTCGACGTCGAGCCCGTGGAACAGCAGGCCCAGGTCATCGAAATCCTGCACCAGGAGGTTGCGCCAATTCTGTAGCCGGACCGGCGACTGCACGTCGGCGAACCCGGCCAGAAGGAACACGGCTTCCAGGACGGAGGTCTTGCCGACGTCGTTGGCACCCAACAGCAGGTTGAATGCCCCCAACCCGTCGAGCTCGAGCTGCGCCAAGCCGCGAAAGCGGCGTATCTCTATCGCGTGCAGGCGGTCATCGTGCATGGGAAACCTACACCGCGTACGCGAACACCGTGGCCTGGAACAGGCGCAGCCGGATGCCGACCATCTCCCCGACGGGCGAGATGTCGCTGCGGCCGTTCCAGGTCACCACCGCGTCCTCGGCGTCCCCGGTGAGTCGGCCGCAGTCGGCAAAGGTGAAGCCGGAAACCGGGTCCACGTCGGAGTGGACGCGCGACGGCACCGCGTGCAGCAGCTCGACCGAGACCCAGCCGCCGGGCCGGCAGCGGTAGTTGAGGCGCAGATCGTCGCGCGTGCGGTACACCGTCGGGATCGTGCAGCGGCCCTCGACCGGTGCCTCCACTCCGCACAGGCGGTGCGGGCGCCACGTCGCCCAGCGCAGCTCCGCGGGCCGGGCGCCGGCGGGCCGGCCGGCGTTGTGCACCCAGGACGAGCCGGCGTAGAGCGATCCCCAGGAGCCGTCCGGCAACTCGATCACGCCGCAGCCCCAGGAGTACACCATGCCGCTGTCGCCTTCTCCCGGCGCGCCCAGCGGGACGATCGGCCGGCGTTCCGGGCGGTGCCAGAACAGGCCGTCGCGACTGAAGGCGATCTGGCTGTCCACGTGGTCGGTCGCCTGGTGGTAGACCTGGATCAGCATGCCGTGCAGGTCGTCACGGCCGGGGTAGGGGAAGTAGTCGCAGCCGTAGAACGACACGTCCAGGCCGTCCTGGCCGTCGGGGGCCAGGATCAGCTTGGGCGGCGGCCACGAGCGGAAGTCGCGGGTGCAGGTCAGGCCGATGGCGCGCCGCACCAGGCCCACTTCGGCGGAGCCTGACCCGACGCCGGGCGCTGCGCCGGGCTCGATCTCCATGCCGTGCACGCGGCAGTAGGCGAAGTAGTGACCGGTGGCCCGGTCGTAGCCGGCGGACAGGCCGCCGTCCATGGGAAACGGCGCGAGCGGCGCGTCGAGCGTCCGCCACCGCCTGCGGTCGGGCGAGGTCCAGCCGATGACCTCGCCGCCCAGCTCGACCCGCGGGCCGCGGTAGGCCGGCCCCTGGTACTCCTGCGCCTTCCAGCGGCGCACCGCCTCCTCGTTCGCTCCTTCCTCGCCGCCGGTGTCCATGCGCTCGCCGGTGTCGGGGTCGAACCAGCCACCGTCGCACCCCATCCCCTTGAAGCGCTCCTCCGGCGGCGCGGTGGGATCCTCGAACACGGCCTTGAGCCGGTCGCCGCCGCGCTCGGTCACCCGCTCCACGAGCCGCCAGCGCTGGCCGTCCTCGCTGCGGGCCAGCAGGATGCTGCCGTTCGCGTCGTACAGGGCGTACAGCGCGCCGCCCTCCCGCCACGCGCGCACCGGCTTCATGTGATCGGAGCCCGAACCTCCCTCCAGCACCAGCGGCGCGCTCTTGGTCGCCTGCTCGACGCGCAGGCGCACGCCGATGGGGGCGTCGTACAGCTCGAAGGTGCCGGCGCGGTTGGTGCTGCGGTTGCCGGTGTGGATCTCCTGGGTGTCGGCAATGGGCGTCCAGCCGCCCGGATTGGGGCGCGGGCGCACCCAGTCGCCGGGGTAGTAGCCGCCGCGGGGGCGTCCGATCTCAGCCATGGCGGCGAGCTTAGCCGATGGAGCCGGCATGGCCCACGGACCCGTTATCATGGACACAGGAGGGCACGATGGCAGAGCCCGCGCGCGCACGAACCGACCTGCCGGGCGAAGGATCGGGGAGGTCGGCCCGCGACAACCCCGGCGACTGGATACCGTTCCTGGACTGGCGGGAGGTGTTCCCCGGCAACCGCGGCGTCGACCGGCACGGCGTCTACAACCTGTTCGACGCCCCCGTCGGCATCGCTCTCGCGGTGGAGCCGAGCGAGCCCTCCGAGCCGCTGCTGGTCGTCGATCAGCCCTGGGAGGACCCGGCCAACATGCAGCCGTCGGCGACGTGGCGGGACGAGGAGGACGGAAGCTACGGCATCGTCTATGCCGGCCGCGACGGGGCGATCTGCCTGGCTCGCAGCCCCGATGGCTACCAGTTCCACCGCCCGGCGCTCGGCCAGGTGGAATGGAGCGGGTCGCTCGCCAACAACATCCTCGCCGACGGGCCTCCCGCCGGGATCCTGCTCGACCCCAAGGCGCCGCCGGAGGAGCGCTACAAGGCGCTGGGCCAGGAGGGCGGCTACTTCGACCCGCTGACCGGCGAGAAGCTGGAGAGCCGCGAGGGCCAAGCCCGCCAGAAGGCGATGGAAGAGGGCGGCCCCGATTACCAGGGGCCGCAGGCGGAGATGCGCCACTGGGTGGTGGCCTGGGTCTCCCCCGACCGGCTGCACTGGAAGCGGGTCGAGCGGCCGGCGGCGCCGTTCCCGTCCGACGGAGGCAACCGGCCCCAGTACGACGCGGCTACCGGCATGTACTTCGACTACGTGCGCGTGCACGGGCGCGACCCCGAGTCGCCGCGTGGCATCGGCACCGGCGTCCCGGAGCGCTCGATCGGCCGCCGCTCGATCGGCCTGATGCGCACTCGCGACTTCTTCGACTGGTCGCCGCCGAAGCTGGTGATCTACCCGACGCCACAGGACGCGGCGGACGTCTCCTTCTACGGCGCCAACTACTCCCGCTACCCCGGGCGCGACGACCTGCACCTGCTGTTCCTGCAGGTCTACCACCAGAACGCCGACCAGATCGACGACCAGCTCGCCGTGAGCTGGCACGGGCTGATCTGGTACCGGCACCACGATCCGATCATCCCGCGCGGGCCTGCGGGCTCCGGCTACGAGGGGATGTGCCGCACCTTTGCCGGCGGCATCGTCGAGCTGCCCGACGGCTGGTGGGCGGTGTCGCACGAGTGCAACCCGGGCCTGCACAACCGCAGCGGGTACCGCCACTTCCCGGAGCTGATCGCCGACCCGGCGGCCGCGGACGCCATCACGCTGGAGCCCCACGAGCCGGCGTCGATCCGCTGGGCGCGCTGGCGGCCGCACCGCCTGTGCGGCATCGACACGGCGCTGGAGGGCCGCTTCACCACGCAGACCATCCGCCGCAGCCGGGGCGAGCTGCGGCTCAACTACCGCTGCCGGAGCGGCGGGTTCATCGAGGTGGAGCTGGTGCGCCTGGTGGCCGGCCGCCTGCAGCCGGACATGAACGGTCTGCCGGGCTTCACGTTCGCCGACTGCGACCGGCTGACCGGCGATGCGATCGACCGGGTGGTGACCTGGCGCGGCCGGCACGACATCGCCGGCATCGGCGAGACGGTGGCCGTGCGCATCAGGATGTTCCAGGCCAAGGTGTTCGCCTACCGCGTCTGAGCAGGAGTGGGAGAGGGCATGCACTACCATCAACTCGGCGGCTCGGGTCTGCAGGTCGCGCGCATCGGACTGGGCTGCATCCCGTTCGGAACCACGATCGACGAGCAGGCAAGCAGGGGCATGGTCGACCGCTACCTGGACGCAGGTGGCAACTACCTGGACACGGCCAACGTGTACGGCGGCGGCATGCGCGGCTCGCACGAGCGCGATGCCGGCACCTCCGAACGCACGGTGGGGGCGGTGGTGGCCGGGCGTCGCCACCGGTTCGTGATCGGCACCAAGGGCGCCTGGACCATGACCGACCAGGTGGGCCCGAACGGCTTCGGCCTGTCGCGCACCTACCTGACGCGCGCGATCGACGACAGCCTGCGCCGGCTCGGCACCGACTACATCGACCTGTACCAGTGCCACGTGTGGGACCCGTACACGCCGATCGAGGAGACCGTGCGCGTGCTGGACGACGCGGTCCGGGCCGGAAAGATCCGCTACGTGGGCGTCAGCAACTGGGGCGGCTGGCAGGTGGTCAAGGCCAACATGCACGCGGACCGCTACGGGCTGACGCCGATCGTCTCCAACCAGATCTGGTACAATCTGGCCGACCGCACGGCCGAGTTCGCGCTGATCCCGGCCTGCCGCGACCAGCGCGTGTCGATCATGGCCTGGGGCGCCTACGCGCAGGGCTTCCTGACCGGCCGCTACACGCGCGAGATGACCGAACCGCCGCCCGGGTCGCGCATCACCTCCAGCAAGCCGGAGGAGTCCAGCTCCTGGGAGCGGCTGGCCGTCGACCGGGTGTGGGATACGCAGGAGGTCATGCGAGGCGTGGCCGCCCGCCACGGACGGTCACTGGCCAACGTCGCCATGGCCTGGCTGCTGCAGAGCGGCGGCTGCGACGTGGCGCTCCTCGGCGCGTTCGCGCCCGAGCAGCTCGACGACGGATTGGGCGCGCTGGAACTGACGCTCGGCGGCGACGAGCTGGCCGAGCTCGACCGCGTGAGCCGGCTGCCGGCGCCGTACCCGATGAATTTCTGGAACACCTTCTGCTATCGCGACAGCGAGCACTACGGCGGCCTGCGATAGGGCCGAGGCCGACGATGCGCTACTCCACCGGCTCCAGGAGGTCGAAGTCCGAGTCGGCGTATTCGAGAGAAGCGCCGTGGCGGCGGGCGCAGGCGGCGATGAGCACGTCGGCCGCCGGAGCGGTTACTCTTTGAGTGAGGTTCGCTTCGCTCACTCCGCGGGCGCGCGCTCGCCGCGCGAGATCGTACGCGGCCTGCCAGACGCCCTCGTCGATGGGAACCTCGGGGAGCGTGCGGGCGAAGTGGCGCAGGACCCGGTGTTCCTGAGCCCCGCGGGCACCGTTCCACAGCTCGAGTTGAACCGGCGGGCACCAGCAGGCCTGCCCGGCCCTCAGCGCGGCGTCGACGCGGCTACGGACCTCCGGGTCACCCTGCGGACGCAGGAAGTGTATCCAGGACGACGTGTCGACGAGAATCACCGGCTCAACCCCGGCGCCGTGCGGCTTGCAACTCCTGCGGCGTCATCAGGTCGTCGCAGGTGCCCGCGTATTTGGTGAGCTCCGCCATGCGCATGCGGCGGTTGAAGTCCGCAACGGCGTTGACGACGGCCTCACGCTTGGTCTTCGCGTTCGTGAACTTGATCGCATCCTCCAGTTCGCGATCGGGAATATCGATGGTGGTCTTCATGATGCCAAGATGATCAGTCTGCGAATATCGGTCAACAGAACGGCAGACCTTTTTTCACGCGCAACCGCATCCGGCAGTTTGGATCGCGTCTGTCTTGACCTGCACGCTGCGTTCCACAAAGATCTGAGCGACGTCGGGGGGGTCCCGCGACGCTCCCGACCAGGAGGAAATCGTGAAGAGATTCATCGGATTGATCGCGGGCCTCATGGTCATCGGTGCGATTGCGTCTGCGCAGTACATCGAGGGACCGTGGTTCGCGGAGGCGGTGGCGCGCGGCGACTTGCCGCCGATCGAGGAGAGGTTGCCGGTCGAGCCGCTGGTGCTGGCGCCCGGCGCCGGCTACGCGTTCCCGGCTGACGGCAGGCACACGGAGGGCTCCTACGACCGCAGCTCGACCGACCTGCCCAACATCCAGGGGCTGACCTCTACGCCGTTCAGAAATCACCGCTTCGAGGTCGAGCTGCTGCCGTGGGCCTGGAAGGGCTGGGAAGGCTCAGACGACAACATGACCTGGACGTTCTACCTGCGCGAGGGCATGAAGTGGTCCGACGGTGAGGACTACACCGCGGACGACATCGTGTTCTGGTTCGAGAACGTGCACGGCGACGGTGACGCCGCGATGCAGTACCGGGAAGCGGGCGCCATGAACAAGAACGCGGTGGCGGACGGGACCGAGCGCCTGGAGAAGGTGGACGACTACACCCTGCGCTTCCATCTCAAGGCACCGGACCCGCGCTTCGAGTGGCTGGTCGGACAGCGCTCCGAGCGTGAGCTGCTGAACGTCGACGACCACTACCTGCCGCAGTTCCACCCGGCCGGCGGCGACGCTGAGGCGCTGGCCGCCAGGGTATCGGCGGGCGGGTTCGACACCTGGATGCAACTCTTCGAGGACCGGCGCGACCGTCATGGCAACACCAACCCGGACAAGCCGCACCTGATGCCGTGGGGCCCGTCGGATCCGCCGCCGGCCAATCCGTCGGTCTTCACCGCCAACCCGTACAATTTCGCGGTGGATGACCGCGGCCAGCAGCTTCCCTACCTGGAGACGCAGCGCTACTTCCTGGTTTCCGACGGCGAGGCGCAGAAGCTGCGTCTGCTGGCAGGCGGCGACAGTTGGGGGATCATCAAGACCCTGGAGTCACTGCCGCTGGCCAAGCGCGCGCAGGAAGAGGGCAAGATCATGTTCCAGCTCACCCCGAAGGGCGACGCGTACAAGTCGACAGCGACGCTGTTCAACATGAACGCGACCGAGGAGTGGAAGGCTGAGCTGTTCCAAGACGTGCGCTTCCGCACGGCGTACTCTCTGTTCATCCCGCGGCGCAAGATCGCCGACATCATGTACGCAGGCGCCCCGCTGCCGACGCTGGGCGGCTTCATGTACGAGACCGACCATCCGTGGTACCTGCCGGAGTTGGGCCAGTCGCCGCTGATCGAGCAGGACCTGGACCGCGCCAACGCGCTGCTGGACGAGTTGCTGCCGAACAAGGACGCCGACGGCTTCCGCCTCGACCCCGATGGCAAGCCGGTCACCTTTTACCTGGCGACCGTCACCCACGACGAGTGGGAGCAGGCGGCCAACATCATCATGGAGGACCTGCACCTGATCGGTCTCAAGGCCAACCACCGCGCCACCGCGTGGGGCGGCTATGCGGCCATGGTCCAGTCGCGGGAGTGGGACATCATCGTCGACCAGAGCACCGAGGGCTGGAAGAGCCAGCTCCCGGAGCGGCAGTCGCTGATCGTTCCCACCGGCCGCTTCGGCCCGAACTGGGCCTACCTGTGGTGGGAGTGGCTGGACTCAGGCGGCGAGAAGGGCGAAGAGCCGCCCCAGCAAATCAAGGACAACTGGGATCTGTTCCACCAGATGATCCGGGAGGCGGACGCGGACAAGCTCACCGAGCTGACCCACGAGTGGTACCGCCGCCAGGCCGAGCAGGTCTGGACCCTTCCGCACCTGACGTTCCCGCCCGAGTTCGACGTGTGGCAGCCCAACTTCAAGGGCGTCCACCCCAGGACCGGCCGGCCGTTCGAGTTCGGAGGCATGTGGTACGAGTAGCGCCGATGCGCTGACCGTACTCGCCACGAAGGGCATCCCGCCGGCGGGATGCCCTTCGCACTTAACGTGGAGGCAGAGGGATGATCGACGCTGCCGCGATGGCTTGGCCGGAAGCGCGTCGCAGGATTCCGGCGAGGGGGCTCCGCGTGCCGGTGGCGCCACCGTGGCCGGCGATCGCCGGCTGCTTGATCTTGCTGCTGGCGGCGCCTGCGGTTCTGACGGCACAGGACCGGCAGGAAGAGCGGGAGGAGATGGTGAACCGCCAGATCGCCGCACGCGGGGTAAACGACGAGCGCGTGCTTCAGGCGATGCGCACCGTGCCGCGCCATCGGTTCGTGCCGGAGCGCCTGTCGCGCTCGGCGTACAACGACCATCCGCTGCCGATCGGGGAGGGGCAGACCATCTCCCAGCCGTACATCGTCGCGCTGATGACCGAGACGCTGGAGGTCGAGGAGGACGACCGCGTGCTGGAGATCGGCACGGGGTCGGCGTACCAGGCGGCGGTGCTGGCGGAGCTGGTGGCGGAGGTGTACTCCATCGAGATCCGCGGCCCGCTCGCCGAGTCGGCGACGGCGCTGCTCGAGGAGCTGGAGTACGCCAACGTGCAGACGAAGCACGCCGACGGCTACTACGGCTGGCCGGAGGCGGCGCCTTTCGACCACATCATGATCACCGCCGCGGTCGACCACGTGCCGCCGCCGCTGCTGGAGCAACTCGCGGCCGGCGGCCGGCTGATCCTGCCGCTCGGCAATCCGTTCGCCCACCAGAGCCTGGTGGTGGTCACCAAGCTCGAGGGCGGCTTCCGCATGCAGGAGATCCTGGGCGTGCTGTTCGTGCCGATGACCGGCGCCGCCCTGAACTGATGTCGCTGACCTTCGCGGCCGCACCCCCTCTTGGAGGAATCCCGTGAGTGATGTCCCGCACCGAGACCGCCCCCCCTACCGGAAGCCGATCGTCGCCGCGCTGGCGGTCCTGATCGGCGTGCTGCTGCTGCTTGCCGGCTGCCGGCAACCGGGCATGGTTCCAGACTCGCTGGACGCTGCGCAACTGCGCATCGCCGCCTGGAATCTTGAGCATCTGAACGACACCGACGACGCTGGCTGCGTGCCCCGGGACGAAGCGGACTACGACGCCATCGCCGACCGTATCCGGGAGATCGCCCCGGACGTGGTGGCGTTCCAGGAAGTGGAGAACATGGAAGCAGCGCTTCGGGTGTTCCCCGCAACACACTGGCATGTGGAAGTGTCCATGCGTCCCGAACCGGCAGCAGCGCCTCGCGAATGCTGGGGACTTCCCGGCAAGTACCTCCACCATCAGGCGACCGGATTCGCCATCCGCAAGGAGATCGTCTACCGTCGCAACGGAGACTTGGAATCCCTCGGCGACCCGGCTTCGTCGCAGCGCTGGGGTACTGACATTACCGTCACGTTCGGCGACCGCGAACTGCGCCTGCTGTCCGTGCACCTCAAGTCGGGATGCTGGTCGGCCGACCAAGACGCGAGCGATTCCCGCACGCAGATCTGCGCCACGCTGAGAAACCAGGTTCTCGAACTCAGATCCTGGGCCGACCGCCGGGGGGACGAGCGGACCGCTTTCGGCATCCTGGGCGACTTCAACCGCCGTCTCGCCATAAGCGACGACTGGGCCTGGAGAGTGCTGTCGCCGGAATCATCTCCGCTCGATCTCCTCACCGCGGACATTGAGACTCAGTGCGATCCGCGATACGAGGAATTCATCGACCACATCGTGCTCGACCCGACTGCGGCAGCATTGCTTGTCCCGGGATCGACCCGTGAATGGCCCCGTCACGATGACCATCCGGACCACTGCGCAGTGTCGACCGATCTCCGGGTCAATCGGCCAGCCGTCCCGTGACCGGAACTCGATCGAGATCCGCGGCTGGCTGGCCGGATTCGGCGCCGTTCGATCACCGCATGCAGGAGATCCTGGGGGTGCTGTTCGTGCCGATGACCGGCGCCGCCCTGAACTGAGGGTTCGCTGACGCTGCTGATCGCGGCGAGCCCAAGATTCGAGGATCTATAATTAGCACCCTGGGCGGAGCGTTCACGGAGTTTGTGATAAGGTACTTGTAGCCCGTTAGGAGGTTGCGGATTGGCCCAAGGACCGGACGTCGACGACCACATGACTCATGGAACCGACTGGCGAGAGCTGTCCTGGCGAGTCAGTCAAGTTTTCACGCCGGCGGTTCCGATCAGTGAGGACGAGCTGTTCGCGGGAAGGGCGGACCAGGTCGACAAGGCGATCGACGCGATCAATCAACTCGGCCAGCACGCGGTCGTGTATGGAGAACGCGGCGTCGGGAAGACCTCGCTGGCAAACGTACTCTCGTCCCGCTTGGTGAGTCACTCAGGCGAGCAGGCCATCGCACCGCGCGTCAACTGTGATGCCACCGACGACTTCCCTTCCCTGTGGAGGAAGGTTCTGGCGAAGGTGGAGATCACGGAGACGGAGCGGACGCCGGGATTCACCGGCGTCCCGCGCGAAACAGCGCGAACGGCGGCAGATGCGTTCCCTGCCGACACGGACATCACCCCTGACGCCGTGCGCGGCTTCCTGACCTGGATGGGACAGAGCCGAGTGCTCCTGGTGATCTTCGACGAGTTCGACCGGCTGACGGATCAGCCGACCCGGCGCTCGATGGCGGACACCATCAAGGCGCTTTCCGACCACGCTGTCCCCGCGACGATCGTCGTCGTCGGTGTCGCGGATACGGTCAGCGAACTGATCGCCGAGCACGAATCCATCGACCGGTCACTCATCCAGATCCCAATGCCGCGCATGGAACCCCACGAGCTCGGCGAACTGCTCGACAAGGGAATGCCGAAGCTGGGCATGAAGCTGGAAGTCAAGGCTCGGCAGCAGATCATCGACCTGTCACAAGGATTGCCACCGTACACGCACCGGCTCGCCCTCCATGCGACCAGAGCTGCGATCCGAACGGAACGACGGACCATCACGGAAGCCGACGTCAAGCACGCCATCAAGGATGCCGTGGAGAATGCGCAGCAGAGCCTGCGAGAAAACTACAGGAAGGCGATTTCGAGCCCACAGACCGGAAACCTGTTCGGGCAGGTGCTGCTGGCCTGCGCACGAGCGAAGACCGACGACTTCGGCTACTTTGCGGCGGCTGATGTAAGAACGCCGATGTCGAGAATCATGAGAAAGCGGTACGAGATTCCGAGCTTCGCAAGGCATCTGAACCGGTTCTGCCAACCTGAGCGTGGATGCGTGCTCAGGAAAGAGGGCGAGAAGCATCGGTACCGCTATCGGTTCAGCGATCCGCTCATGCAGCCTTTCGTTATCATGAAGGGCATCGTCGACAGCGGAAACGGGATGTAGACGTGCTGTTCGTGCCGATGACCGGCGCCGACCTGAGCTGAGGGTTCGCTGACGCTGCTGATCGCGGCCGCGGCTGCCTCCTTCGCCGCCCTGGCGTACGAGGCGCTCCTGGTCCGGTTCTTCTCGCTCTCGCAGTGGAACCACCTGACGTTCCTGGTCCTGGGCGTCGCGCTGCTCGGCTTCTCCGCCTCGGGGGTGGTGCTGGCCGCTCTCGTGTCCCGTGGGCCGCGGGCGTCATCCGTGCTGCGCCGTCCCGCGGGCATTGCGGTCCTGCTGGCGGCGCTGTCGCTGGCCGTGCTGGGTTCGTTCGCGGCGCTCCGCGCCATGGAGCTGGACTACTTCCGCATCCCGCTGGAGCTGGGCCAGCTCGCACTGCTGGCCGTGTCGTTCCTGGTCCTTGCGGTACCGTTCGCGATCGCCGGACTGGTGACCGCGCTCGCCTACGCCGACCCGGACCTCCCGGCCGGGCGCACGTACGTGGCGGCGATGGCCGGCTCCGGGCTGGGCGCCGCCGCGCCGGTGGGGCTGCTGCCGGCGTTCGGTGTAGCCGGCGCGGTCGCGGCGATCGCGGGAGTTCCCGCGCTCCTGGCGGTCGCGATGGCAGGGCGGCGGGCCGGGCGCGGCGGGCGTTCGGTGCCGGGAGCGGCAGCCGGCGCCGCGGCGGCCGCGGTGGCGATCGGATCGCTGGCCACCGGCCTGATCGGCGAGGTGCAGCCGTCATCGTACAAGCTCGGCTACCAGGCGCTGCAGTTCCCGGACACGGAGGTGGTCGAGCGCCGTACCACGATCCGTGGCCGCTACGAGCGGCTGCAGGGGCCGGCGCTGCGCTTCGCCCCGGGGCTGAGCCTGCGCTGGATGGAACGGTTTCCGCGTCAGGACGCGCTGCTGACCGACGGGGACGCGTCGCTGTTCGTCCCGCGCGATCCCGACCCGCGCTATGCCGGGGACCTGCTCGGCTCGGTCGGTTCGGCCTTGGTGAGCGATGCGCGCAACGCGCTGGTGCTGCAGGCGAGCGGCGGCACCGCGCTGCCGATCGTGGTCCAGGCCGGGGTGCCGCGGGTCACGGTGGTGGATCCGTCGGCCTGGCGTGCGGCGGCGGTGCGCGCCGCGGTCGCGGAGCTGGGATGGGACGGACCGGTCACCGTTCGCCGCTCGTCGCTGCGCGGCTTCACCGCGCGCACCGGTGAGCGCTACGACCTGATCTACCTGGATCACGCCGGCGCGTCGGTGCCGGGGGTGGAGAGCCTGAGCCGCCAGTTCACGCTCACCGTCGACGCGTTGCGGAGCTACCTGGACCTGTTGACCGAGGACGGCGTGCTGGTGCTGGGCCGCAAGCTGTCGCTGCCGCCGTCCACCAGCGTGCGCGCCGCGGCCACGGCCCTGGAGGCGCTCGCGAGCCGGGTGTCGGAGCCGGAGCGGCACCTGGCGATGCTGCGCTCTTTCGAGAGCTTCGTGCTAGCCGCGTCGCGGACGCCCTTGTCGGCCGAGCGGCGGGCGGCGGTCCGCTCGTTCGCGCACGCGCGGGGTTTCGATCTGGTCTACCTGAGCGACATGAGCGGTGAGGAGGCGAACCGCTTCGCCGTCCTGGTGGAGCCGCACTATCACGGCGCGATCGACGGGCTGATCGCCGCCTGGCGGGAGGGACGAGCGTCCGGCTGGTTGCGGGCACAGGTGCTGGACGTGGCGCCGCGCCGCGACGGCCGACCGTTCTTCAGCCACACGCTGCGCTGGGCGCGCATCGGCGAGCTGGCCGCGGCGCTCGGCGGACGCTGGTTCGGGTTCCTGCTGTCCGCGGAAGTGGTGGTGGCTGCCGTGATCGGCATCTCCGCCCTGGCCGCGGCGCTGCTGCTGGCGCTGCCGGCGGCGGCGGGACGTCCGGCCGGCCGGCTTTCGCCCCCCGCGTTCGCCTACTTCCTGGCGGTGGGCGCCGGGTACATCTGGGCGGAGCTTGCCCTGATCGGGGTGTTCACCTTGCTGGTCGGCGATCCCGTGGTCGCGGTGGTGGTGGTGCTGGCGGCCATGCTCACCCTGTCGGGCCTGGGCGGACTGGCTTCGGGGCGCATCGGGATCGAGCGCCTGCCGTTGGTGCTGCTCCTGATCGCCGGGCTGCTGGCGGTCGCGGCGCTGACGGCGTTCCCGCTGGTCCGGTGGCTGCTGGCGCTACCGGCGGTGTTTCGTGTCGCCGGCGCCGGGCTCCTGCTGGCGGCGGTGGCGATTCCGCTGGGCCTGCCGTTTCCGTCCGGCATGCGACTGCTCGCTCGGCAGCCGTACGCGACCGCGCGGGCGTGGGCGGCCAACGGCGCCGCGTCCGTGGTCGGCGCGGCACTGGCGCCCCAGATAGCCTGGGACCTCGGCATCCCGGCGCTCGTCGTGCTCGCCGCCGCCGTCTACCTCGGCACGGCCCTGGCCGCACGCCGGGCCGCGGTACGGTGATCGCGTCCCACTTCGGCGCCGAAGTGAGACACGCCGTCGATCAGCTCACGAACGGATTGGTGATCTCCAGGCCGTCTACCTTCCATGCCGATGGATCTCGTCCCGGTCGAAGGTCCAGCCGGCGCGGTCGCCGCCCGCCATCTCCGAAAGGCGCTTCATCTCTGCGATCTGCTCTTCAGCCTCGCGCAGGACGCGGGCCGCGGTCGGCCGCTTGGCGCGGCGCGCCAGATCGATCGGTCGATTGCCGGCATGATCCAGCGCGTCGGGATCGGCGCCGGCATCGAGCAGCATGCGCACCAGCTTGCCGGCGACTCCGGTGGCGGCCGCGCAGTGCAGGGACGTTCGGCCGTCGCGTTTACGCGGGCGGTTGACGTCGGCCCCGTGCGCGATGAGCAGCGCCACGTGGGAGGTGCGGCCATGGTTGCACTGGTGCTGCAGCGCCGTGTCGGCGGACGCGTCCCAGTCGACGTCGGCGCCCTGCTCGATCAGCAGCGGCACCAGGTGCTCGGCGTTGCGCCCGCACACCGCGCTGCGCACGTACCCGTCGTCAGTCGCCGCGACGTCGATGCCGACGTCGGAGATCAGATAGCGAACCGCCGCCTCATGCCCGCCCGTGAGCGCCCAATGCAGCGGCGTGCCGTAGCAGAGCGTCTCACTCCACGGCGGGGACGCCTCCCGTGCGATCGCCTCTAGCTGCGGGACCTCGCCCCAGGTCGCGGCCGACCAAGCGTCCCAGCGGATGCCGTAGGGCCGAAACAGGTCGAGAGCATCGCGGATGCCCGCACCGCCGGCGAGCGAGAACACCGTCCGGCCGTAGCGATCCCGTTGCCACAGCCAGTCGCTGTCCCCGCGTTGCTCGACTTCTCCTGCGATGAGCCCGCTCGCTTCGGCGAAGTCGCGCGCCTTGATGGCGCGCATGAGCAGGACCATGAACGGCGGCGCTTTACTCGCTTTACTCATCCGTGACCGACGCTCCCCGGCTCACGTTGTAGCATGCAGAGCGCGATGTCGGTCCTGACCGGGAAAGCCAGCGACTTTCTGAGAGTCGCCGCGGCAGCCGCGGGCCGGGGCGACCTCGATACGGTACGGGCCGTATTGGCAGAAAAGCCCGTGTGGATCCGACGTATCGGCTCGCACGGCCGCACCCTGCTGTGGGAAGCGGCGTACCGGGGCCGGCTCGAAATGGTGGAGTACCTGCTCGACCGGGGTGCCGATATCGACGCGTGCGGCTGTCACTTCACGCCGCTCCTGGTCGAGATCTCCCCGTACTGCGCCGCTCGGTACCGACGGCACGAGGCGGTGGCCGACCGTCTGCTCGAGCGCGGCGCGGCGACCGACATCTTCACCGCCGCGTTTCTCGGGGATCGCGAGGCGGTCGGCGCACACCTGGAGCGCGAACCGCGGCTGGCGACGGCAGAGAAGCCGCAGCACGATGCCGGCCTGCGTGCGACCGTGCTGCACTACGCGGTCAGCGCGAGCCGGCTGGACATCGTCACCACGCTGCTGGCGCGCGGCGCCGACCCTCGTCCGGACAGCGACTGGCTGATCCGTTTTGCGATCTGGCGGGATCGGGCCGATATCCTGGGGGCGCTCATCGACGCCGGCGCGGATCCGACCCGGGCCGAGATGCCGCGATCGGGAGTCTCGGCCGAGATCGCCGCGGTCCTGGCCGCGCACGGTGCCGGCGTCAACGTCGACCATGCCGAGGGTGGCTGGCCGCCGCTGGTGTTCCAGGCGCGCGGCGACCGGGGCGGGAACGTCGACCGCGTGCGCGACCTGCTTGAACGGGGCGCCGATGTCAACGTCAGGAACCACAAGGGACAGACGGCGCTGCACTGCGCGGCCAGGGCCGGGTTCCTGGACATCGTCGCCTTGCTGCTCGACCACGGCGCGGACGTGGACGCCACCGACGACGACGGCCGCACCCCGCTCGCCGCAGCGCTGCACTCGACGGTCAGGGACAAGGCGCGGCTCTCGGCCGTCATCGAGCTGCTGGAGACTGCCGGCGCCGCCGATCCCGCGGGGTGAGCCCGGGGCGGACGGCCGGTTACGCGAGCACCTCGAACGCGTTCGTGCGCGTGCGGCCGTACCGGTAGACCGCAAAGTCGCTGTCGAACGAAATCACGCGCGTGATTCCCAGGCGCTCCATCAGAGCGAAGGAGGTGCGATCCACCAGCGAGAAGTCCTGGTCGCGGAAGCGTTCGCCGATCGACCACGCCGATTCAAGATCGGCGTCGGTGGTCTGTTCGATGGATGCGACTCCCATCCGCAGACCGCCCCAAAAGGTCTCCGCCGCGGCATCGGAAATGAAGTGATGAATGAGGCGCCACGTCTCGACGAGTACGTGGTCACTCGTGACGAGCGGCTGGTCCCGCGCCAGCAACCGCTTCGCACGTCCGTTGTGGCGGTCGTTCGTGTCGGCCGCGGCATACCAGGCCGACGTGTCCACGAAGACGCTCATGCGGAGCGGTTGCGCTTTGCTGAACCGAATGCTTCCGCGACCATGCGGTCCTTGTCGGCGCCGATGTCTGTCCCGACCGACGCGCCAAGATCGAAGACGATGGAACGGTCCATGATCCGTGGAGACTCGGCCAGATCCCGGTCCACCAGGCGCCGTATGTACTCGGCGAACGAAACGCCAAGCGCTGCGGACCGGGCGCGGACCCGGGCGTGCAACTCCGACGTAAGTGATATCTGCGTTCGCACCATCATTATGGCGCCATCATACCGCTGCCACCATGCAGCGTCAATGCCGCGCCGCTAGGTGCCGGACTGGAGGCTCATCGCCTGAAGCGCTTGGCCTCCTTGCGGGCGATCTGAAAGGCGGTCTTGCCGCTCCTGTTGCGCGCCTCGGGGTCGGCGCCCGCCTCCAGGAGCGCCTCCACGGCGGCGACCCGGCCCTCGTAGGTCGCGCGATGCAGGGGCGTGCGGCCCTTGCGGTCCTGCGTGTTCAGGTCGGCGCCGTGCGCCGCGAGCAGGCGGATCATATCCGCCCGATCCTGCTCGGCGGCAAGCTGGAGCGGCGCACGCATGGCCCGGTTGCAGGCGTCGAGTCCGGCCCCGGAGGCGACCAGCAATTCCGCGCATGCCGCCGACCCGGTGCGCGCTGCCCAGTGCAGCGGCGTCATCGCGTAGGGGTCGGCCGCGTTCACGATCCCGGAGTCGTCCGCGATCAGCTCACGCAGTCGGGTGGTGTCGTCGCGGGCGCTCGCGGAGTACACGTCGTAGCAGGCGCCGTCGTCGATGAGGATCTGCGCCACAACCAGCTTTCCCTGCCGGGCGTTGCGACGCAACTCGCCGACGGGGCCTTCGCCCGTGTCCGTCTCGTCCCAGTGGCAGGGAGCGAGCGCCTCCTGCAGCGAGGTGGTGCCGCGCTCGCCGTTGCCCTTGATCGGCAGCTCGTGATGCACGCCGGCTCCGTACTCGATCAGCAGCCGTGCGACCTCGGGATACCCACCCCAGGCGGCCCAGTACATCAGCGGCAGGTTGTCCGGCCAGCCGGTATGCGGGCGAACCGAGACGCCGGTTGCGTCGGCCGCTCCCGACTCGAACACCGCCCGCAGCGTATCGGCCGCCGCCGCCCACGCCGCCTCGTGCAGGACGTTGTACGCCGTGTGATCGATCGCGAGCGGCACGTCGTGGGCCAGCAGGAACGCCGCGGCCGGCCCGCAGCCGCGCTTGCCGATCACGGCCGTCAACAGCGACGAGCCGATCCGTTCCAGCACCGCCGGCTCGGCGGCCAGCGTCTCCTGCATCCGTGAGACGTCCGGCCGGCCGTCCCAACGCTCGGGTGCAGGACCCATCGCCGCGACGATGAGCTGTTGCTCCGCAGCCGTGAGGTCCGGCTTCGCTTGATCGCGCAGGAACCAGTTGCCCCGGAAGTCTGTGACAGCCTGGGTGGTGTCCAAGGATCTACTCCCTCAGCTTGACTCTGGCGCCACGTTCTCGAAGCAGATCGTCAGTCAGGGATCTGGCTGGCAACGATGCCGATGCAGTTGCCCTGCGGGTCGGCGAACAGGGCGAACGTGGCCGACTTCGGGATGGTCGTCACCGGCAGGATGACGGTCGCCCCGAGATCCACTGCCTTCTGGAGGCTCGTGTCGATGTCATCGACCTGCGCATAGAAGGTGACCAGACTCGAATCGCCGTCCGTTCCCGTGATGCCGCCGTCGATGCCGGCCGGATCATCCTTCGCCCTGGTGGTGACCAGGCCGTAGTCGTTCACGCCGACGTCGATCTTCCAGTCGAACAGGCTGGAGTAGAAATCGCGCAGCGCAGCCGGATCCTGCGACCGAATCTCGAAGTGAACGACCGGATTCTTCATCGTGGACCTCTCGGCGTCGAGCGTAGCAGGAGCTTACCGTTCAGCCAGGAACTCGATCAGCTTGGTTCGTTTCTTGGATCGGGCCAGGTCGAGGGCCGTCTGACCGGCGGCGTCCCGCCGTCCGACGTCGACGCCTCGCTCCACCAGCAGGCGCAGCAGCGGCACGCCGGCGCCGGAGTTGACCGCCACGTGCAGAGCGGTTTCGCCAGTCTGGCTCATCACCTCGTTCGGATCACAGCCGTGATCCAGAAACCACGTGACGCCCTGCACGCTGCGCATGTTGACCGCGCAGCCCAGCGGGTTGTAGCCGCCGTGGTGGGCGGTGCCGCGCGTGCCGTTCATGTCGATGGCGTCGTGGCGCAGCAGCGACTCCAGGACGTCGAACTGGCCGTCGCATGCCAGGTGGTTCGGCGTGTCGTCGTCGCCCAGGCGGGCGCCACGCTCCAGCAGCAGGTCGGCGATCGCGCCGTTGTCGGCCCAGCACGCCTGATCCAGCGCCGTGGCCGGATCAGCGCCGTGGCCGAGCAGCAGCGTAGCCGTGGTGAGGCGGTCCTCATCGCCGCCCGCGTTGCAGCGTGCGCAGTACTGCAACGGCAGCCAGGAGCCGTCGCGCGAATCGGCATCGGCCTGCGTCGCCGACGTCGGGGATTCCGCCAGGATGCGGGCGACCCGCTCGTGGTCGGCGATCGCGCAGGCGGTGTAGAGGTCGAGATCGCCGTCGACGCGCTCCAGCAGCACCGGCACGTACTCCGTGCAGCCCATGGCGGCGACGGTCACGGCGTCCACCAGGTAGTAGCTGCCGCGCAGCATCGGGTCGGCACCGTGCTCCAGCAGCAGCCGCACCGTCTCGGTGTGGCCGGCCGTCTTCGGAGCGGTCTTCTTGAACTCCACCGTGCGGTGCAGCGGCCGGTAGCGGTGCGCGGTGGGCGCCAGCACGTTGACGTCCGCTCCGTGGTCGAGCAGGAACGCGACCACTTCGGCATGACCGCCGTGGCAGGCGTTCATCAACACTTGCCAGTGCCCGGCGATCGCCGGATCGGCCGTGACCGCCGCTTTGACCGTTTTCAGATCGCCTTTACCGGCGGCTCCCGCCGCCGCCTTCGCCCGCGCCTTGTCCATGGGTCCGTGAGCGTACCAAGGCGGCGTCCTGCCGGCAACGAGACGCTCTCGTTTCTCGATTCCGTCGGCTGCGCTGTTTCACCATGAAGATCGGTGCCCTCGAGTTGCGCCGTGGCTGCTGCAGATCCATACTCGCCCCATCCTTGACTGGAGGCCCGGGTGACATGAGCACGACGTTCGAGGAAGCGGTCCAGACCATCATCACGGGGAACGCGACCGCCCTGAAGGGGCTCCTGCAGGAAGCCCCCGGCCTCATCGCAGCCCGCTCCGCATCCGGGCACCGAGCGACCCTGCTGCACTATGTGGCGGCCAACGGCGTCGAGGACGAGCTGCAGAAGACACCGGCGAATGCCGTGGAAATAGCCCGCATCCTGATCGAGGCCGGAGCAGAGGTCGACGCCCTTGCAGACACCTACGGCGGCGGAACCAATCAGACGACGCTGTGCCTGCTGGTCTCGAGTTGCCATCCTGCGGAAGCGGGCCTGCAGCCGGCACTCGCGCAGGTTCTGTGCGATGCGGGAGCAGCCGTGAACGGCGTCGCCGATGACGGAGCGCCGCTGGCGACCGCCTTGATGTTCAGCTACACCCGGTCCGTCGACGTGCTGGTGCAGTGTGGCGCCCGCATCGGCAACCTGCTGTTCGCCGCCGGCGCTGGTGACCTGGAACGGGTACGGTCCTTCTTCGACTGCGATGGCCGACTCGAGCCCGGTGCGGCATACGACGGGCCTCACTTCCCAATCGCGGGTGATGAGAAAGCCGTGCTCGCGCAGGCGCTCGGAATGGCCTGCTATCACCTGCGGCTCGAGGTGATCAGATTCCTGCTCGAACAGGGTGCGGACGTGAATTCGCGATCCCACATTCTCGGCGGTTCCTCAACCGGGCTGTACTGGGCAACCCATGGTTTTCATACGCAGGAAGAAGAGCGCCCCATCGTCGGGTTTCTGCGTTCGGTGGGCGCCGAGTCACAGTGAGGCAGGATGGCAGGCGTCATTCAGGAGCGGTCGACGTCGGAGCCGGCGAGGTCTGAGCAGCGGGCGCCGCTCGACCAGGACCACGAGTTCTTCCGGGCGGTCGGCGCCCTTGATCTCGCACGCGTGCGCACGTTGCTGGACGAAGACTCGTCGCTTGCGAATGCCGACGTCAGGGGCCGGTCGCAGACCGACGGTACCTGGGGCTGGGGCGCAAGCTGGGGCGATCCCGAGGACTGGATGACGTGCCGGGCAGTCCATCATGCCGCATTCGGACACACCGATCTGCTGAAGCTGCTCATCGAGCACGGCGCAGATCTCGACGCCCTGGGGTACGAAGGCAACCACGGCTGGGCTCCCCCTCTGGTGCTCTCCTGCTGGGAGGGAAACAGGGAGACCGTCGACGTGCTCCTGGACGCGGGAGCCAACCCGAACATCCCGTCCGTCTGCCCGTTCTTCGGCGTGTCGGCGCTGCACTCTGCCATCGAGCACTGGGACCCGCCGAAGATCGAGAGCCTGCTGCGGCATGGCGCACGGCACGACATCTACAGCGCGTCCATCGTGGGCGACCTTGACTTCCTGAAGCAGCAACTCCCGCTGCTGACAGCGCGTTTCAGGTCACGGGCACTCAGCCAGCCTGATCCCGTGCGGAACAGGACCGCGCTCGAATGGAACGTTCTCCGCAGGCACGACACGCCTGGGCAGAGGGCGGTCGCCGACTACTTGATCGAGCAGGGTGCGGAAGTGACTCCTGTCGCCCGCATCTGCCTGGGGATGCTGGATTCGGTCAGGGATCTCGTCCGGAACCAGCCCGGGTTCGTCAGCCGCCCCCTGGGCGGCGACCCCGCTCCGCCACTGACGTGGGCGGTCCGGGCCGGCCAGCTCGAAGTCGCGAAGTACCTGCTCTCCGCCGGTGCCGACCCCAACGTGGGGTGGTTCACCGTCGCATGGGATGACGTATCCCCGGAGCTTGTCGACCTGCTCGTCAAGGCGGGAGCCAGTTTCGACGGGACCGAAAACGAAGTTGGAGAATTGACGCTCTTCGGGCGACTCGAAGCGGCGGAGGTGCTGCTGCGCCACGGAGCGGATATCGACAGCAAGGACTATCGTGGTCTGACCCCGCTCCAGGCCCTGGTCGAGCCGGGGAGAGGCTACGTCGAGACGTACTACGATCCGTTTCCGGCTGCACGGTTCCTCATCGAGCACGGCGCCGACGTCAATGCCCTCTCCGACGACGGCAAGACGGCTCTCGACATGGCGATCGAACAGGACAAGGAAGCGATGGCCGACCTGCTGCGCGAGCACCGCGGGAAACGGCGCGAGGAGCTCGGCCCAGAGTGAGGCCCTCCGGCACCGAGGCTCCCGCCTGCAGCAGCAGGCGAATC
This sequence comes from Spirochaetaceae bacterium, assembly GCA_028818385.1. Next base: position 25,560 of record JAPPNY010000170.1, read on the forward strand.
ACCGTCTCGTAGTGCCCTTGACGAGCCGCGCGCCGCCCGGCACTGTGGAGTCACGCTCACGAGGGAGCTGCCAAGTTCGCGAGAAGGGCTGGGCCCACCTCGATGTCGTGTATTTCGTTACAGCGGCACTCTTTCGCCCGTGTTACGCGAACGCCGGGCCCAAGGAAGGAGTGTGTCATGCAACCTCTCGACTCCCGGAATCTCAATCTCGAACAGGCGCGCAAGCGGGCCAAGGACCTGCTGCGCGACCTCCGGACGCGGAATGTCGGGGCGGCCCAGCGCTTCCGTAGCGCTGTCCCGCAGCTCGTCGCGATGTCCGATGAGGCGGTCTTCGCCGCCAAGCTCGCCCTGCACGATGCGCAACGGGTCGTGGCCTTCGAGCACGGCTTCGAGAGCTGGGCCGCTCTGGTCTCTCAGGCCGAGCAACGCCATGCCTGCTCACCGGACCAGGTCGCGGACTTCTTCGAGGCGGTCAAGGCTCAGGACGCCGAACGGGTGAGGCAGGCGCTTGACGCCGCGCCCTCGCTGGTCTCCGCGCTTATGGAGGACGGCAACTACATGCTCGACGGCGACGCCTTCCGACGGGCGGTGCGCGACGATCCGTATCCCACGTCCCGCGAGACGCGAACGGCGCTGCACCTGGTGGCAACGGGTCTGTTCAAGGAGGCCACCACCGCGCTGTTGGGGATCGCCCGCCTGCTCCTGGAGCGGGGTGCCGACGTCGACGCGATCGGCTGGGACGACAACAACGGCCTGTGCACGCCGATCGTCCTGGCAACGTGGGAGGGCGGCCCGGAGATGATGAGGGTGCTGCTGGAGCACGGCGCAGACGTAACCGGCGGCCAAGGCGCCGCTGCGCTCACGACCGCGGCCAACCACGGGCGACTGGACCGCTACGAGCTGCTCGAAACGTACGGAGCGCCGGTGACCCCGTGGAGCCTGATCCAGGCGGGACTCGGCGAACGAGTCATGCAACTGGTGGAGCGCGCCCCGGGCCTGCTCAGCGCGCGGAGCGACCAAGGGTACACGCTGCTGCAGGCGGCGGCCGCACGCGCGGACCGAATGCGCGGCAGCGTCGAATCGGGACGTCAGATCATCCATTCGTTGGTGCGGCGCGGCGCCACCATGGACGTCTACGCCGCTGCGGCGATGGACGACGTCGCCAGTCTGACGGCGCTGCTTGACGCGGAACCGGATGCGGTGCACGCCCGGCTCCCCGATGGCGCGAGTCCGGTCTGTTTCGCTGCCATGAGCGGCAGCCACGGGGCACTCGAAGCGCTCCTGGACGCCGGCGCCGATCCGGACGCGCCGTGGGACTCCAAGACCGCCCTGCATGAGGCCGCCCGCCTCGATGACACGATCGCCTGCCGGCTCCTGTTGGAGCATGGCGCCAAGCCGGCCGACGAGGCCATGATCGCGGCGGCGTGGCGAAACCAGGACCCGGAGTGCGTGAGGCTCCTGCTCGAGCACGGAGCGAACGCCAACGCCACGGACGGCTTCGGCGCCATCAACTGGGCCGCCTGGGCAACGCAGACCGAGGCAGTGCGGGCGCTCCTGGCGCACGGAGCCGACCCCGACCAGCGAGCCCCGGAGTGGGCCGGCAGCCGGCCCCTGCACTTCGCGGCGTCCGCCGGCGACCCGCGTGCCGAGCAGGCGACGGCGACCATGACCGTGCTGCTCGACGCCGGCGCGGACGTCAATCGCCCCGACGACAACGGCAGGACGCCGCTGGACATCGCTGTCCGCAGCCGCAACCGGCGGACCGCCGATCTGCTCCGCGAACACGGCGGCAGGACCAGCCAGGAACTGGAGGAGGGTCGGCACGCGGATGGGATCGACGTGCAGAGCCTGCACCCGGCGGGTGCCGAGGGCGCGCTGGTCCGGGCCGCGCTGGCCGGGGACGATGCGCAGGTGGACGCGATCCTGGATCGATTTCCGGATGTGCGCCGGGACTCCCCGGCGTGCGCGCTGTTGCTGGCCGACCCGGATGCGACTGAACGGCTGAGCGCCGCGAACGTGAACACACCGGTCGCCCCGACCGGCTGGCCGCCGCTGCTCACGCTGTGCAGCTCGCGCTATCGCACCGGCGACGCGCCGGTCGCCGCGTCGCGCCTGGACGTGGCGGCGAAGCTGCTGCAACTGGGCGCCGATCCCAACGCCGGTACGCGTGAAGCCGAGACCGTTCGCGGCTACCGCACCGTCCTCGGCGCCGCGGTCGGCCGCGCTCGCAGCGCACCGTTGGTTCGCATGCTGCTGGAATCGGGAGCCGATGCCGCCGACGGCCCGACGCTCTACGAGGGCTGCGCCATGTGGGAGGCCTTGCGTCTCCACGACCGAGACAGTCTGGAAGCGCTGCTCGCCGCGGACCCGCCGCAATGGCACCTCTGCCACGCCCTGCCGGAGAGCCTGCACTATGGCGACGCCGCGCTGACGCGCCGGCTGTTGGAAGCCGGCGGCGATCCCAACTGGACCATGGGCGCGTGGGGATTCGGCGGCACCTGTCTGCACGAGGCGGTGGTGCTCGATGCCCGGAGGAGCGTCGTGGAAGCGCTGCTCGACCACGGCGCTCAGGTCGCCTCCCGCGACCGGTACGGGCGGACTCCGCTGGCGCTTGCCGTCTGTCTCAACCGGGAATCGCTGGCACGGTCGCTGCGCGAGCGCGGCGCGCAGGAGGGTGACGTGCGGGAGGTCGACCGCTGGGTCGGCGCCTGCTTCGCCCACGACCGCGAGCGGGCCGAGCGTATGCTCGCGTCCGGCGCCGTGTCGCTGCGGCCGGCGGATCACCTGTGGGTCTGTCGGGCGGCCCGCGGCGCGGATACTCAGGCGGTCGCGCTGCTGCTGTCCGGCGGGGCCGACCCCTGCGCGGTCGATGACGACGGGCAGACGGCGCTCCACCTGGCCGCGTCGGCAGCCGACGTCGAGGTGTGCCGGTCGCTGCTCGCCGGCGGCGCCGACCCCGAGGCGTTGAATTACGCGGGTCAGACCGCGCTGGACTGCGCGCTGCGAATCGAAGACCGCACCGCGCGGGACGCGCTGGCGGCGTTGCTGGGCGGCGCCGCGTCGAGCGCGGGCACGGCTCCCTTCGACGATCCGGCGTTCGCCGCGAGGTTCGAACGCGCCGCGGACGCCGTCGTCAACGGCTACGTGGATGGCCTGCGTGCACTCCTGAACGAGCACGCCGAGTTGGCCACGGCGCGCTCACCCCGGCCGCACCGCTGCACGCTGCTCCACTACCTGGCGGCCAACGGAGTGGAGGGCGAACGCCAGAAGACGCCGGCCAATGCGGTCGAGGTGATCGAAGTGCTGATCGGCGCCGGCAGCGATCCCAACGCGAGCTGCTACACCTACCGAGGCGGCCCCGACGAGACTGCCGCGGGGCTCTTGGCCGGCAGCGCACCGCCCCGCGATGCTGGGCTGACGCTGCCGATGCTCGCGGCGCTGGCGCGTGGCGGAGCGCGGCTGGATGAAGCGAATTCGCTGCTGGTACGGTTGTTCGCGGCGCTACGGGCCGGCGGTGCCGGCGACGCGGCGGCGGTCGTCGACCCGTCGTCCGGGGTTGCTGGCACCGCCCTGGTGGAAAGCGTCATGCTCGGCGAGACCGCGATCATGCGGACGCTCCTGGACGCCGGCGTGGACGTCGACAGCCGGCGCGGCGACGGCGCGACCGCGTTGCATCTGGCCGCCTTCGACGGAAACCCCGAGCTGGTCGAGGAGCTGCGTGCCCGAGGCGCAGACCTCAGCCTGCGGGACAATGTGTTCGACGGCACGCCGGCCGGTTGGGCACAAGCCGGAGGGCACGAGAACCTCGGCAAGCGCCTCGCCGCGCGGGCGGGATGACACTGCCGGTTGGTTGCTCGCGGTCCGCGCCAAGGGCGCTTCGCGTCAGCCGGTGTGGTGGTTGATCATCCAGTTGATGCCGAACTTGTCCGTGCAGGTGCCGAAGTAGGCGCCCCAGAACTGGTCCTGCATCGGCATCGTCACCTGGCCGCCGTCGGACAGCTTGGCGAACAGCGCGTCCGCTTCCTCCTTGCTGTCCGGGGCGATCGACAGCGAGAAGTTGTTGCCGGGCGTCGGCGGCGGGCCGAACGAGGCGCTGTCACTGCCCATCAGCACGCCGGAGCCGATCGGAAGGGACACGTGCATGACCAGGTCCCGCTCCGCCTCGGGAATGTCCATGTCGGGCGGCCCGTCGCCGAAGCTCTGCATGTCCGTGAAGTCGCCTCCGAACACGGAGCGGTAAAACTCGAAGGCCTGCCGGCAGTTGTCCTTGAACGTGAGGTAGGTGTTGATGTTCATCGCGCCGGGAAGGTACGGCCGTTCCCACCGCACGCAAAGACACGGCGTTCTCGGTCACTCCGACGGCGTGCGCCTATCCCTCCCTGGCCAGCACGAAGTAGTGGCCGGGGTTCCACGCCTGGCAGATCAGGTAGACCTGACCATCGCGCTCGTACCAGACGGTGTTGTGGATGTGGTCGGCCAGCTCGACGCCCAGGTCCTCCTTGGGGCGGATGGTCGACGCCACCTCGTAAGTGTGGCCGTCCAGAATGTAGATCGGCGCGGGCCGCCCCTCCTGCGGGTCGTCCAGGCTGCCGACCACGGCGTACCAGCCGTCGCCGTGCTGCTTGAAGTCGATGCCGCACGGCTTGGAGCCGTCGGGGATGGCATGCGAGGAGTGGAAGTGACCGTCGAGCCCCATGAGCTGGAAGCGGGAGTGCGGGCGGTCGGCGATCGACAGGTGGTGGCCGTCGGGTGCGGGCGCCAGGCCATGCGCGGTCCCGAACAGGCCGGGCGCGTGCGGATCCTCGGTCTTGCCGCCGAAGAGGCCGGTGTAGCGGTGGGTCGACGGATCGACCGAGGAGATGTAGTTGGCGCCGTAGCCGTCGGACACGTACAGCGTGCCGTCGGCGAAGGCGGTGTCGGTCGGCTTGAACTCGAGTTGCTCGTCGCGGTACTCGTCGAACTCGGGGCGCGACAGGATGAAGTCGACGTTGCCGTCGAGTCCGACGACGGCCACCTGGGCGTCGTTGTTGGCCGGCAGCACCATCCGGCGCTTGCCGTCGAACTCGATGATCTTGGTGCTGTGGAAGTTGATGGGCTTGAGATCCGACGGCAGCTCGATGATGTCCTGCGCGGTCAGGTCGGCGCTGATGCGCATGATGCCGCAGCCCGGCATCCCGTAGTAGATGTAGCCGGAGGCGGCCGTGTCGTCGGCGAAGCCGCCGTGCAGGTCGACCTCGTGCGGCCGCGCCCGCTCCGGCAGGGCGTACAGGTCGTCGCAGAGTGAGAACCGGAACGGCTCCTGGCCGCTCGTCTTCTTCGCCATGGATGTCTCCTCCGTGTAGTGCGTCTGTTCTGGAGCCTACACCACCGCGGCTCGGGCCGACAGGCCGCAAGATGGTTCGATCGGTCGACGGGGCCGGCCGTGGCGCACGCCGCGGCTCCTGAGGTACGCTGATGGCGTGAGCCGCTGCTTCGACGTGGTCGTAGAGCGTGATTCAGACGGTCTCTACGTGGCATCTGTGCCGACTCTTCGTGGCTGTCACACTCAGGCGCCATCACTCGACGAGCTCATGGAGCGTGTCCGTGAGGCCATTGAGCTCTGTCTCGAAGTCGAGGGCCGGGATACTGACGAGTTGGAGTTCGTGGGCGTTCAGCGGGTAACAGTTCCAGGGTGAGCCGGTTGCCGGCCCTGAGTGGCCGACAGCTCGTTGCCGCGCTGGAGCGACTTGGGTTCCACATCATTCGCACCAAGGGCAGCCACTGGTTCCTCCGCCACTCCGATGGCCGCGCAACGGTGGTGCCGGCGCACTCAGGCGAGACCGTCGGTCGCGGTCTTATGGCAAAGATCCTGCGCGACACTGAGTTGACGGCCGATGAACTTCGCTCCGCGCTCTGAGTCGCCGGCGCGTTGACGGGCGCGTGGCCTCCGACCACCATCGGCGTATGGTCACCGACCACGACATCTACTTCTTCGACCTGCGCGGCTATCTGCACCTGGAGGGGGCGCTTACCCCCGCCGAGGTACAGGAGTGCAACGAGGGGCTGGACGCCATCCCGCCGCTGGTGGACCAGGAGTGGCACGGCTACGTCCAGGCCCACAACTTCGGCGACCATGACGGCACCAACTACCAGCAGATCTACGAGGCGGGGGAGGCCTTCGAGGAGTTGATCGACCACCCGGCCTGGTTCGACAAGGTGCGCTACTTCGTCGGCTCCGAAGACTCCTTCGACGAGCAGCACGGCCCCCTGCTCATAGACGAGGCGTTCGCCAACGTCCGCACCGCCGGCCAGAGCATCGGCGTGCACAACGGCGGCCACCTGGGAATAAGCCGCTGCCAGTTCCGCTACCACGCCGGCCGTTTCCACTGCAATCAGATCAACGTGCTGGTCGCCCTGACCGACATCGGCCCGGGGGACGGCGGCACCGTGCTGATCCCGGGCTCGCACAAGTCCAACTTCGAGCACCCGTCCTTCCAGCGCTTCTGCATGGGAGACGTTCGCCCCGACGCGGCGCTGATCGAGGGCGCGGTGGAGGTCCACATGCGCGCGGGCGACGCCCTGCTGTTCGTCGACTGCTGCACGCACGGCTCGGCCCGGCGCCGCAACGGCGGCCAGCGGCGGGTGGTGATCTACCGGTACGGGCCGTCGTGGGGCCGGTTGCGCCATGCGTACGAGCCGTCGCCGGAGCTGCTGGCCCGGCTGACGCCGCACCGCCGCTCGATCGTCGCGCCGGCCAGCGACCGCAGGCTCGCGCCTGATTCGCAGCCGGCCGCACAGAATCAGCCGGTCGCACAGGGACAGGAGGTTGCCTCATGAACGCTCCCACCGTTCGACCGAGTCCGGGGGACACGTCGTGGTTCGTGCACGACCGGTTCGGCATGTTCATTCACTGGGGGCTGTACGCGCTGCCGGCCCGGCACGAGTGGGTGAAGAACAAGGAGGAGATCCCGGACGAGGTCTACCAGCGCTACTTTGACCGCTTCGATCCCGATCTCTACGATCCCGCCGTCTGGGCCGACGCCGCCGCCGGCGCCGGCATGCGCTACTTCGTGGTCACCACCAAGCACCACGAGGGCTTCTGCCTGTGGGACAGCGCGCTCACCGACTACAAGGCGACGCGCACGCCGTACGGCAAGGACCTCCTGCATCCCATGGTCGATGCCTTCCGCTCGCGCGGGATGCGGGTGGGCTTCTACCACTCGCTGATCGACTGGCACCACCCCGACTTCGTGATCGACGACGTTCACTCGCAGCGCAACCACCCGGAGCGCGAGGCCATGAACCGCACGCGCGATCAGGGCCGCTACATCGAGTACCTGCACGGCCAGGTGCGCGAGCTGCTCACGCGGTTCGGCCCGGTCGACGTGCTGTGGTGCGACTTCAGCTATCCCGACCGCGGCAAGGGGCGGGACGAGTGGGACAGCCCGCGGCTCTACCGGACCATCCGCGAGCTGCAGCCGCAGGTGCTGCTCAACGACCGCATGGACTTGGACGACGGCTGGGACATCAAGACGCCCGAGCAGTGGCAGCCGCAGGGTTGGATCGAGGTGGACGGCACGCCGGTCACCTGGGAAGCGTGCCAGACGTTCTCCGGCTCCTGGGGCTACCACCGTGACGAGTCCTCCTGGAAGAGCGTCGGCCAGTTGATCCGCATGCTGTCCGACACGGTCAGCAAGGGCGGCAACCTGCTGCTCAACGTCGGCCCGACCGGCCGCGGCGAGTTGGACCATCGCGCGCTCGACCGCCTGCGCGGCATGGGCGACTGGATGAGCCGCCACGGGCGGTCGATCTACGGCTGCACGCAGGCGCCGCCGGAGTTCGCGGTCCCGCAGGACTGCCGGCTCACCTGGAACCCGGACACCCGCAGGCTGTACGTCCACGTGTTCGCGTGGCCGTTCCGGCAGCTCCACCTGCGCGGCTACCGCGGCAAGGTGGCCTATGCGCAGTTGCTGAATGACGCGTCGGAGGTGGCGATCGCCGCCATGTCCGAGCACCAGGCGCGGATGGAGCACGCTGGCGCGGACGACCTGATCCTGGAGCTGCCGGTCCTGCAGCCGCCGGCCGAGGTGCCGGTGATCGAGCTCTTCCTGGCCGGCGAGTAATCGGGTGCGCCGCCTGCTCATCCTGGCCGGGGGCGCCGGGATCGTCGCTCTGGTCGGCGCCTATCTGCTGCTGGCGAACCGGCCAGAGCCGGAGTACTCCGGTCCGGTCGCTTCCGATCGCCAGCAGCTCTCCGACGTCGACGAGGACCTGATCGTGGCGATGGAGTTGGCCCCACGCGGCGGTGAGACGCTCCTGCTGGAGCGCGAAGGCGCCGTCTGGCTGGTCCGCGAGCCGTATCCGTTCCGCTGGGACTGGCCGCGCCTGCAGGAGCTGCGCGCCAGCTTCGCCAGCCTGTTCGCGCAGCGGCTGGTGGTCGAGGATCCCGAGGACCGCGCTCAGTACGGCCTGGACCCGCCGGCGGTGGTGGCCAGTGCCCGGCTGGAGTCGGGTGAGACCTTCGAGTTCCACCTGGGCAACCGAACCTCGTCGGGCGAGGCCTATTTTCTGAGCTCGCGCGACGACCGGGCGGTGTTCACCGTGCACGCCGTGCACGGCACGCGTTTCTCGTGGACGGTAGCCGACCTGCGCGACCAGACCCTGCCGGCGCTGACCGCGGACCGGGTCAACCGCATCTGGTTTCGCGACGGCGACCACGAGGTGGAGCTGGTCGCGGTGGGCGAGCAGGCGCGCTACGCGCACATGGGCAGCGCACAGGTGATGCGCATCCCGTACCTGGCTCCGGCCGACGGGGAACGGTTCGCGTCGATCGCCCGCCGGGTGGCGGAGATGCCGATCAGCGACGCGGTCGCCGACAACCCGAGCGGGTACGCGGAGTTCGGCCTGGACCCGCCGCGCGGCGAGTTGCGGGTGCGCGACTTCGAGGACGAGCTGCACCTGCTGCTCGGCGCCACCGCCGACGGACAGGTGTACGTCAAGATGCCCGCCGCCCGAGGGGTGCACACGGTCCCGGCCGCCGCGCTGGACTTCCTCTCGGTGACGCCGTTCGAGCTCTCGGAGCCGCGCGTGCTGAACGTCCCGGTCGAGCGCGTGAACTCGATCCAGTTCCGGATCGGCGGCGAGCGCGAGCACCGGATCGACCTGCGGCGCACCACGGACGACCTTGGCGCCGAGCAGGTCACCCTGGCGGTCGATGGCCGGCCGCTCGAGCAGGACGCCTTCGACCTGCTCGCCGGGGAGATCGCCGACCTGGCCGTGGACGCGCCCGCGCCGGCCGGGCGGGACGCTGCGGGCGAAGATCCGGTGCTGACCATCGCGTACCACCTGCGCGGCGGCGGGCGGTACACGCTGGAGGCGCGGTTTCTCCCCTACGACCAGGACTTCTATCTGCTCGTGATGGACGACAGCATCGACCTGCTGGTCGACAGCCGCGCGGTCGCATCGCTGCTGGAGCGGATCGGGACGACGGTTGCCGACTGACGCGCCGCCGGCGGTCCGCTACCGCCGCTCCTACCTTGAGGCCCAGGCTCGGCACGCGCTGCACAGTCCCGTGGTCCGGGCACTGGCGCTGCTCCTGTGGCTGACCTCCGCGGCGGCAAGCACCTACCTGCTCATGCAGGCGGTCAACCACCTGGAATGGGTGCGCGACTACTCCATGAAGGTGATCGTCGTGTCGTTTGCGGCCGCGTTCCAGAACCGCTTTCTGTACGGATTCGTCCTCCGGTGCGGGGCGGGGGGGACGGGGCTGGCTTATTTGCTGGGGCGCCCAAATTAAAACCTGCAATCGGGGCTCCACACCCGGTGGGGGGGGCGGTGGACGGCCGCCACCCCGTTCCGGGAGCTCTCGCCGGGCTCGGGCGCCACCGTGCTGATCGGCCGGTTCCTGTTCGTGCTGGGTATCCAGGGCTGCACCGGGATCGCCGTGCTGGCTCTCCAGACGGTGCTGTTGCGGTCACCCGCAATCGGGTACGGCCCGCTGCTCGCGGCGGCGGCCGCCTACGCGGCGGTGGGAACGGCGGCGTTCACGGCAGCATTCCGGGTGCGCGCCCGGATCGCGACGGCGCTGGCCGCCCGCGAAGCCGCAATCGGGCGAGGCGACTTCGTTGGCCGGCCCCCGCGAGTCCGGTAACGCCGCTCGTACCCACCTCGCTCGTCTGACGGACTTGCCGCTCGCGCCGCACATCCATCAGACTCGTCCTCATCGAAGGCAACGCAGGGCTCAGGGACTACTACCGCCGGCTGCGCGCGGGCACGGACGAGGAGCGCCGCAAGGTCGTGGTGCTGCTGTTCGCCGTGGTCGCCCTGGTGGCGCTGATCGGCGTCTCGATCAGCTCGATCAGCGGCCTCAGCGCCGATGACGGCGGCGCCGTGCAGATGGTGCTGGTGCCGCGGCTCGACTCCACCGCGTCGGAGGTCGCCGGCTTCATCCTGCTGGGCGCGGCCGTGGTCGCCGGCGGCTTCACCTTCGTCTACCTGCAGGAGCGCCTCCGCCGCCAGGCAGAGGCCGAGCGCGGGCTGCAGCGCACTCGCATCCCGCGCGCGGTCATCATGTTCATCACCGCCCCGCTGATCGTCGCGGCGCTGTTCATCGTGTTCCTGTCGGTGGTCGTCGGGACCGGGCAGGACCGGCCGAGCTACGCGGAGGAGCTCACCGCCAAGATGGAGGAGGTCGACCGGCAGGCCGAGCGCGGCGAGCTGCTGACGGTCGAGGAGTACGAGCGCCGGCGGATCGCGCGCCAGCGCCGGCCGTTCATCCTGTTCGGGGTCATCGTCGCGCTGTTCGCGGCGGTGGCGGTCTTCGGCGGACGGCTGCTGCGCGAGGCTCCGGAGGCGCTGGAGGACTCCTCGCCGATCACGGAGGAGTTGCAGCGCGACCTCGCCCACGCCACCGGGCTGGCCATCGACGACATCGCCGCCGAGCCGGATCACCGGCGCGCGGTGGAGATGTGCTATGCGCGCGTGGGCGACGTGCTCGACGCGCACGGCTTCCCGCACCCGCTGCACCAGACGCCGCTGGAGTACATGCACGGTGTCCTGGATGCCGGACCGGGGCTGCCGGGCCGCGAGCTGCTGGAGCTCACCGGCTTGTTCGAGGTGGCCAAGTTCTCGACCCACCACATCGGCCCGGACCGGCGCGACCACGCGCTCGACCTGCTGCGCTCCATCCACCGCTTCCTGCTCGACCAGTTGGCGCAGGCCGAGAGGGACGAGGCCGAGGCGGGCGCCACATAGCGAGCCGCCACCGTCAACGGCGCCGCCAGGGCGTCTCGGCGCCCCATTCGGGAAGCGACGGAACGCCGGGTGCGCCGACGCGCACCTCGCCGACGTCGCCGGACAGGGTCATGCCCTCGCGCGATGAGATGGTGACCGTGCCGTCGATGTCGGCGAATCGCTGCCGGCCTTCGCCGACGTGCGCGCGGACGTCGCCGCGGCTGTCGGTGACGGTGATGTCCCCGGTACCGGCAGCGACGTGCACGTCGCCGGCGACGCGGCGGATCACCAGGTCGCCGGCACCCGATACCAGGCGGACATCGGCGGCAGAGTCGGTGACGACGACCATTCCGCCCGCGGACTCGACATGGACGGCCGCCCGTCTCGACGTCGTCCCGAGTCCGGTGACCAGCACGTCGCCGGTGGTGGTGCGGATGTAGACCTCGGCAGCATCAGGCACCGCAAGCGTCAGCCGCGGGCCCCAGAGCACGGAGTAGCCGGAGACAGGCCGGTCGTTGACCGCGAAGCCGACGCTCGCACGGCCTTCGTCGACCGCGATCTGGAGCTCGAAGTCGTTGCGCTCCAGAAACTTGCTCGACACCACCGCGCGCGCCGCGATGCCGTCGGCGGCGATGCCGTCGACGTCGACGTCCAGGTAGCGGCCCTCGACGACGACCCGCCCGACCGGTCCGGGATGGCGGACCGACTGCTCGACCGCCTTGCCTTCCAGGAAACCCGCGGCAATGCCGAGCGGGGCCGCGCCCACCAGGAGCGCGAGCAGTGCGAGCGAGCGCATGGGACCGGATCGTAGTGCCATCCGGCGGCGTCAGAAAGCCGCTCCGGTTTGACCGGGGTTGGGCCGCGGTGCTCTAATCCGTGCCGACGCCGATGGCCGAACCCACCCTGAGCGACGCTCCCGAGAGCGTCGCCGACGATGTCGCCAAGCAGCGTGCGGTCGGCATCTTCCGCCGCAAGCAGCTCACCGAGGCCGAGCGCCGTGAGGCGTACTTCACCGCGACCCAGTGGCGGCTCATCGGGCTGAAGTTCCGCTCGCACCGCTGGGCGATGTGGGGCCTGGGCGTCATCGCCGTCTTCTACTTCGTCGCCATCTTCAACGGCTTCTTCGCCATGAACGACCCGATCGAGCGCAACACCGACATCCAGCTCCAGCCATGGGTGTTCAGCGGCAAGGACGTGTCGTTCAGCCTGTTCGACGAGGAGCGCAACTTCCGTCCGGTGGTCTACCAGGTGACCAGCAAGCTCGACTTCGAGCTCTTCAAGCGCGTGTACGTGCGCGTGGAGGGGTCGGAGCGCCCGCTGCGGCTGTTCGTGCGCGGCTATCCGTACAAGCTGTTGTTCTTCATCGACGCCGACCTGCACCTGCTCGGCACCGGAGACCCGGACGTCCGCTGGTACCCGCTCGGCACCGACCAGAGCGGCCGCTGCCTGTTCTCGCGCATGGTGCACGGCTCCATCCTGTCGCTGTCGATCGGCATCATGTCGATCATCATCACCTGGGTGCTGGGCATCCTGATCGGGTCCATCGCCGGCTACTTCGGCGGCGTGGTCGACAACGTCATCAACCGCTTCATCGAGGTGCTGATGTCGGTCCCGTCGCTCCCGTTGTGGATCGCGCTTGCCGCGGCGCTGCCGCTGGAGTGGAGCATCGTCCAGGTCTACTTCTCGATCACGGTGGTCCTGTCCATTCTGGGCTGGACCGGGCTCGCGCGCACCGTGCGCAGCAAGTTCCTGGCGCTGCGCGAGGAGGAGTACGTGCTGGCGGCCAAGCTGGACGGGGCGCCGCTCCGCCGCCAGTTGTTCCGGCACATGCTGCCGGCGTTCGCCAGCCACCTGATCGTCAACGCCTCCAACCTCATCCCCTCGATGATCCTGGGCGAGACGGCGCTCAGCTTCCTGGGCGTCGGGCTGCGTCCGCCGGCGGTCAGTTGGGGCGTGCTGCTGCAGGGTGCGCAGAACGTCGAGTCGGTCGCGCTCCATCCCTGGCTCCTGTTGCCGGCACTGCTCGTCATCTTCTCCGTGGTGGCGTTCCAGTTCATGGGCGACGGCCTGCGCGACGCCGTCGATCCGTACCGGTAGGCCGGGGGACGGACATGCTGGGGTACATCATCCGCCGGGTCGTGATCATGATCCCGACGCTGATCCTGATCTCCATGCTCTCCTTCCTCGTGGTGGAGCTGCCTCCCGGAGACATGGCCAGCGCCTACGTGTCCCGGCTGGAGCGCATGGGCGAGGAGTTCCGCGGCGACGCGACCGAGATGCTGGAGGCGCTGCGGCGGCGCTTCGGCTACGGCGAGCCGGTTCACGTGCGCTACGTGAAGTGGGCGCGCGACTTCCTGCGCGGAAGCTGGGGGCACTCCTTCTACTGGGACCTGCCGGTGCGCGCGGTGATCCAGGACCGCATTCTGACGACGGTGGCGATCGCCTTTCTGACCATGCTGATCGGCACGGCCGTGAGCTGGCCGGCGGGGGTGGGCGCCGCGATCCGCCAGTACTCCCTGTTCGACAACGTGTTCAGCTTCATCGCCTTCTTCATGATGGCGGTGCCCAACTTCCTGTTCGCCCTGGTGCTGATGTACCTGTCGTTCGAGCTGATCGACTTCGTGCCGGGAGGGCTGTTCTCGGCCGACATGATCGACGAGCCGTGGAGTTTGAGGAAGTTCCTGGACCTGCTGGCGCACCTCTGGATGCCGCTGCTGATCCTGGGCTTCGAGTCGATCGGCGGCGGCGTGCGCACGATCCGCGCCAACTTGCTTGACCAGCTCCGCCAGCCCTTCGTGACCACCGCGCGCGCCAAGGGCGTGCCGGAGACGCGGCTCCTGGTCAAGTACCCGATCCGCATGGCCGCGAACCCGTGGATCTCCAGCATCGGCTGGCTGCTGCCAGCCCTGTTCAGCGGCGAGGTGCTGGTGTCCACCGTGCTGAACATACCCACCATCGGGCCGCTGATGCTGCAGGGGGCGATGAATCAGGACACGCAGGTGGCGGGCGCCATCGTCATGCTGCTGTCGACGCTGACCGTGATCGGCACGCTGATCTCCGACCTGCTGCTGGGCGTCCTCGACCCCCGCATACGGGTCACCGAGTGAGTTGTCGCCGAGCCGCAGCAGCCCAGGGGTTGCCGCCCGGCGTCCATTCTGATTGGATCAGGCAATCTACATGAATCCGAAAGGAGGAGCAGAATCGTGCAAAGAGCCACAGCACTGATGGTGGCCGGGCTGCTGATCGTCGTCGGCGGCACCGCCATCGGACAATACAAGGAGGCGCCCTGGCATGCCGAGCAGGTCGCCCGCGGCGAGCTGCCGCCGGTGGAGGAACGGCTGCCGAACGAGCCGTTCGTGTACGTGAACGGCGGCGACATGCGCATGGTCGAGGTCGGCCGCTACACGGACGCCTGGACGACCAGCGACTCGCCGGACCAGGCCAACATCCAGGGACCGACCGACTACACGCTGCCCCTGACGCGCGAGAACAACCCGTACGGGCTGCTGGACCTGGAGTCGAACGACGACTTCACGGTCTGGACGTTCTACTTGCGCGAGGGAATGAAGTTCTCCGACGGGTCGCCGTTCACCGTGCACGACGTGCTGTTCTGGTGGCACGACCTGGAGCTCAACGATCTCTACCGGGAGGCGACCGGGGCCGCGGCCCCGCATCAGGGCATCCTGCCGGGATCGGTTGCGGAGGCGATCGACGACTACACTATGCGCGTCACGCTGCAAGAGCCGTCCCCGAACTACCACCTGATCCTGACCGGAGACCGCGCCGAGCGCAACTTCCTGGCGCAGAGCAAGGCGTATCTCAGCCAGTTCCACCCCGACTACGCCGACGCGGCCACCCTGGCGGCGCGCGTGGCGGAGTCGCCGTTCGAGACCTGGCAGGAGTTGCTGCGCTGGTCACGGGACCGGACGATCAACGCCAACCCGGACGCGCCTCAGCTTGCGCCGTTCGTCGTGCACGAGCCGCCACCGGCGGATCCGACCGTGTACATCGCCAATCCGTATTGGTGGGCGGTCGACGAGGCCAATCAGCAGCTTCCGTACATCCGCGGGAACCGCGTGTTCCTGGTCGCGGATGCGGAGGCGCGCAAGCTGCGCGCGCTGCAGGGACAGAGCTGGGTGGCGACCGTGCCGCTGGACAGCCTGGAGCTGGCCAAACGCGCGCATGACGAAGGCAAGGTGCGCATGGAGGTGGTGGCGCGTCCCGGCGCCGCCTACAGCTCGAACCTGACCTTCTTCAACATGGACACCGAGGACGAGTTCAAGCGCAACCTGTTCCGGGACAAGCGCTTCCGGCAGGCGTGGTCGTACTTCGTGCCGCGGCAGAAGCTCAACGACATCATCTACGCCGGCCAGGCGCCCCACAAGGTGCAGGGCATCATCAAGCCGGACCATCCGTGGTTCGTGCCGGAAGCGCTGTCGACGCCGCTGCTCAACCACGACCTGGATGCGGCCAATCAGCTCCTGGACGAGATCGGGCTGACCAACAAGGACTCCGACGGGTTCCGGCTGGGGCCGGACGGCAAGCCGATCACCTTCCTGATCACCACCGAGCCGCACGCCGGCGAGTGGGAGATCGCGGGGCAGTTGCTGGCCGAGGAGCTCCCCAAGATCGGCCTGATGGGCAACCACCGCGTCGTCGGCTGGGAGCAGTCCGGCGACTTCGCGGCCACCAACGAGTGGGAGATCTGGCAGCAGCAGAGCGCGGACGCCTGGGACAACCAGGTGCCGGACCGCCTGTCGAGCGCATCTCCGTCCTCGAACTTCGGCCGCCCGTGGGCGAAGGGCTGGCAGGCGTGGCTGCGCACCGACGGCGCCGAGGGCGAGGAGCCGCCGCAGCGCATCAAGGACAACCACGAGGTGTGGAAGCAGATCCAGGCCGCCGCCACCGCCGAGGAGCTGGGGGAGGCGTACAAGGAATGGCAGCGCCGCGCGATCGAGGACGTCTGGTCGGTCGGCTGGACGGCGTTCCCACCGCGCATCTTCCTGGTGAACCCCAAGCTGGGCAACTTCAACGCCAGGTGGAACGTCGCCCCGAAGCCCGCGGTCTTCCTGAAGGAGTAACCGGGCGGGGCCGCTTTCAAGCGGTACGCGATGCAGGAGGCCGCACCCGATCAGGGTGCGGCCTCTTCACGTACGGGGCCTCGGATTCAGATTGCGCGGAGCGCGGGCGACCAGTGCTCCCACATGTCCGCGCACGGCGGCTGGCCTTGCACCTCTTCCAGGTCCTGCTTCTTGTAGTCGTAGAGGACGGCCTGGCGGATGCGGCCGGTGTAGTTGTGGCCCGCCATGTGGCCCAGCCGGTGGTGCCAGAAGACGATGTCGCCGGCCTCGCCGTGACAGTCGACGGGGCCGTCCAGGTTGACCTCGTCCCGCACCCCGTCCTGCGCCGGGGTGGTGTCACTCTGGTAGCCGGTCGTGAACGTGTGATAGAAGCGCCGGTGGCTGCCCGGCCACACGCAGAAGCCGCCGCCGTCGGGGCCGACGTCGTCGATGTAGCCGACCACCCCCAGGTGGAACGCGTGCCCGTCGCAGTGGCAGCCGACCGGCGGACGCGGCCGGTCGCCGAACGGGAGCGTGCAGTAGATCCCGCGGATCCGGTCGGGCTCCTGAAGCTCGCCGGCGCCGAGCATCTGCTCTGCCATGGCGAAGATCGCCGGATCGGTGGCCAGCATGCGGATGATCCACGGCTCGGAGCCGATGCGCCGGTACTGCCAGCGGTACTCCTTGCGGTGGTTGTCCGGATCGGGCGAGTGGTCCGCCTCCGGGAGCGGCCCGACCCAGGTGCGCGGGTCGTCCGGCTTCAGCGACGACGGCGGATCGTCCCACAGGCGGCGGCGCGCCTCCGCCATCAGGCCGGGGTCCATCACCTTGCGCTTGATCAGGTACCCGTTGCGCTTGAAGAAGCGCAGTTCCTCAGTGGAGAGCGCCATCCTTCCGGGCAGCCTACCGGGTCCGTCGCGTCACGACAACGCGCCGGGACGCGTGCCGGCCTGCTTGCGGCCCGGACGCGGAGCCGACACAGTCGGGGCCATGGCGAAGCAGCAGACACCCGACTACGCCCAGGGCGAGGCGGCGGCGATCGCCCGCGACCTGTCCACCCAGGAATGGGTGCCGTTCATCGACTGGTCCCAGACCCACCCGGGCAACCGCGGGGTCAACCGCCAAGGCCGCTACGAGCTGTACGACGCGCCCATCGGCGTACGCATCCGTGTCGAGCAGGCGGCCAAGAGCGAGCCGGCGCTGATCTCCAACGACCGCTGGGAAGGAGGCGGCAACATGGTGCCGCTGCGCGTCTGGCGGGACGGCGACGCCTACAAGATGCTGTACGCCGCCTACGCGCACCCCAGTGAGGACAAGAACCCCGGCCTGGGCGGCGGTCACCACCTGTGCTACGCCGAGAGCGCTGACGGCTACCATTGGCAGCGCCCGGAGCTGGGTCAGGTCGAGTGGCAGGGCTCGCGCGCCAACAACATCATCGCCAATCCCCCCACCGGCACGCCGTTCGAGGATCCCCGCGGCACCCCGGAGGAGCGCTTCAAGGCGATCGGCCAGGTGGGCGCCAGCTTCGATCCGGACACCGGCGAGGAGCTGGACACCGTGGAGGCGTACAAGCGCTGGCGGCGGCAGGAATACGAGGGAGACGCCTACAGCGGGCCACGCGCGGAGTCCCGCCACTGGGTCGAGGGGTGGACCTCGCCGGACGGCGTTCGCTGGACCTCGGTCGGGCGCGTCGGCGACATGAGCTCCGACGGCGGCAGCGCGGCCCAGTACGACGAGGAGACCGGCGGCTACTACGCCTACATCCGCGTCGGCGGCATGGGCCGGCGCGCCACCGGGCTGACGCGGACGGACGACTTCTGGCACTGGCCGCCCGCGTCGCTGGTGCTGTCGCCCGACCCGCAGGACGAACCGGACCTCTCCTTCTACGGCTGCTCGTACTTCCGCTATCCGGGCAACCCCGGCCTGCACTGCGCGTTCGTGGAGACCTATCACCAGGTCGGCGACTACAACGACGCGCAGATCGCCTTCAGCCGCGACATGACGCACTGGTTCCGGCCCGACCGCAGTCCGATCATCCCCTGCGGCGAGCCCGGCAGCCCCGACTCGGGCGGCGCGCGGCCGTGGGGCGGCCTGATCGAGCTGCCCGACGGCTACTGGGCGACCATGTACCGCGGCCACGTCGGCCTGCACAACTACCGCGCCTCGGACCCGGAGATCCCGCACCGCCCGGGGGTGCTGCAGCTCGCCCGCTGGCTCCCGCACCGCTTCTGCGGCGTGGAGGCGGAGATGGAGGGGCGCTTCACCATCCCCACGGTCAAGCGCGGCCGCGACGCGCTGCGGCTCAACTACCGCTGCGCGCCGGGCGGCCACATCCTGGTGGAGCTGATCCGCACCGTGCCGTCGCGGATCCACCCGGACGCCGAGGCGATCCCCGGCTTCAGCTTCGCGGACTGCGACCTGTTGTCAGGCGATCACCTGGACCGGCCGGTGTCGTGGCGCGGCAGCACCGACCTGAGCGCCGCCGGCGGCGAGATCGCGGTGCGGCTGCGGATGTTCCAGGCGAAGGTGTTCGCGTATTCGGCCTGAGCCGCGTGTGATCACCACCCACGCGGCCCGTTTGCGTCATTCGCCGTTGTCCTCTCCGATCCCCGGGGCTCTTCGATTCGATCCGACTCTGGTATCGGAGCGTCGGCAACGGTCGCCAGCGCTTCTGCGAACGCTCGTGGATCGTGCTTCGCCGCAGCATCCTTGAAGAAATCCCGAGTCTCCTGCCGGATCACTTCGTTGCTGACCGAGGATACGATGAAGGTGTTCAGAGAGATCCCTTCCGCTATTGCCAACTCCCTGAGTCGCTCATGTACATGGTCGGGAAACCTCACTTGCATGGTCTTCATGTGTCTCTCCTCATCCGTTGCAGGAACTCGCCCGGACTCAGTACGTCGTGCTGGTAATTCAGCTCCGAATTCAGAAAGTCCCTGGTATTGTGCGTGACGATCGCATCGGCGCCGAAGTGTGCGGCGCATTCGAACACCTTGTCGTCGTTCGCGTCCTTGAGATTCGGACGAAGACGGTAGAAGATCGGCACTTCCACCGTGTGGTACGCCAAAGCGGCGAGGATCGTGTCGATCTGCAGCGGACTGAGCGTCGTTGAACCACGTGCCACCGCGTGCGTGAGTTGGGCGCGATACTCCAGAAAGAGAGCGACAGAGGTCCCGAAGTGGAACCGTCGCGAGGGGATCTCCGACAAGAGAGCGAAGCTCGCACCGCGCCGACTGCGGACCGCGGCGACCCAGACGCACGTATCAATTACCACTCTGATAGGTGCATATATGAACCTATAGATGCGGATGTGTCAAGGGCAACGGATGGGCTCGACCGCCCGATCGCTGGTCAGCCCTCCGCGGATGTCTCCCGGCAGCGGTGTGCGGCGGGGATGCCGGAGCAGGCGGCGCCCTCCACCAAGCGCAGTCGCCGCCCTGCCGGCTGCCCGTGCCAGCGCACGACGCCGCCGGCCGGCCAGAACACCTCGACCGTGTCGGCCTGCGTCGCGCCCCCGAGCCCGAAGTGGACGGCGAGCGAGTTCTGCGAGTGGCCGCTCGATCCGCCCTTCACCTGCCGCATCTGCACCGAGTCGCCCGCGTGCACCTTGACCACGGCGCCGATCGCACTGCGGTTGCTGTCCGTGCCGACCAGGTCGAGCTGCAGCGCTCCGCCCAGCAGATCGCTGTCGTTGCGGAAGAGCTGCAGCGAGCCTTCCTGGTTGACGACCGCCACGTCGACGTCGCCGTCGCGGTCGTAGTCGGCGACCGCGCTGCCTCGCCCGTCCGGGACGCGCACGCCGGCCTGGCGGGCGACGTTCCGGAAGGTGCCGTCGCCGTCGTTGGAGAAGAACAGGTCGATCCGTGAGCCGGCCATGGTGGCGACGAACAGGTCCTCGTCGCCGTCATGGTCGGCGTCGAGGAAGTTGACGCCCCAGGAGTCGTCGCCGGTCACGCCGGCGCGCTCCGCAGAGTTGTCCGCGTACGAGCCGCGCGGCTTGCCGAGGTAGAGGACGTTCCCCCACGGCTCGTCCTCCAGGGGCGTGCCGCCGCTCTTCAGGTCGGAGATGTAGAGGTCCCAGGTGCCGTTCCCGTCGACGTCGGCTACGTCGATGCCCATGCCGGCCTGCGCGTCGTCGCCGATCCAGTACCAGTCGCGGAACACCTGCGTGAAGGATCCCTCCTCGTTGCGGAAGACCTGGTCGAAATGGTTCGACCGGTTGGCGTTGTCGCCGGCCACGTTGACCACATACAGGTCGGGCCACAAGTCGGCGTCGAGGTGGGCGCCAAGCACCAGGAAGGCAGCCCGCCAGGCGGTAATGCCCCGATACAGGCCGGCGTCGGCAGTCGCGTCGGCGAAGGTCCCGTCACAGAGGTTGCGGAACAGGCGGTCGCGGTTGGCCCGAGCCCCGGGGGAGTTGATCACCAGGTGGGAGACGTACAGGTCGACGCAACCGTCGCGGTCGTAGTCCAGCCATGACGCCGCCTTGGAGCGGTGGCCGGGCAGCGGTCCGTAGGGGGCGGCGGCCAGGTCGTCGACCCCGGCGGCGGCTGCCACTTCCTCGAACAGCGGGCGACGCGCGGGAACGCTGCCACCGTGCTCGACCAGCAGGTTGCGGAGCAGCAGGTTGGGCGGGCCGTCCGGGAGATTGTCGCCGTGCAGCGCCCACTGGGTGTTGTCCGTGTAGATGTAGATGTCCGGGTCGCCATCGTTGTCGTAGTCGGCGAAGACGGAGCCCGACATCTCGTACGCCGGCAGCTCGGGAATCAGGTGGTGCGCCGCCTCGAAGCGGCCATCGCCCAGATTGCGGTACAGCCTCGGCGGGTAGCCGGGGTCGCCGCCCACCGCGAACAGGTCCGGCCATCCGTCGGCATCCACGTCGATCCAGTTCACGCCCAGGCTGTGCGTGGAGCTGGCGAAGAACCGCTCGGCACCGACGCCGGCCGCGGCCGCAACATCGGTAAAGCGGATGGGCGTGTCCCCCACCACGGCCGGGTCCGGGGCGGTGCGTTCGACGTGTGTCATCGACGCCGCAGCCGGCAGGCGCAGGGCCGGATTCTCCTGAGGCAGGAGCCGGCTCGCCCCCAGCACCGCAAGGCCACCGGCCATCGCGATCGCCCAGGTGCCCAGTGCGTAGGTTCCGATCCCTTTCCAGCGCAGCGCCCTGGTCAGGCCCCAAAATGTGATCGGACCGCCGGCCGCTGCCGCGAACAGCAGCGTCGCCGCGGGGGCGCTGCCGGCGCCGAGCAGCAGCAGCAACGCGACCAGCGGGATCTCGAACAGCAGCGGCACGTTGATCAGCACGCCGAGCGTGGCCGCGACGGCGATGCCGGTGACGCTGTCGCCCAGGAAGGCATCGACGGTTTCCGGCTGCAGGAACTGAATCGCCGCGCCGCTCGCGAACCCGGCGACCACCATGATCGGCCCCATGCGGACCAGCAGGCGCCCGGTCGCACGCGCCCAGCGCGGCAGCCCTTCACGTAACTCTCCGGCCCAGCCCAGGTCCGGCTCGGCTGCGTCCGGCAGGCTCAGGTCACAGGCTTCCGGCTCCGTGGAGTGGCCGGCCACCCGTACCACCAGCGGGCCGAGCAGAAAGGCGGCGGCCAGCCCCAGCAGCACGCGGCTGGCGCCCAGCAGCGGCGAGAACACGGCCGCGATCATCAGCAGCGACGGTACGTTGAGGGTTGCCGAGCCGTGCACGAGCGCCAGGGCTCCCTCGATCCCCAGCCCGCGGCGACGGACGGCGCTGGACACCGGGACGATGCAGGCCGAACAGAGGTTCACCACCGGCCCCAGACCCAGGCCCTTGAGGATGCGCCCCACCGGACCGGTGGCCTCCCGGCGTGAAGCGCCCGGCGGCGCCAGGAACGCCTCGGCGATGCCGCCGGCCAGGAACGCGAACGCCATGCCGATGGCGACGAGCTGCAGGTAGGTCAGGGAGAAGCGCCACCAGCGGGTGAGGAAGCTCGACTGCGGCTCCGCCTCCACGCAAAAGCCCTGGAAGCACTCCGCCGTCGGCGCCAGCGCCGCCTGCAGGTCGGCGCGGACGGTGTCGAGCTTGGGCAGGCGGTTGAACGCGGCAAAGGGCAGCAGGATGGCCAGCAGCAGGACCACCCCGATGACACGGCGCTTGCCGGCCGCGGTGGCGAGGGCGGCGCGGACGCCACCGACGATCGGCATCCGCCGCGCGCCGGTCATCCAACCGACGGGCGGCACTGCCGCGAGCTTGCGCCACATGGCCTGTGAGCGTAGTCGAATGCAGCCATCGGTCGCCAGAGCGGGAAGTTCAGGAACGGCTCGACTTATGTGATCGAATTGGCTAATCGTCACCCATGACGACGTGATCGCGAAGTATGGAGTGCGGACGCTGGCCATGTGAGCTGCTAGTTAGTACGGTGTACGTATGACGCGCAAACTGGTGCGGGTGGGTAACAGCATCGCGGTGACCTTGCCTCACGAGCTGGTCAAGGAGTTCGCGTTGCAGGCCGGGATGGAGGTGGATGCGACAGTCGACCCACGGGATGGGAGTTTCGTCGTCCGCACGGGCGTCAAGTTCTTCGACGCGGGCGAGGCGTCACCACGTTTCAGGAAAATGGTCGACCAGCTCGTCCGGGAGCGTCGCGAGCTGTACGAACGTCTCGCCGCTGGCGCGGAACCCGACGACAGCACTTCTGATCGCGACACCGCCGATGATCGAGTATCTGAGTGAACAACAGGTTCTGCACCTTCACCGGGTGATGATCAGCGCCACCGGCGGAAGCGCCGGCGTGCGGGATCGGGGGCTGCTCCAGTCCGCGCTCGCTCGTCCCGCCGCCGCCTTCGGCGGTCAGGATCTGTATGAATCGGTGCCGGCAAAGGCGGCAACTCTGATGCACTCCATAGTGAGCAACCACGCGTTCGTCGACGGCAACAAACGGGTCGCGGTCGCGGCGGCCGAGCTGTTTCTGCTCGCCAACGGCTTCCGGCTGTCGGCCGATACCGATGCGCTGGAGGAGTTGACCATGGCGGCCGCCTCGGCCCATATCGGCGTCGAGGAGATACGAATCTGGATCGAGCAGCGCATCCAACGCGACTGATGGTCGCGGCCGTCCTTGTGGCTGCGGCTGGCATCGGCCTCGCCGGCTGCGGCGATGGTGCGTCGGCCAGCGATCAGACCGGTGTCGCTCCGGCGGTGTCCTTCCCGCTTGCACAGCCGATCATGCTCACCGTCGGCGTGCCGGAGTCGTCGATCCCCGCTGCCCCCCGCCCGGCCTGGAAGGTGGTGCAGCGCCGCGCCAACATCACGCTACGGCCGGCCACGATCGCCGGCGCCAGCGCCGCGGCCCGCGGCACGCGCCTGGCGGAACTGGCCGCTTCGGACGAGCTGCCGGACCTGCTGGCCGAGGGAGTGGCGCCGCTCGATTTCATTCGCCAGCGGGAGTGGCTGGTCAACCTGCTCGAACGGCCGGAGCTCACGCCGAACCTGCACCGCCTGCTGCAGGAGCACGAGCGCTTTCGCCAAAGCACGGATGGCCGCCTGCTGGCGCCGGGGGAGCTGTACGCGCTGGGCGTGTTCGACGCGGGCGCCAGCCCGTACCTGGGCGCCATCGCCTACCGGCAGGACCTGTTCGAGGACCGTGGCCTCGGCGCCGACACGTGGGAAGAGCTGCTTGCATCGCTCGGTGCCCTGCAGTCGGAGTTCCCCGGCAGCACGCCGTTCGCCGCCACCCGGCGGGCGGTGCTGTTCCGGGCGCCGTCGTGGTTCCGCTCCGGCGTCGATGAGCGGGTCGCCGCCTACTACCATCGCGAGCGGCGCGAGTGGCGGCTCGGACCGTTCGAACGGGAGTTCGAGGACTACCTGCGCTGGTTCCATCGCCTGGTGGCGGAAGGGCTGATGGCGGCCGGGTCGCTCGACCCGCGGACCGCTCCCGGCGACCTGGATCTGCTGCGGTTGCTGGGCTCCGAGCGCGCGTTCGTGGTCCCTTGGGCGGGCCGGACCGGTCCGGAGCTGGCCGGCTCGCGCGGGTACGGCGGGCTGACCGAGGACGGCGACTGGGACCGCGCCGGGGCTTGGGTGGGACCGCTGCGGCTGCCTGCGAACCGTGGCCGGCGCGGCTGGATCACGCCGCGTGCGTGGAACGCCATCTCGCCGGGCTGGGCCGTGACGTCGGCGTCCCCGTACGCCGAGACCGCGGTGGCGTTCCTGGATCTGCTGCTGGAAGGGGAAGTGACGGGCGAGGTCGCGTCGGTGTCGGATGCACCCGACCGCCTGGACTTCGCGCTGTGGCTGGCAGGCGAGGACGGCTCGGCAGACATGCCGGCCGCGCGGTACTTCGAGCGCCACGACGTGGCGACCTACCTGGATGACGATGCGGTGATCCTGGAGCCGTGGCCGGCCATCACCACGCACAGCCGCAACTTCGTGGACGCGCTGGCCGCTCCGCTGGTCGAGCACATCGCCGTCGAGGCCGGCAAGTTCATTACCGGCGCCCGCCCGCTGACACAACTCGAGGCGTTTCGGGAGGAGCTCCGCGACCGTGGCGCGGAGCGGCTGCTCAACTGGCTGAATCTGGGGCGGGCGCGGTGAGCGGTCCGGCTACGGGCGAGGGTGCGCGGCGTCGCTGGATCCGGCTGGTTGCGCCGGTCGCCGTTATCGGCGTGCTGATCGCCGGCTACCTGCTGCTGGCCGGCCGCGAACCCGCGGACGAGGAGGCAGGTGACGAGCAGGCTTTGCCGCCGTTCTACACAGGGGATCCGGAGTCGGTGGCCACGATCACGATCGAGCACACCGGGCTGACCCTGCAGCGCCGCACCATCCTCGAAACCGATGCCGGGCTCGCATGGATCTACCCGGCGGCACCCGGCGCTCCCCTGCGCGAGCCGCAGGTGCTGCAGGTGGTCGACGCGGCGATCGGCCTGAGGCCGCTGCGCGTGATCGCCGAGGAGCCGGACGATCTGTCGGCCTACGGGCTGGATGCACCGCGCGGCCGCATCGAGCTGGTCTCGGCCGGCGGCGACCGGCAGAACGTGCTGCTGGGGTCGCGCACCGCCACCGGCACCAGCTACGCGATGGTGGACGGCCGGGACACGGTCTACACCGTCAGCGGCGACGCCGTGTACCTCCTGAGCAGAGAGCCGGCGGCGCTGGTCGACACGACGCTGCCGACGTTCGAGCCGGTGCTGGTCCGCCGGCTCCGGGTACGCGGCACCCACGGCGAGCTGGAGGTCCGGTACGACGCCTTCCACGACGCGTCGCAGCCGGCCGAACGCGCTGCCTACCTGATCACCGCATCCTACGCCGGACCTGTCCTGGTCGACGACACGGCGCTAAGCGGCGTGCTGGCGCGACTGCGCGACGACCTGACCGGCGACGTCGCTGACGGCATCGTCGGCGAAGCCGCGGCCGATGATCCGGCGCTGGGGCTGGCCGATCCCGAGTTCGAGCTGGAGGTCGAGGACGCCGAAGGGGTCTACCACCTCCTGATCGGCGCGCCCGTCGGCGCCACTCATCGCTACGCCGCGCTCGCCGGCCGGCCGACGGTGTACCGGCTCGGCAACAGCCGCGTCGCCACCCTGGACCGCCTGCGGCCGTTCGACTTGGTGGCGCGGGAGGTCGCCGAGATCGACTACGACCTGGTACACGAAATGGTCTTCACGGCGGGCGAGGCGAGCTACCGGGTGACGATCGACCGGGAAAGCGAGTCGTCCACGCCGGTCTACCGGCTCGGCGGGACGCCGCTGGCCGCCGCCCAGGCTGCCGAGCTGCTGGAGAATCTGAACGGCCTGCGCGTGGAGGACGATGCCCCCGGCGATGCGCAGGCGGCCGGAGTCCAGACCGTGCTGACCATCACCTGGCGGCTCACCAAGCCCGAGCTCCCCGAGTGGTCGGTCGAGATCCTTCCGCACGACGGCGAGTTCCAGGCGGTACGCCGGGGCGGATCCGGTCCCGCGCCCATGTTTCTGATCGACCGGCGCTCCATAGCCGGGCTGCTGGACCTGCTGGCGCGGATGGCCGGCACGGCGCCGGCCGGCTGAGTCAGCCCCCGTTCGCGTCGGGCTCCCCCTTCACCGGTGCCGGTGTATGCGTGATCGTCCCGTCCAGACCCTCGATCCTGATGTCCTCGACCGCGACGTTGGTCACCACGTCCCCCGCGACCCCGCGCAGCGTCAGCCGTCCGCCGATGGTCTGCACGCGCACGTCGCCGGTGCCGCCGTCCACGGCGATGTCGCCGTCGGAGGAAAGCAGCCACTTGGGACCGTCGCTGTCGAACACGCGGGTGACGCCGGCCGCGTTGGTGGTGAACAGCTCGGCGGTCACGTCGCGGACGATGATGTCTCCCTCGAAGGTGTACAGATCGGCACTCGGCGCTTCCAGGCTCTGCAGGATCAGGTCCCCTGCCGCGGTAACCGCCACCGACACGCCGTGCGGCACGCGCAGCCGGATCTGCGGATACCACAGCAAGGAGGACCGCAGCACGTTCCGGTCGTTCGTCACGACCTCCACCGTCACCTGCTCCGGCCCGTCGCGGGTAACGATGGATACCCCGTTGCGGCGTCTGACCCGTTCCGACATCACCGCACGGCCGGCGATCACGTCGCCCTCGTAGCCGGTGATGTCCAGCGAGAAGAACGAGCCCTTGACGACCAGCTCGGCGCGCGCGGGAACCTCGAACCGCTCCTCGACCGCCGCGCCCTCCAACATGCCGGCCGCGGACCCGGCGGCCGCACTCATGAAACAGAGCGGAAACGCGAGCGCCGCCATCCGAACGGACACCGGCGCAGATTGACAACTGTCCCGCCTCATTTGCAACGTGACGGCCGATGATCGCCTACGTCGGCCGCAGGATCCTGGTGATGATCCCGACGCTGATCGTGATCTCGATCGTCTCCTTCATCATCATCGAGCTGCCCCCAGGCGACATGGCGAGCGCCTACGTCGGCCGGTTGGAGGACATGCGTGACCGTATCGGCACCGAGGAAGCGGACGAGATGGTGGCCAACATCCGCAAGCAGCTCGGCCTGGACGATCCGATGCCGGTGCGCTACTTCCGCTGGGCGTCCGGTTGGCTGCGGGGAGACTGGGGCTGGTCGTACCACTGGGATCAGCCCGTACGGCAGGCAGTCGGTAACCGGCTCCTGCTGACGGTGATGATCGGCCTGCTCACGATTCTGATCAGCACCGCCATCTCGTGGCCGGCTGGCGTGGGGGCCGCCATCCGCCAATACGCCTTGTTCGACAACGTGTTCAGCTTCATCGCCTTCTTCATGATGGCGATCCCCAATTTCCTGTTCGCACTGCTGCTCATGTACGCGTTCTTCAGGCTGGCCGACTACGTGCCGGGCGGCGTGTTCTCTACCGAGTACGCGCTGGCGCCATGGAGCATCGCCAAGTTCATCGACTTCCTGAAGCACATCTGGATGCCGATCGTGATCCTGGGCTTCGAGTCCCTCGGCGGCGGGCTGCGCACGATTCGCGCCAACGTGCTCGATCAACTGCGCATGCCGTTCGTGACCACCGCACGTGCCAAGGGAGTCCCGGAGACCCGGCTGATCGTCAAGTACGCCATCCGGGCGGCCGCAAACCCATGGATCTCCGGCATCGGCTGGCTGCTGCCGGGACTGGTCGGCGGTGAGGTCCTGGTGGCGCTGGTTATAGGACTGCCCACGGTCGGGCCGCTGCTGTTCACCGCGCTCAGCAACCAGGACCAGCAGGTGGCCGGCGCCATCATCATGATGATGGCAGGCCTGACGGTCATCGGCACGCTGATCTCCGACCTGGCCCTGGCGGTGCTGGACCCGCGCATCCGGATGACCGAGTGAGTACCGAAGCGGGGGCGCCCAGCCCCGTAGCGGCCGCCGCAAGATTGACAAGCGCGCCGCCGGTTGGCACCGTGGCCGTCGATGCTCGGGTATCTCGGACACCGCGTCCTGCACATGATCCCGACGCTGATCCTGATCTCGATCATCTCCTTCATTATCATCGAGTTGCCGCCCGGCGACATGGCTAGCGCCTACGTGGGCCGGCTGGAGGAGATGCGCGACCGCATCGGCAGCGAGGAAGCCGAGGAGATGGTGGCCAACATCCGGGCGCAGCTCGGCCTGGATGATCCGTTTCCGGTCCGCTACCTGAAGTGGGGGGCCGGCTGGTTCCGCGGGGACTGGGGCTGGTCGTTCGAATGGAACAAGCCGGTGCGCGCGCTGATCGGCGACCGGCTGTTGCTGACGGTGATTATCGGCCTGATCACGCTGCTGATCGCCACCGCCATTTCCTGGCCCGCCGGCGTGGGCGCCGCGATCCGCCAATACGCGCTATTCGACAACGTGTTCAGCTTCATCGCGTTCTTCATGATGGCGATCCCCAATTTCCTGTTCGCATTGCTGCTGATGTACGGGGCGTTCAAGCTGATCAACTATGCGCCGGGCGGCGTCTTTTCCAGCGAGTACGCGCAAGCGCCGTGGAGCATCGCCAAGTTCGTCGATTTCCTCAAGCACATCTGGATGCCGATCGTCATCCTGGGCTTCGAGTCGATCGGCGGCGGCGTGCGCACGATCCGCGCGAACGTGCTCGACCAGTTGCGCATGCCGTTCGTCACGACCGCGCGTGCCAAGGGCGTGCCGGAGACCCGCCTGCTCGTGAAGTACCCGATCCGCATGGCCGCCAATCCCTGGATTTCGAGCATCGGCTGGCTACTGCCCGGCCTGGTCGGCGGGGAGGTGCTGGTCGCGCTGGTGCTGGGCCTGCCGACCATAGGCCCGTTGCTGTTCGAGGGCCTGATCAACCAGGACCAACAGATCGCGGGCGCCATCATCATGCTGCTGGCCACCCTGACGGTGATCGGTACCCTGATCTCTGATCTGGCGCTGGCCGTGCTCGACCCGCGCATCCGGCTGCAGAACTGACCATGGCGACCCAGGACCAACCGATCGGGAGGGGCGAACCACTCGACCGGGGCGACACACGGGGCCCGCGCGACCGATCCGCCGAGAGCCGGGAAGCCTACTTCAACGCCGGCCAGATGAAGCTGATCTGGCTCAAGTTCAAGGCGCACCGCTGGGCGCGGGCCGCACTTGTGGTGCTGGCGTTGCTCTACAGCCTGGTGCCGTTCAGCGGCTTCATCGAGATCAACGACCCGGTGGAGCGGCGCCCCGATTTTCGCTTCCTGCCGCCCGCGCGCATACACCTGTTCGACCAGGAAGGGCGTTTCCGGCCCGTCATCTACCAGATCACGAGCGAGCTCAACTGGGAGACCTTGGAACGGGAGTTCACGGCGGACCTCGACACCGAGACGCCACTGCGCCTGTTCGTGCAGGGCCACGAATACGACCTGTTCGGCTTCATCCCCAGCACCCTTCACTTCGTCGGCACGGGGACTCCGGACGTGCTCTGGTTCCCCCTGGGCACCGACAGCCAGGGCCGTGACCTGTTCTCCCGCATCGTGCGCGGGGCGGTCATCTCGCTCACCATCGGCCTGGTATCGATCCTGATCAGCTGGGTGCTGGGCATCACCATCGGCAGCATCTCCGGCTATTTCGGCGGAACGGTCGACAACATCATCCAGCGCCTGATCGAGGTGTTCATGTCCTTCCCGACGCTGCCGCTGTGGATGGCCTTGAGCGCTTCACTGCCGCTGGACTGGGGTGTCGTCAGGGTCTACTTCATGATCACCATCATCCTCTCCATCCTGGGTTGGACCGGGCTGGCACGGACGGTACGGAGCAAGTTCTTGTCCCTTCGGGAAGAGGAGTACGTCATCGCGGCCAAGCTGGACGGCGCACCGGTGCGGCGCCAGCTCTTCCGCCACATGTTGCCGTCCTTCGCCAGCCACCTGATCGTGGAGGGCTCGAACCGCGTGCCGGCGATGATCCTGGGGGAGACGGCGCTGAGCTTCCTGGGCATCGGCATGCGTCCGCCAGCGATGAGTTGGGGGGTCCTGATTCAGGAAGCGCAGAGCGTCAGCGTCGTGGCGTTGCGCCCCTGGCTGCTGATCCCGGCGTTGATGGTGATCTTCACCGTGGTCGCCTTCCAGTTCCTGGGCGACGGCCTGCGGGACGCGCTGGACCCCTACCGGTAGAACCGCCGGTTGCGACCCGGCCCTTTGTGCCGGTAGGCTCATCTCTGCTGCGCTGGCCGGGGCCGTTGCGGCGCCAGGCACGGGCGCACGAGGAGGTTCGTTTTGAAGAAAGCACTGTGGCTTGTGCTGATCGCTGCCTTGGCAGCGGCGCCCGTGTTCGGGCAGTACCAGCAGTCGCCCTACCTGGACGGCAAGGACCTGCCGCCGGTCGAGGAGCGCGTCCCGGTGGATCCGCTGGTCATATCCCCCGGCACCTACGGGATGACCGAGATCGGCCTGTTCGGCGGCATCTATGCGAGTTTTGCACCGGACGCGGCCAACGCGCAGGGGATGACCAACGTCGCCATCCCGTTCTGGGGCGAGGCGAAGATGGAGCGGCCGGAAGTGCTGCCGCTGGCCTTCAAGTCGATCGAGGCTTCCAACGGCAACCGCGTCTTCACCATCACCATGCGCACCGGCCTGCGCTGGTCCGACGGTGAGCCGTACACGGCCGAGGACTACCTGTTCTGGTTCGAGGACGTCGCGAGCAACACCAAGCTGAGCGCGGCGATTCCGGGCTGGCTCACGCAAGGCGATGCGGTGGCCGAGATCACCGCCGTCGACGACGTGACACTCCGCTTCGAGTTTCCCGACCCGTATCCCGGCTTCGACATCGCGTTCGGCGCCCGCCAGGAGCGGCAGGCGATGGGGCGCGCCAAGCACTATCTCGCCCAGTTCCACGAGTCGTATGCCGAGGAGGACGCGCTGGCAGCCAAGGTGAGCGAGGGCGGATTCGAGGACTGGACCCAGCTCTTCAACGCCAAGGCTGACGCCACTGTCAACGCGAATCCGGACAACCCGACGATGGTCCCGTTTGCGCCCTCGACCGGCATCGAGGCGGCGCCGGTCATCTGGACGCGCAACCCCTACTACTGGGCGGTTGACTCGGAAGGCAATCAGCTGCCGTACATGGACGAGCAGCACGCGCTGATCATCCCTGACGCCAATGCCCGCGAACTGCGGGTCCTGGCCGGTGAGATCTCGGTGGCTTCGGTCGGCCTCCCCAAGGTGGAGATCCACAAGCAGGCCGCCGACCGCGGCGACCTGCAGATGATCTCGTTTCCGTTCCGGGGCGACTTGGCGGAGCGCACGCTTGCCTACAACTGGTTTGCGCAGGATCCGTTCAAGGCGGAGATGTTCCGCGATATACGATTCCGGCTGGCGATGAGCTACTGGGTGCCCCGGCAGCTCATCAGCGACCTGGAGTTCGAGGGCCTGGCGCCGCTGCGCCAGATCGGCGTGAGCGATCCGTCGAGCCCGTGGTACGTCGAGGAGCTGGCCACCCTGGCGGTGGAGCGCGACCTGGACAAGGCCAACGCGCTGCTCGACGAGATGGGTCTGACCGACAAGGACGCCGACGGTTTCCGGCTCGGGCCGGACGGCCAGCCCATCACGCTGACGATCTTCTCGATCGCGACGTGGTTCGACGACACGTGGTCGCTGCTGGTCGAGGAGCTGCCCAAGATCGGCTTCAAGGGCAACTACCGCGGCGTCGGCTGGGGCGGCCAGACCGAGGTCATCGAAAACCTGGACTGGGAGATCATCGGCTGGCAGAGCCTGACCGGCTACGCCAACCGCGACTGGCCCTCCAACTTCGGCGGAAGCTGGAACAGCCTCTACCCGTCCAACTCGTGGTCCCGGCCCTGGTACCTGTGGATTACCTCGGGCGGCGAGCGCGGCGAGCAGCCGCCGGATTGGGCTCAGGAGATGTGGGACCTGGCACAGGGTGCCAAGTCTGCGGAAAGCGACCAGGAGCTGACCGACAAGATCATCGCGTTGCAGAAGCTGCAGGCCGAGCACCTGATCGGCATCGACCTCTTGCAGTTCGCGCCGCGCTTCCGCGTCTACGGGCCGGATATCGGCAACGTGCAGGAGTGGTTCATCCAGATGCCGACGATCTACTTCCACCGGGACGCAGAAGAGCGCGCCAAGACGCTCGGCGGCTGATCCGCCCGAGTTCCGTTCCGTTTTCAAGCCCCGGGGCCATCAGGCTCCGGGGCTTTCTGGTAGGGGCAGACCTGCACAGCGCGCCCCACGCAGGTTCCGCATGCCCATGGAGCCCGATGTACACTGATGAGCATCGTGAAGGATGCTGCTATGGGGCGTGTGGAAATCACGCAGGACATCAGACCGCTTACCGAGTTCAAGCGCGATACGGCTCGCTTCGTCTGTAAGCGTCCGCTGAACCCCACCTTACGAGGGCTGAAGTAGCAAGCGATCGTCC
>JAPPNY010000224.1:0-29627 GCA_028818385.1 Spirochaetaceae bacterium
GTTTCTCCCATGCCAACGCCGGTCCGACCCGGCCGGTGAGGAAGCTTGACACCGGTTCCTGGTCTACGCTGTGGCGCGCCATGATGAGGATCTCGAGCGGCGGCGGGGATCTCTCGGACAGCTCCCTGCGGCGCGCGATTCAGCTCGGTGTCGACTGCATCGACCTGGGGTGTCCGCCCCTCGACCAGTTGACCGAAGTCAAGAAGCGCATCCGGTCGTTCGGCCTGGACGTCAACCGCATCTCCCTGCCGGACATGAGCGCCGCCTTCATGGGCGGCGAGGACGGCTCCGGGAAGGAGTTGGACTCGGTCGAGCGCACCCTGCGCGCCTTTGGCGACGCCGGCTACCGGCTCACCTTTCAGCGCTTCGAGGGCAGCAGCTTCAACCACCTGGTCACCTTCTACGAGTCCGTGCACCGCGGCGGCTACCGCGGCTCCGGCAAGAGCGTGTGGCTGACCGGTCCGCGCCCGCCCGAGCGTTCGGAAGCGGAAGTGCGCCAAGCGCGCATCGCCTACTGGCCCCACTTCGGCCACGACGAGCCGCCCGGCCGCGCCGAGCTCGACGCCTGGTGGGGGCAGTTCTGCCGCGTCTTCGAGCGGCTGGTGCCGATCGCCGAGGAGTACGAGATGCGCATCGGCGTGCACCCCGCCGACCTGCCCCTGCCGGACGCTCCGTTCGGAACGCTGGGGTTCCACCGGGTGATCGACGCTTTCCCGAGCCGCAACGTCGGCTACCTGTACTGCTGCGGCACGCGCGCGGAGGCCGGCGGGTTGCCGCTCGTGCTGGAGGAGATCCACAACTACGGGCGGCAGGGCCGCCTCTTCATGATCCACTTCCGCAACATCCGCGGCAGCCTCATGACCGCGAGCGCCTACGAGGAGGTGCTGTTGGATGACGGGGACATGAACATGTTCAAGATCCTGCTGGAGCTGCACCGGGTGGGATTCGACGGCTGCCTGAGCCCCGACCACATCTTCCGGCTGGAAGGCGATCCGGATGCGTCGACCGACCAGAATCGCGCGTACCAGGGGCTGGCCTTCTCGATCGGGTACCTGAAGGGGCTGCTCGCCGCGCTCGCGGTGGTGGGGTAGGAGACGGAGGAAGTGTCATGAGTGCCGAGGAGATCTACGGGAAGCTGGGAGTGCCCGCGGCCGTCAATGCCGTCGGCACCGGCACGCTGGTCGGCGGTTCGGGCCCGCCCGAGTTCGTGCGGGAGGCGATGGAAGCCGCGAGCGGGCGCTTCGTCAAGATGGACGATCTGCTGCGCGCCTGCGGCGACGCCATCGCCGCCCAGGTGGGTACCGAGGCCGCCTACATCTCCTGCGGCGGCGCCGCCGGCGTGACCCTGAGCGCCGCCGCCTGCATCGCCGGCACCGACCCCGCGGCCATCCGCCGCCTGCCGGACGCCGGGGGACTGCGCAACGAGATCGTGGTGCAGAAGCGGCACTCCGACAGCTACGACCGCTGCCTGCGCGCCGCCGGGGCTCGGCTGGTCGAGGTGGGGCGTGAGGACGGCTGCGACGCCGCCGAGCTGGAGGCCGGCATCACCGCCGACACCGTGGCGATCTGGTACCCCTGGCCGCCGCTGGGCGACCAGACCGGCCTCTACCCGGAGATGCCCGGCCCGGACGAGATCGTCCCGCTGGAGGAGGCGCACGCCATCGGCAGGCGGCGCGGCGTGCCCGTGATCGCCGACGCCGCCTCGGACATCTACCCGCTGGATTTCATGCGCCGGTGCGCGGCCGCCGGAGACCTGGTGGTGTTCGGCGGCAAGTACTTCGGCGGCCCCAACGCCAGCGGTTTCGTGTGCGGCGACCGCGGACTGATTGAGGCGGTCGCCGCGCAGGGCTTCACCATGCCGGCCGGCGCCATGGGCATCGGCCGCTCCATGAAGCTGGACCGCCAGCAGGTGATCGCCCTGACCGTCGCCGTCGAGCGCTGGTTCGCCACCGACCACGCCGCCCGCTTCGCCGCCATCGACCGCAGGCTCGCCGTGGTCGAACAGGCGCTGCAAGGTCTCCCGCACGTCCGGCTGGAGCCGCACATGGTGACTCACGGCTTCTACGGCTCGTTCCTGGTCGTCGAGCTGGACACCGCGGCGCTCGGCAGGACGGCGCGCCAGATCGCCGAGGAGCTGTACGTGGGCGAGCCGTCGGTGCTGGTGCAGTCGCCCACCGAGTCCACGCTGTGGGTGTTCTTCTACACGGTCGAGGACGGCGAGGAGCGGATCATCGCCGACCGGATGCGTGCCGTGCTGGCCCGGGTGGTGAGCCGATGATCCGACTCTCGATGGGGTCGGTGGAGCTGTCCGACAGCTTCCTTCGCCGCATCGTCCAGCTCGGCGTCGACTGCGTCGACCTGGGCTGTCCGCCTCCGGACGGGCTGTCCGCCCTGAAGAAGCGCGTCCGTTCGTTCGGCCTGGATGTCAACAGCGTGTTCCTGCCGGACATGAGCGCCGCCTTCATGGGCGCTGAGGACGGCTCCGGGAAGGAGCTGGATGCCGTCGAGCGCACCCTGCGCGCCTACGGCGACGCCGGCCTGCGGCTCGTCTTCCAGCGCTTCGAGGGCAACAACTTCAACCACCTGGTCACCTTCTACGAGTCCGTGCACCGCGGCGGCTACCGCGGCTCGGGCAAGAGCGTATGGCTGACCGGCCGGCGCCCGCCCGAGCGGCCGGAGGAGGAGATGCGCCGCGCGCGCATGGCCTACTGGCCCCACTTCGGGTACGACGAGCCGCCCGGCCGCGCCGAGCTCGACGCCTGGTGGGGACAGTTCTGCCGCGCCTTCGAGCGGCTGGTGCCCATCGCCGAGGAGTACGAGATGCGCATCGGCGTGCACCCGGCCGACCTGCCGCTTGCGGACGCTCCGCTGGGGACGCTGGGGTTCCACCGGGTGATCGACGCGTTCCCGAGCCGCAACGTCGGCTATCTCTACTGCTGCGGGACGCGCGCGGAGGCCGGCGGGCTGCCGCTGGTGCTGGAGGAGATCCACAACTACGGGCGCAAGGGCCGCATCTTCATGGTCCACTTCCGCAACATCCGCGGCAGCCTGATGACCTCCAGCGCCTACGAGGAGGTGCTGCTGGATGACGGCGACATGAACATGTTCAAGATCCTGCTGGAGTTGCGCCGGATCGGCTTCGACGGCTGCCTGAGTCCCGACCACATCTTCCCGCTGGAAGGCGATCCGGATGCCTCGGCCGACCAGACCCGCGCCTACCAGGGGCTGGCCTTCTCGATCGGCTACATGAAGGCGCTGCTCGCCGCGCTCGCGACGGTCTGACGGACGGGCCCGGCCGCCTCAGGCGGGACCCAGGTTGCGCCACCAGCGGACTTCGTTGCTGCCGCGCTCGGCGGCGGCGACGATGTCCCGCCGGCCGTCCCGATCAAGGTCGACCAGGATCACCTGGTCGGCCGCGGTCCACCCCTCCTTCAGGACCTGCATGCTCCATGGCCCGCGCGGGTCGCCGCCGTGCTTGAAGAGGGCCAGTCGGCCGGCATCCTCCCATCCCGTGGCCACCACCTCGATCCGGCCGTCGCCGTCGAGATCCGCCGCCACGGCCTCGAACGCCTGCGGGAAGGACTCGGCGATGACGTGCCTGCGCCACGGCACCTGCCGCGGATCGCCGGGGTTCTCGTACCAGACGACCTGGTGCGGCACGTCGCCCACCCCCGGAAGCGGCCGCATGCCGAGGGCCATGACCACGTCCAGGTGACCGTCGCCGGTCATGTCCACCGGGCCGCCGTGCGTGGGCTGGGGTGAGGCGTCGATGACGTGCTTCGTCCACGGCCTGCGCGCCGGATCGCCGGGATTCTCGTACCAGCCGACCTGGTTGCCGGCGACCGCCGAGCCCAGCAGGTCCATGCGGCCGTCGCGGTCGAAGTCGACGGCCAGGATGGTGCGCGGCTCGCCGATGCCCTCCTCGATGGTGTGCTTGACCCACCGGTCCCCCCGGTTCTCGAACCAGGCGACCTCGTTGCCGATGCGCCAGTTGGTGGCGGCTACGTCCAGCCGGCCGTCTCCGTTCAGGTCGGCGACCGCCAGGTCGTAGGCGCCGGGGAAGCCGCCGTCGGTGATGTAGTGGTGCGTCCACGAGCGCCGCTCGCGCGGGTCGCCGTCGAAGGAGAACCACAGCAGGCTGCCGCCCTTGTTGTCCACGCTGACGATCTCCGGCCGCCCGTCGCCGTCGATGTCGGCGATCTCGTGGCGCTCCAGCCACTCGCCCGCGCGCTCGTGGACGACGTGCCGGGTGAAGCGCCCGCTGCCGTCGTTCTCGAACCAGTAGAGGCCGACGTCGGTGTCCATCGCCACGACGTCCGGAAAGCCGTTGCCGGTGAGGTCCACGGTCGATATCCCGAACGCGTAGGAGAACCCGTCTCCGATCAGTCCCTCTTCGAACCGGATGTGCTCCGCCATGTCGCCCCCTCGGCCCGCGTGCCGGTGTTGCCCGCACGGCTCGCTGCCGGCAGACTGGGCCGCCCATCATGAAGCATTTCGACCCGTGGGACACGCGTTTCGCCTTCTTCTGGTACAACGACCAGGAGATCTTCCACGACACCGACGCCGACCTGGCGCGCAAGGCGGAGGCGTTCGCGGAGGTCGGCATCAACCACGTCATCACCTTCAGCGCCACCCATTTCCGCTGGTCCTTTCTCCGCCACTGGGACCTGCTGACCGATACGCTGGCGCGCGTGGTGGCCGCCTGCCACGCCGCCGGCATACGCGTGACCGAGCACCACTCCAGCCACCTCACCCACAACCCGCTCGACGTTGCAGGCGAACGCCGGGTCGAGCAGTGGCTCCGCAGGCGCGGGTCGAGCATCGCCTCGTGGCCCCATCTGCGCGAGGACTGGGACGCCGCCCCGGTCATCGATGGCGTGCCGCTGCCGACCTGGCGGCAGGTCGACGGCCGCACCGGGAAGTGGGCGCGCTCGGCCTACCCGGGCCGCTACGACTACCAGGGCTGGGCGTTCTGCTTCAACAACCCGCACTACCGGCGCGCCTACCTGGCCTACCTGGAGACGCTGTACGCGACCGGCATCGACGGCATCATGACCGACGACGTCGAGTGGTTCGGCGCTGGCCACGCCTGCGCCTGCGCCGTCTGCCGCGGACTGTTCCGGGAGCAGACCGGCCACGATCTCCCGGAGCCCGGGACCGCCTGGGAGCGCTGGCACGGAGACCATGGCGATCCGTCCTACGTCGCCTGGCTGCGGTTCCGGACGTCCTCCACCACGGCCTTTCACCAGGCGGTCGCGGACCACTACCGCGGGCTCGGCATCCGCCCGCTGCGGCCCAACTACAGCGAGCGGGTCCTGCACCGGGACCCCCACGGGATATCGCTGGAGGACCTGCCCGACCTCGACTGGATCTTCAAGGAGAACGACTACTCCACGATCGTCCGCTACTCGTGGTCCGCCTGGGCGATCGAGGCGGCCCACCGCTTCGCCGTCGGCCGCTGGCGCGGCATCCCGCCGATGAGCATGTTCTACCCCGACCGTCCCGACACCGTGCGCTTCTGCTGGGCGCTGGCCATGAGCTGGGGCCACCTGTACCTGGCGACGCCGGAGGGCCGGTCCCTGGAGCGTGCCGAGAAGCGGCTGCGCCGCTTCGAGGTCGCGCATCCCGGGCTGCTGCGGCGGGTGCGGCGCGTGGCGTCGCTGGGCTTCTACGACTCGCGCCCGACCCGCGCCCTGTACGAGCACGCCGAAGAGCGCAGCCTCGCCGGACTGATCGCCTGGACGCAGGCGTGCTACCGGCGGAACGTGCCCTTCGACCTGTTTCAGCCTGATGAGCTTGCGCGGCTGCCGCTCTACCGCGTGGTCGTCCTCAACGACGCGGCCTTCCTCGGCGACGCGGAGCTTGCCGCGCTGCGCGGGTTCGTGCAAGCCGGCGGCACGCTGGTATGGACCGGCGCCACCGGCAGCAGGGACGAGACCGGCGCCGCTCGCGACGCCCGGGCGCTCGGCCGCTGCTGGGAGATCGCCTCGTTCGCGGCGGTGCCGGACGGTGCGCCGCCGGTCACCGCCCGCATCGGCGCCGGCCGGCTGGTGCTGGTGGCCGGCGACTACGCGCTGGAGCCGGTGGAGGGGATCGCCCGCCCGGAGGATGGCGGCCGCGAGGCACGGGTGCCGTGGCAGCCTGTGTCCGCGGCGCAGGAGCGCCAGCGGGATGAGCTGGTCGCGTTCCTGTGCGGCCTGGCGGGCGGTGCCGATCTGGAGACCGAGGACCTGCCCGCCGGCGTGCTGGCGACCGTCTTCGTCACCGAGCGCCCCGAAACCGTCGCCTGCGGCTCCGCTTTCGGCCCATCCCCACCTTTCGCTACGGAGTCTGTCGGCCTTCCCGCTGGCGCGGCAAATCCGACAGACTCCGAGCGCGGGGACTCCCTGGTGGTCCATCTCGTGAACGCGGCGCAGACCCTGGCGGTGCCGGAAGGAGGGAGCATCGGCCACGACGACCCCATCCCGTTTCCGCGGTTCGCAGGCGGGCCGGCACGCATCACGCTCCGCACGCCGGAGGCTCTGGCGGGACGTTCGGTGCGCCAGGCGCGTTATCACGATCCGGACGTGGCGGCGGCCCGCCCCGTGGCGGCAGTGGCCGCGGCCGGACGGGTCACGGTCACCCTGGATCCGTCCTGGATCGGCGCCTACGGACTGGTGCAGATCGAGCTCGACTGAGCGAGCCTGAAGCTGCGCCGGTGGATCGTCGACGGTCCGTGCAGCCGCAGCCGCTCCCGGTGGGCGCGCGTGGCGTACCCGAAGTGCGAATCGAAGCCGTAGCGGCCGTCGATGCGGGCGTACTGGGCCATCCAGCGGTCGCGCGCGGTCTTGGCCAGGATCGATGCCGCCATGATCTCCGGGATGCGGGCGTCGCCGTCGATCTCGGCCCGGCAGGAGGCTCCCAGGGCGGGCGTGAAGCGCCCGTCGACCAGCACCAGGTCCGGCGCGAGGTTCAGCCCGCGGCAGGCGCGCAGCATCGCCAGCAGCGTCGCGTGGTGGATGTTGATGCGGTCGATCTCCTCGGGCCACGCCCAGCCGACGGCCCACGCACGGGCGCGTCCGCGGATCAGCGGCGCCAGCTCTTCGCGGACCCGCGGGGCCACGACCTTGGAGTCATCCAGGCGGTCGTCCGGAAACGGGTCCCCCAGGATCACCGCCGCGGCGGTGACCGGTCCCGCCAGCGGCCCCCGGCCTGCCTCGTCGATGCCGCAGACGATCGTTCCCCCCTCCCGGTTTGACGCTGATTCGACCGCGATGGTAGCGTCGGCAAGGCAAGCCCACAACGCGTGCGCTGTGCTCACATCATGAGCGGGCAGCTACTGAAGCGGGTCGAACTCCTTGGCTTCAAGTCCTTTGCCGACCGCACGGTACTGGAGTTCGGCCCCGAGGTGTCCGCGCTGGTCGGACCGAACGGCTGCGGCAAGAGCAACATCGTTGACGCCATCCGCTGGGCGCTGGGCGAGCAGGCGCCCCGCTCGCTGCGCGCCGAGCGCATGGAGGACGTGATCTTCGACGGCGCCGGCAGCCGGCGGTCGATGAGCGTGGCCGAGGTCACGCTGGTGTTCTCCAACGAGAACGGACGGCTGCCGATCGACTCCGCGGAGGTTGGCGTCAAGCGCCGCCTGTACCGCTCCGGCGAGAGCCAGTACTTCGTCAACAACACGCAGAGCCGGCTGCGCGACGTGCGCGAGGTGCTGGCCGATACCGGTCTTGCCACCTCCGGCTACGCATCGCTGGAGCAGGGAAGGATCGACCGGGTCCTCTCGGACAAGCCCGAGGAGCGCCGCGAGGTCTTCGAGGAGGCGGCCGGCATCCTGTCCTACCGCACCCGCGCCGTCGAAGCCGAGCGCGAGCTGAAGCAGGCGGCGGCCAACGTGGCGCAGGTGGAGAACGTCCGGCGCGAGGTGCAGCGCCGTTACGAGACCCTGCGCGTGCAGTCGCAGGCTGCCGAGCGCTACCGCTCCCTGCGCGCGCAGGCGTTCGACGTCGAGCGCGACCTGGAACTGCTGCGTCTGCGCGCCCTGCGGGATCGCCGCCAGCGCATCGAGAAGCGCCTGTCGCGGGAGACGCAGAACCGGGACGAGGTCCAGAACGAGATCGACGCGGCCGCGACCAGCGCACGCAATCATCGGGCCGCGGTCGAGCGCCTGGAGGAAGAGCGCGCCGCGTCCCAGGAACGCCTGTACGAGATCGCCACCGCCATGAGCGGGGCCGGGAGCGAAATACGGCTCGGCCGCGAGCGCGTCGATGAGCTGGAAGCGAGCATGCACTCGTACCACAGCCGCGACCAGGCGCTCGCGAAGCGCATACGCTCCCTGGAAGGCGAGGTCGAAGCCGCTCGTGCCGGGCTGACCGAAGCGGAACGGGATGCCGCGGACGCGGAGTCGAAGGCGGCGGCCGACCGTGGAGATGCCGCGGCGGTGGGCGCGCAGATCGCCGAAACGGAGCGGCGCATCGCCGATGCGGCCGCGCGGGCTGCATCGCACGAACAGCGCCTGGACGGCCTGCGCGATCGGCTTCGCAAGGTGACCGACGAGATCGTCACCGAGCTCGATCAGCGGCTGGGCCAGGGGATGGAGTCCACCCCGTCCGCAGCGCTCGGCAACGATGTTGCCGAGTCGCTTGCGCGGCTCCGTCATGACCTCGGCCGGCTCGCGGTCTCGGCAGCGCAGATGGACACCGAGGAACTCGCGCGGCGACTCGGTGACCTGGTGGAGGCGG
Organism: Spirochaetaceae bacterium; assembly: GCA_028818385.1. The sequence goes on from JAPPNY010000224.1 coordinate 8,721, forward strand.
CCGAGGGTTTGATGAAGGGGTTCGCGCGCTATCGCGAGACCACCGGGTCGCTGCTCGACGAGCTGATCTCGTCGGAAGGGATCGTCACCCACAAGCGGGCGATAGACCGCGACATGGGAGAGACCTTCTGGGCGATCGCCGAGCTCCGCAAGCAGAGCGAGGAGCTGCGGCGGGCCAATCGCGAGCGCGCGGAACGGCAGGGCCAGTTGCGCGACGCGGTGCAGGAGAGCCAGGTCGCCGCCGCGCGGGCGCAGGAACAGGCTGCCGCGCTGCGCAGGCAGCTCGCCGCCGCGCAGCGGCAGCTCGACGAGCAGCGCCAGATCCGCGCGGATCTGGCCTCGGAGGAACACCAGACCGCGGAGGCGATCCGGGCGCTGGCGTCCAGCACCTCCGATCGCGAGCGGGAGAAGGCGTTCCTGGACCGGGAGCATGATCGGCTGCAGAAGGAGCTGGGCCGCGCCTCGGCGCAGCTCGCCGCGCATCGCCGCGAGATGGACCGGATCGACCAGGCCGCGCAGCAGCGCTCGGCGCGGCTGCGGCACGCGCAGGAGACGCTGGAGCGAGTTCGGGTGGAGCTCGCCGAGGTGGAGGCGGAAGACAAGGCCATCCGCCACACCTTCGCGCAGACCCATTCCCAGCGCCTGGAAGAGCACTCCGAGCGGCTGGAGCAGATCGAGGCCACGCCGCGCGAGCTGCGCGACCGCCTGGCCCGGCTGCGGGAACGGATCCGCGGCCTCGGGCAGGTCAACCTGCTCGCTCCGGAGGAGTTCAAGGAGGTGGCCGAGCGCTACGGGTTCCTGACCGGGCAGCTCGAGGACCTGAGCCAGGCGCGCGCCGACCTGGAACGGGTGACCGAAGAGATCCAGCGCGAATCCGCCGAGCGGTTCGGAGCCTCCTTCCGGGCCATCGCCGATGCGTTCCGGGACATCTTCCGCCGGCTGTTCGGCGGCGGCCGCGCCGAGCTGAAGCTCCGGAGTCAGGACGTGCTGGAGGCCGGCGTCGACATCCTGGCGCAGCCGCCCGGCCGCAAGCTGGAGAACGTGGGACTGCTGTCCGGCGGGGAGCGGTCGCTGACCGCGGTGGCGCTGATGTTCGCCATGTACTCGGTCAAGCCGTCACCGTTCTGCGTGCTCGACGAGCTGGACGCCGCGCTGGACGACGAGAACATCGGCCGCTTCGTCGGGCTCCTGGAAGAGTTCGCGCACGACTCGCAGTTCCTGATCGTCACCCACAACAAGCGCACCATCGCCGCCGCCGCGAATCTGTACGGGGTTACCATGGAGGAGCCGGGCGTCTCCAAGCTGGTGACCCTGCGCATGCCGGAGCGCGCCGAGCGCGAACCGGTTCCGGCGTAGTGGTACGGACTGTGCGCGCCGCATCGTCTGCAAGGGCAGGGGCTTCTGCCGGGCAGGCCGAATTGCCTGCGCCAGCGGACGGGCCTATCATCGGAGAGGCAGAAGACAAAGCACATGAGTGATCAGGAACGAAACGAGCCGCAGCCGGAGGAATCGTCGGACTCGCACGGACAGGAAGGGGCCGGGCCGGAGCCCGCCCGGGAGAGGTTCTGGCAGGGCGTGAGCGTCCCTGACCTGGTCAAGCAGCGCATCGATGTCATCAAGGCGCAGCAGAGCCGCGGCCGCAAGCTGCTGATGGCGCTGCGCAAGTTCTACGCCATCCTGCCGATCGCGGCGTTCATCTATTTCTCACTCACCAATCCGACATTCCAGAACACGGTGCTCGCCATCCTGCAATTTGCGGTGCAGCTCCTGTTCGCGATCTTCTACGCGATTATCCAGTTCGTCGCCATTTTCTGGTTCATGGCCCGATCCAAGGTGGAGAAGGTCCGGCCCACCGACCCCAAGTCGATCACGTTCGACGACTACTGGGGGCAGCCCAACCTGAAGGCACTGGTCCGGCAATGGTTGGGCCTGCTGGCCGACCGCAGGGAGTTCGTGCAGATGGGCGGCCGCTACATCAACGGCCTGTTGCTGTACGGCCCACCGGGCACCGGCAAGACCATGCTCGCCAAGGCGATGGCGGGTGAGGCCGGGGTCGCGTTCATCTCCATAGAAGGCTCGGGATTCCGGGCGATGTTCGTGGGCGTGGACGTCCTGAAGATGATCTGGTTCATCCGCAAGGCACGCAAGTACGCCCGCCGATACGGCGCCTGCATCGCCTACATCGACGAGATCGACGCGGTCGGACAGTCGCGTGGCGGCGTCCAGGGAGACAACAGTACGTTCGCCGGCGGCGGGATGTTTGGTGGGGGCACCGGCGCCCTGACGCGGCTGCTCTACGAGATGGACGGCGTCGATCAGCGTTCCCTGAAGGAGCGAATTGTCGCCAAGCTCTACCAACTGCGCGGCAAGAAGCCGCCTGCGCGGAATTGGCACGTCCTGTTCATGGGCTCCACCAACCGCCCCGACGTGCTGGACCCGGCGCTGACGCGGCCGGGCCGCTTCGACCAGATGATCGAGGTGGGACTGCCGGACCGTTCCGGCCGTCGCGCTATCGTCGAGGGCTACCTGTCGACCATCCGCCACGACGACTCGGTCGATGTGGAGGCGATCGTGTCCAACACGCCCGGCGCCTCACCGGCGCAGATGATGGCGGCGCTGACCAAGGACACGGTACGCATCGCCCTGTTCGAGCACCGCAACGTGGTCACACAGCGCGACATCGACCGTGCGCTGATCCACCAGTTGGCGGGCATGGAGAACCCGATCGAGGAGATGGATCCGGAACAGCGCCGTTCCATCGCCGTGCACGAGGCCGGACACGCCGTGGTCGTGCACTACGTGCTCCCGGAGAAGCGGATCGGCCACCTGACGATCCTGGCGCGCGGCCAGACGCTCGGCTTCATGCTGCCGCTCGACGAGGTGGAGCAGTACTCGTATCCGCTGCGCCGGATCGTCGCCGACATCATGGTCGCGTTGGGCGGACACGCCGCCGTGCGGATCGTGTACGGCGAGGAGTGGACCGGCGCCTACAGCGACTACCGCCAGGCGCGAGACCGTTTCCGACATCTGTATTCACTCGGCTACTTCGGTCCTCCGACAGGATGGATTTCCAGCATGGCCGACGGGCTGGGCGCTCCGGCGGGCGCGCCGCCGCCGGAAGTCAACCGCCTCTGGCAGGATCTTGAGGATCGGACGGAGCGGTTGCTGCGCGATCACCGGGGCGAGTTGATGGCTCTTACCGACGCCCTGCTGGAGCGCAACGAGCTCAATACTGGCGAGGTGCTGGAGCTCCTCGGACCGAACGGCCACAACGGCACGAACGGCCATGTCGGGCCCTCCGGCGGCGGCGGGATCCCGCCCCGGTCAGAAGAAGACGGCGGGCGGAGCGGGACGCTCCCTGGCAACCTCTCTGCGCGTGACCTGATCGACGAACCGCCGGACGACGGCGAACCGCGGGAGCCCGGACCGGATAACCCGCAGGACGACGGCGGTACGGAGCCGCCTGAGGAGCCCGCCCGGTAGGAGCCCCGGCGCGGCCTCCTGATCGATCCGCTATCGGATCGCGACCCTATCGGATCGACCAGGACCCCAGGTCGCCGCGGGTCACGAAACGCGGTTCGAGGTTGCCCGAAGCCGATCCCAGGAAGATGCCGGGGAAGCCGCCGCGCGCCACCGCGGAGAACACCAGCCAGTTGCCGTCCGGCGACCAGATGCTCCCGGAGCGCGTGTACTGATCGAAGAACTGCAGGGCGCCCAGGCTGCCGCGTGTGATCGGAAAGGTGGCGACCTTCCAGAATTCTCCCGAGCGGGCATCCATCACCCGCAGGTGCACGTAGATCTGCTCGGGGTCGGCGGCGAACACCGGCTCCACCACGAGTTGCTGGAGCTCCGCCGCGCTCACCGGTACCAGATAGGCGATCTGGCGGCTGTTGGGAGCCCAGAAGAAGGCGATGACCGTTGGCTCCTCCAGTTCCACCGAGCGCTCCAGCCGGCCCGGGACCAGCACGCGCAGCGTGCCGTCGGCCGAGAGCTGTGGCGTTGACGATTCCATGATCGCGACGCGCCTCCCGTCGCGGGAGAAGCTGAAGAAGGCGCTGCCGGAAACGGTCTTGAGCACGTCCAGGCCCGGACCCTCGATGTCCCGCAGCACAAGCTGGGCCGATCCCGACTCGCTGTCCACGTACAGCATGCGCTCGCCGTCGGGAGACACCTGCGGCGACTGGAAGCGCGCCGGGCGCACGTTGAAGTTGCGCTTCCCTGTTGCGCCGCGGACGTCCAGCAGCGTGAGGCGGCCGCCCGACGTCGTGCCGCCGCCGACGTGGGCGAGCATGAAACGGTTGCCGGGGTCCCACGCCCAGTACAGTGGCAGCCCCGTGTCGACCGGCTTGTAGCTCAGCTTGCCGGCGGGATCCATCAGGCCGAGCTCCATGCCGTCCTCCGCGGTGCGCTGGGACAGCACGCTGATCCAGCGGCTGTCCGGGGACCAGTACAGGTAGACCGGTGCGAGCTCGGCGCTCTCCCAGACCACCTGTGGATTGCGCGAGCCTGAGTCGCTGGTGAGGATCGCCGCGTCGAGGCTGCCGTCGGTCTGCTGGTCGAAGCGGACGAAGGCAAGGCGGCGGCCCCGTGCCGACCAGGTCGGAGACGAGTACCAGCGGCGCACGCCTTCGCGGCTGCCGGCGTCATCGGTGAGCTGCGTGAGGCGTCCGCCGGTCTGGTCCGCCGTCGCGATGTTGCCGTCCAGAGCGATGAACGCGATCAGCCCCGACTTGCGCTCGAAGCGCTCCAGCAGGGAGTTCTGCGACATCTGCGCGCCCCGCACCGAGCACGACACCAGCAGGGCGGCGGCCAGGGGGAGCAGCAGGAGCGCCTGCAGCGTGCGGCGTCCCGGTGGATGCGGCACTGGCGGCTTCAGGTTCGTCACTGCCATGACCAGAACCCTATCAGCCCCGGCGCCATCTTGCGCGGCACCAGGTTGCCCTCGGCCCGCGCCACCATGATGGACGGACTGATGGACGGACCCTCGTCGGTGAGCGCGGCGTACACGATGTTGCGGCTGTCCGGAGACCAGATCCGCGCGGCCTGACCGTACTGGTCGAACACGCGGATCACCGCCGCGAACTGCGGGGTGGGCACGAACGTATCGATGTCCACCGACGATCGCCGCTCGCGGTCGTAGACGCGCAGTGCCAATACCAGGGTCTGGTCGCTGCCTTCGTTCAGCGACTGGATCGACGGGACGAAGTAGGCGACGCGCCTGGAGTCCGGGGACCAGAAGAACGCGAACACGTCGTCCTCCTCGAGCATCGTCTCTGCACCGGTCGCGACGTCGCGCAAGTGCAGCCGGCTGACGATCGATTCGACTTCCTGGCGGCGGGCGATGTAGCCGAGCGACGTGCCGTCGGGAGACCAGAGAAAGGTGACCGCGCCGCGGGCGGTGGCGATCAGCTCGCGACGATCCCGTTGCTCGGGGTGGGCGATGACCAGGTCGGTCTGGCCGCCATCGGCGACAGTGGCCAGCACCACTCCCGAACCGTCGGGCGACCAGGCCGGGGTCTGGAACTCGGCGGGCTGAAGCGGAAGGCCGCTCTCGACCACGGCCGCGCCGACCTGCAGGAAGGACACCCGGCGGCCGGAGGTTCGGACCGACCCCGCGTGCACGGTCACGCCGGTGCTGTCGGGCGCCCATGCCCAGAACAGCGGCCGGCCGGCGTCCAGCGTCTGCACCGGAGCGGCGCTGCCCGGCTGCCAGCTCAGAAGCAGGAAGCCCCCGCCGCCCGATCCGGCCGTCAGGAAGCTGAGATGGCGGCTGTCGGGCGACCAGTAGAGATTGGCCGGCAGCCGTCCGCCGGTGGAGACGGCCAGCGCGTCGCTGCCGTCGGCGCGGGCGGTGAGCACGCGGCCGGACGTGCGGCCCTGGAACGAGTCTATCCCCACGAACGCCACCCGCTTGCCGTCCGGCGACCAGATCGGGGTCTGGTAGATGCGCGCGGCGCTCTCCGACTGCCCGGCGTCGGTGGTGATCTCCTTCGTGGCGCCGCCGGCCTGATTTGCCACGTAGATGTTGGCGTCGATGCCCATGTAGACGATCTTTCCGGACTTCCGCTCCAGGGCTCCCATCAGCGAGGTCTGCTCGCTGGTGTCGGGCAGCCGGCAGTCGACCAGCAGCGCGGCGCCGACCGCGGCGGCGACGAGGAGCGCGCCGCGAGCGACCGCCCTTCGTCTCATCGGGACACCCCTCAGCCGACGCCGCGCCGCAGCACGGTGAGCGCGGTGTTGCGGACCGGGTCGGTCTGCTCCGAGACTTCGTCCCAGTCCAGCGATGCCGGTACGTCCGGCCGCACTCCGTCGATGCCGACCTCGCGGCCGGACGGCGACTGGTAGGCGCTGGTCATGATGGTCAGGCGGGAGCCGTCCGGGAGCACGAAGTCGACGAAGCTCTCCACGTTGCCGGGCGTCCGCAGGCCGACCACGGTGGCGCGGCGGCGCGCCTGCAGGGCGGCGGCCAGAACCTCGGGCAGCCCCTCGGTGTCCGGTCCGACCAGCACCACCAGCGGCACCGCCTGCGAACCGTTCAGGTCGTAGCCGTCGACGGATATGAGCTGCGAGCCCTCGGCGGTGTAGATCTCACCATGGTCGCCGTCCGAGAACAGCGACAACAGCGGCACCAGCGGCCACCGCAGGCCGCTGGCGATGCGCAGGTCCAGGATGATGCCGCCGATGTCGCCGGCTTCCGCGAGCGCCTCGAGGATGCGGACCGTCTCCGTGACCAGGGAGTCGGAGGAAACGCGCGGGAACAGCAGGTAGCCGACGCGGCCCGGATCCAGGATGCCGTACTGAAGCGGATTCAGCACCTCCGCGAGCTGCACGCGGCCGCGGATCACCTGCACGTCACGCGGCTCCCGGTCGACCGAGTTGACGCGCAGGATCACCGGCTGGTCGGCCGGTCCCCGGATGCGGGACACCGCATCCGGGCCCTCTTCCCGCCGCACCGGAATGCCGTTGACCGCCGTGACCGCCTCGTGGGGGCGCAGCCCGGATTGGTCGGCGGGAGATCCGGGCATCACCGACAGCAGGATGATGCGCGGCTCCGGGTTTTCGCGGTAGGCGACGTAGGCGCCGATCCCTTCATAGGCGGAAGGATCCTCCAGCTCTTGCTGGATGCGCTCCATGCGCGTCTCCCAGCGCGCGGCCAGCGGCGGCAGTTCGTCCAGCATCTGCCGGACCGTCGCCGGGAAGTCCTCGCGCGAAAGGAGGTTGACGATCACCGGCCGGTACCGCTCGCGCAATTCGTTCCAGGCGACTCCGTGCAGGTCGCCGTACACGTAGTGGTCACGCAGCAGGGTCCACATCTCGTCGAAGGTGCGGATCTGCAGGGAGGTGATCTGTTCCCGCTGCTGGGCGGGGTCCAGCACGGGTGCGAGATCCGTGTCGCCCGCGGATTCGCGGGTGCAGGCGGCGAGGATCGACAGCGCGGCGATCATCGCCAGGATGGACATCGCCACTGCCGGCGTCGCCATTGCCGGCCCGACGGCGGCCGGCGCGTTCCACAGCCGGGTTCGCATAGAGGAGCGCCACCTTAGCATGGCCGCCCTGGCCGCGGTGCCGAGTTTCATTGACAGCTTAGAAAAGCGGTCGATATATTGCCTCCCTGCGCATGCGCACCAGCCTGAGTTCCCGCCTGATCGACGTGTTGCGCAACGTCACCACGCGCAAGCAACTCACGGAACGCAACATTCGCGACGCCGTCAACGAGATCAGGAACGCCTTGCTCGAAGCCGATGTGAATGTGCGCGTGGTCCGTCGCTTCGTCAACCGGACGGTTGAAGAGGCGATCGGCGATCAGCGCGTGTCGGGCGTATCGGCCGCCGACCAGTTCACGCGTACGGTGCACCAGCGTCTCACCGACATGCTCGGCGGCGGCGACACCGGGCTCGAACTGCGCGACCTGAAGCCGCCCGCGAGGATTCTCATGGTGGGTCTGCAGGGTTCGGGGAAGACCACCACCGCCGCCAAGCTGGCCCGGCGCCTGGCCGCCGACGGCCGACGGCCGCTGTTGATCGCCGCCGATCGCGCGCGGCCGGCGGCTGTCGAGCAGTTGGAGCTCCTGGGGCGCACGATCGGCGTCGATGTCTACACTGCCGCCGGCCTCCGCGGGGCCGATGGCGCTGCCAAGGTGACCCGTGAGGGGCTCCGGCACGCTCAACAGGGCGGGCACGACACGGTGATCGTGGATACGTCGGGCCGCAGCCAGGCAGACGAAGACCTGATGCGGGAACTCGAGCAGGTGCGGTCGGTGCTGGAGCCCGACCGCACCCTGCTGGTCGCCGACGCCATGACCGGGCAGGCCGCGGCCACGGTGGCCGGCGGCTTCGAGGAACGCATCGGCATCACCGGCGTCATCCTGTCCAAGACCGACTCGGACGCGCGGGGCGGAGCGGCCCTGTCGATGAAGGGAGTCACCGGCAAGCCGGTGTGCTTTATCGGCACCGGGGAGAGGCTGGAGGACCTGGAGCCGTTTCACGCGGAACGGTTCGCGGGGCAGATCCTGGGGATGGGTGACGTCGTCAGCCTGGTGGAGAAGGCCGAGCAGGTGATCGATCAGCAGCAGGCGGAACGGACGCTGCGGCGCGTGCGTTCGAACACGCTGACGCTGGCCGACTACCTGGAGCAGATCCGCGGCTTGCGCAAGATGGGGAACCTGGATGCGCTGATCGACAAGATCCCCGGCGCGCGCGCGGCCATGGCGGAGGGCGCGATCGACGAGCAGGTGCTGCGCACGGAAGAGGCCATGATATTGTCGATGACCCCGGCCGAGCGCGATAATCACCGCATCCTGGGTCCGTCACGGCGGCGCAGGGTGGCGCGCGGAAGCGGCACGACCGTGCTGGCGGTCAGCCGCTTCCTGAAGAAATTCGAGAAGATGTCAGCGGCCATGCGAAAGATGGCGCGCGGCGGCGCCGGCGGCGGGATGAAGCCCGCCCGTGCGACCCGCGGCGGCAAGCGCTTCCGCCGCTGACGCGGACACCACACAGGAGCGAACAGATGAGCGTAGCGATCCGGCTCAAGCGACACGGTACGAGAAACCGTCCGTTCTACCGAATCGTCGTGATGGACTCGCGGCGGCCGCGAGACGGCAGGGTGATCGAGGAGCTCGGTCGCTATCAGCCGACCGAGCCCGAAGGCACGCAGGCCAGCCTCGACGAGGCGCGCGTGCGGGAGTGGATGGGCAAGGGCGCCCGGCCATCGCCGACCGTCCGACGCATTCTCAACCGTCAGGCCCGCGTACAGTCCGCTGGCGCTGGCGGGGAATCCGCTGGCGGGGAGTCCGCTGGTGAGGAGATCGGAGACGGATCGGCCCCGGCATCCGCAGAGTGACATGCCGCACGTGTGGCGGGCACGGAGCGAACGGTGGAGGTGAACGATGGAAAAGGAGTTGGTCGAGTTCGTCGCTCGCGCCCTGGTAGACGAGCCTGACGGCGTCGAGGTCACCGTGGTCGAAGGCGAGAAGTCGACCATTGTGGAGTTGAAGGTGGCCGATGGCGACCTGGGCAAGGTCATCGGCAAGCAGGGCCGGATCGCCAAGGCGATCCGTACCATTCTCAGCGCCGCTGGCACCAAGACCGGCAAGCGGGTCGTGCTCGAAATCATCGACTGAAGCCATGGACGGGCAGGGCGCTCGGAGCGCTGCGGCCGCTCGGAGCGGTGCGGGCGCTCGGAGCGCTGAGGCCGCACGGAGCGCGCCGCAGGACGGATGGATAGCGGTGGGCCGCATCCGGCGGGCGCACGGCGTGCAGGGATTCGTCCGTTTCGAGAGCCTCTCGGGCGAGCTCGATCATTTCCCGGCGATGCACGAGGTGGAGCTGCGAGGCCGTGGACAGCAGCCGCGGCGCTACGATGTGGAGTCGTTCCGTCTGTCCGCGCCGACGCTGCTGATGAAGCTGGAAGGGGTGGACGACCGGGACGCGGCCGCGAAGATCGCCGGGCGGGAAATCTGGGTGGAGCGCCGCCATGCGGCGCCGCTGGGACCCGACGAGTTCTACCTGGCCGATCTGACCGGATGCGAGGTCCGCCAGGACGGCCGGCCGATCGGCACCGTGCGATCGGTGCTGGAGGCGGGTGCCGGCGATGTGCTGGAGGCGGTCCGTGACGACGGCCGCACCGTGCTGGTTCCCTTTCGGCGGCAGTACGTGCGATCAGCCGACACCGACGCCGGCGTCATCGAGCTCGCCAGCGACGCGGTCATCGAATGACGTTCACGGTCCTGACGCTCTTCCCGGAGCTGCTGACCCCGTTCGTTGCGACATCCATCGTCGGCCGCGCCGTCGAGCGCGGCCTTATCGATGTCCAGACCGTCGACATCCGCGACTACGCCCACGACCCGCACCGTACCTGCGACGACAGTCCCTATGGTGGAGGCGCGGGGATGGTGTTGAAGCCGGAGCCGGTCAGCCGCGCGATCGAATCGGTGGTGAGCCGGCGCACGGTAAGGCCACGTGCCATTCACCTCACTGCCGCAGGCTTGCCGTTCGATCGCGATCTGGCGCGCCGTTGGGCGGCGGAGGGGCGGGAGCTGCTGCTCGTGGCCGGCCGCTACGAGGGGATCGACCAGCGCGTGGTCGATCTGTTCGTGGAGGATGAGGTGTCGATCGGAGACTACGTGCTGATCGGCGGCGAGGTGGCGGCGATGGCGGTCATCGAGGCCGTGGCGCGGCTGGTCCCCGGGGTGATCCAGGCGGACTCGCTCGCGGAAGAGAGCTTCGAGGGCGACGTTCTCGAATATCCTCAGTACACTAGACCTGCGGTGTTTCGCGGCGTGCCGGTGCCGCCGGTACTGCTGTCCGGAGACCACGCACGGATCAGGGAGTGGCGCCGCCGGCAGGCGGCCCAGCGTACGGCCCGCCTGCGTCCGGACCTGCTACGAAGGAGCGAACGATGGAGCAACTGATACGGGATGTCGAGACCGACCAGACGCGGTCTCATGCAACGGAATTCGGAGTCGGCGACTCGGTGCGGATCCATTTCAAGATCATCGAAGGCAAGACCGAACGGACCCAGGTGTTCGAAGGCACCTGCATCGCTCGCAAGGGCTCGGGCGTCAGTTCGACGTTCACCGTCCGCAAGATCTCCTACGGCGTCGGCGTGGAGCGGGTGTTCCCGCTGCACTCGCCCAAGATCGCCAAGATCGAGGTGTCGCGCCGGGGCCGCGTGCGCCGCGCGAAGCTCTTCTACCTGCGCGATCGGGTGGGCAAGGCAGCGAAGGTGCCGGAGCGCCGGATCCGCAAGCGCTAGAAGTCTGTCGGGCTTGCCGCGCCAGCGGGAAGGCCGACAGACTACGACGCGTAAGGTGGGGATGGGCCGAAAGCGGAGCCGTAGGCGACGGTTTCGGGGCGCTAGGAGCCCCGTCGGACGCCCCCGGGGTCGACTTGAAGCGATAGCGCGAAACCCGCGCTTCAATGTTGACGATACTGTATGCAGACATCGGTAGTACCGATGGACGGCGCGGCCCGGAAGGCGTCCGAGCCTCGCCGATCACATCGACAGGACCGGGTGAGCAGTGTCCAGAAGGGTAGAATCGGTGAACGTCAGGCCGCCGCATACCTCCGGGAGCGCGGCTACCGCATCGTCGAGCGCAATGTTCGCATGCGGGTGGGGGAGATCGACCTGGTCGCATGCCGCGGCGACAGCGTCGTGTTCGTCGAGGTCAAGGCTTGGGGCAGCTTCGGCGCCGCCGATCTGGCGGCCGTGGTGAACGATCGCAAGCGGCTGCGGATCGTCCGCACGGCGGCGGCGCTTCTGGCCCGGAGCCCGAGCTTGCAGCGGTTCCGGCCGCGGTTTGACATCCTGCTCTTGCGCTCCGGACAGCCGCCGCTGCATCTCGAGTCGGCATTCGGCGCCGACGGGGAACCTCTGTGACGCCGTCCGGCCGCAGGCGCCGCCGCGCCCTGCGCCGCGTGGTCAAGGCATTCCCGATCGTGTGGTACCGCTCGCGCCTGCGGCGGCGCCAGCCAAGATTCGGGCTGGACAGGAACGGGCTCCGGTACGTGCCCGCCGGGCTGCAGCCGTTGGCCCATCGCGGCGCGTCCCGCACGTTGGCCCGGCGCGTCGAGTTACGCAGCAAGATCAGGGACCGAAGGTACCTGGAGCGGGCCATCCGCTATCTGGCGCAGCTCCTGACCGAAGACGCGCCGCGCAAGACTCGCCGGTGAATCCGCCTCCGCCGCGTTGTCCGCTCTGTTCGGAGCCGGTGGACGATCTGATGCTTGCGCTGGTGCATCCCGAAACCGAGGCCCCGGCTCACTTCGAGTGCGTGTTGACCGCGATCCGTGAGGGCGAACAGCTCGAGCCCGGCGAGCAGATCTGCTACGTCGGCGGTGGCGTGTTCGCCATCGTGCGGGCCGGACGCGGGCGGCGCAGCGCCAGGATCCGCAAGCGCATTCCGTACGAGTCGGAAACCACGCCTCCACAGTGGCGCATCGATCAGGTGCGCCGCATACCGAGTACCCCATCAAACTGATGTCGACGGGTGACTGCGGGTTCCGGAAATTCTGACCGCGATTCTTCCGGAAATTCTGGCCGGTCCGAACCGGAGGACCCGCAGTGAACGACACGGAGAGAACCGCTAGCCAGAAGACGGCGAACGGGCATGGGTTGATGAGCACCCAGGTCGTAGAGGGTTCCATGATCACCCTCTTGAAACGCCATGAGATCCAGGTCCTGCTGAACGCCGGCCACACTCAGGCCGAAGTGGCGTCTTTGGCGAAGGTCTCTGAGCGCAGCGTGCGCCGGATCGCCGCCGAGGCGGCCGTGGAGCACGTGGACGATCGCCAGGAGCGAGTCGAGCGCCGCATCGGCCGACCGAGGAAGGTGGACCGGTTCCGTCCGTTGGTCAAGCAGCTCCTCAAGGAGACCGACGAGGATCGGGGGCCGCTGAAGTCGGTCGAGATCCTGCGCCGGGTGCGGCTGGACGGCTACGACGGCGGCAAGACGGCGCTCTACGAGCTGGTCGCCGAACTGCGCCCGCGCCATACGCGGGTGATGATGCGTTTCGAGGGGCTGCCGGGCGAGTTCTCCCAGCACGACTTCGGCCAAGTGCGCCTGCGCTACCTGGACGGAACGCACGCGGTGGTGAAGTTCTTCGGCTCGCGGCTGAAGTGGTCGCGATGGGCGGCGATCGACCTGGTGGACGGCGAGGACTCCGAGACGCTGGTGCGCACGCTGGCCGAGCACTTGGTGCGGTTCGGCGGGGTGCCGCTGTGCGCGGTGTTCGATCGGCCCAAGACGGTAGCGCTGAAGTGGGACGACCGCGGCGAGGTCACCGAATGGAATCCGGTGTTCGCCTACGCGGCCCTGGAGCTGGGCTTCACCGCGGAGGTGTGCTGGCCATACCGGGCCAACCAGAAGGGATCCGTCGAGAATCTGGTGGGCTGGGTGAAGGGTTCGTTCTTCAAGCAGCGGCGGTTCCACGACCGCGGCGATCTGGTCGATCAACTCCGCGAGTGGCTGCACGAGACGAACCACCAGCGGCCCAACCGCGCGACCGGAGAGATTCCCGAGCAGCGCCGCCAGCAGGAGCTTGAGCGGCTGCGGCCGCTGCGCACGCCGCCCGAGCGGCTGGCGCTGCGGATCCCGATTCAGGTGGACGTGACCGGCGAGGTCTCCCACGACGGGCTGCGCTACTCGATGCCGCCGCAGGCGGCCGGGATGGCCGGCACCCTGTACCTGTACCGCGACGTGGTGCACATCGTGACCGGCCGCTACGAAGCCGAACATCCCCGGCACGTGCCCGACGGCACCGTGTCGCGGCTGGCCGAGCACCGCACCGCGCACCTGGCGGCGATCTCCGGCGCGCGCGGGCGGCGCTACCTGAAGCGCCAGCAGTTGCTGGAGACCGGAGCGGCGGCGTTGTCGTTCCTCACCGAGCTGATCCATCTCAGCCCGAGGAGCTGGTACCGGGAGGTCGACACCCTGCACGAGCTGTTGCAGCACTGCGGAGCCAAGAACCTGGATCGAGCGTTCCAGGCGGCGGTGAACGCTCAGAGCTACACCTGCTCCTTCATCGCCGAGTGCCTCGGCGTGAAGGTGCCGCTGCCTCCGGACGCCGGCGAGCACCGGGGAGGTGCCTCATGACGGCCGCGATCGCCACCGGGGACCGTCGGTGCCGGGGGTACTGGGACACCACCGGTCTTCGCAAAACGTCTCAGAGAGCCGCTATGAGCGCAGTTGTTCGCCGAGGCGCCCGGATTCAGTGCCGGAGGACCGCTGCAGCCGCCGATGAGCGCCTCCTTGGGCCGTGGCGGGAGGAGCGTCGATGAGCACCCACACCACCGCGTCGTTGCCGTTCGATGCGGCCACCGTCGAGTTCGATCCGTTGCTGCGCAGACTCAATCTGGCCAGCACTCGCCGCCATTGGCGCGAGCTGCTGCAGCGTGCCGAGACCCACGGCTGGTCATGCCGCGAGTTTCTGGGAGTGCTGGTCACCGAGGAGATCGCTCACCGACAACACACGCGAGTGCAGCGTGCGGTCAGACAGGCACGGTTCCCGTTCCTGAAGACGATCGAGGAGTTCGACTTCTCTTTGCAGTCCACCTTGCGGCTGCCGCTGCTGGGCAGCTACCTGGCTCCGGAGCTGGTCACCGGCGGACTCAGTCTGATCCTGAAGGGCAAGAGCGGCCGCGGCAAAACCCATCTGGCCATCGCCATCGCCTACCGCGCCATCCAGCAGGGGTTCACTGCGCGCTTCGTCACCGCCGCGGCGCTCATCGAGGAGTTGTCCGCAGCGTCGCGGCAGGGGAAGCTGCAGGCGGTCCTCACCGGCTACCTGAACCCGCACGTTCTGGTCGTCGATGAGGTGGGCTATCTGTCTTACGGTCCGGACGCGGCCAACGTGCTGTTCCATGTCGTCAACGAGCGACACCTGCGTGGGCGCTCGATGCTGTTCACGACCAACAAGTCGCCGCTGACCGCCTGGGGCGCCGTGCTGCATGACGCCGATCTGGCCGAGGCGATCGTCGACCGCATTCTCGAGCGCGGTAGACTGATGCTCCTCGATGGTCCGTCTTACCGCACCCAACACCTCGATCTCGACGTTGACGGCGCCGAACTCGCCCACGATGAACCGGCCAGAATTTCCGGAAAACACCGGCCAGAGTTTCCGGAACCCACAGTGACATCAGGTGGATGCACGGGCTTCAAGCGGTCGAGTCCCGCAGCACTCACCCCCAAACTACAGTTTGATGGGGTACTAGTCCCTGAGCGAGCCTGGCCTTCTCCTTCGGGCGAGGGCCGATCACCCGTCTCCCGGCAGGAGGACGGAGCGCGGCGTTGACAACCATGCCACGTTAGCAATAGCTTCCCGGCACAGGACTGAGATGGCTGTACCCGCACGCAAGACCTCCAAGGCCCGCAGCCGGCGCCGACGCGCCGTCAACATGCGGATCAAGGCACCGTCTATCGTCGAGTGCGGCACATGCGGCAATCGGGTCCTGCTGCACCGGGTGTGCTCCAAGTGCGGGCACTATCGCGGAAAGCCGGTGCTGGAAACGGCGGAAATCGCCTGACCCCAACCCTTCCCTGGAGGCGATGCGAACATGGACGCTGAACTCTTCGACAAGATGAAAAAGCTGATCGCGGACCGGCTGGAGATCGAGGAGGACAAGATCACGCTCGAGTCCTCGTTTCGGCAGGATCTCGGTGCCGACAGTCTGGACACGTACGAGCTCGTCTACGCGATAGAGGAAGAGCTCGGCATCACCATCCCCGACGAGAAGGCGAACGAGTTCGAGACCGTGAAGGACGCGCTGGCTTACATCGAGTCGCAGATCAAGTAGCTTCTCGCGGCGGCGGAGTGCCCCTCGGTGGATAGCGGTGGGCGCCCCGCTCACCGTCACACCCCTCCGCCGGGTTGATGGCAGCGTCGGGCTGATGGCCCGCAAGCTCGTGCCGGCACTCGGAGGCGGCTTCAAGGTCCTGCGTGGTGAGTGGCGCATGGCGCGCCGTGGTCCCCGCCCCCGTGGTCCTCGGCCGGGGAGCGCTGGAACGGACGCCGATCTCAGATCGGTGTCTCCCGCCCGGCGGTTCGAGTTGCGATCCCTGCAGCGTGGCATCGACGTCCGTTTTCGCGACGAGCGCCTGTTGAATCTTGCGCTCTGCCACCGTTCGCATGCCGCCGAAGCGCGCGTGGCCAGCAACGAGAGGCTGGAGTTCCTGGGGGATGCCGTACTCGGCCTGGTGGTCAGCCAGTGGCTGTACCGCCGGCTGGAGGGGAAGCCCGAAGGGGACCTGGCACGCGTGAAGTCGGTCGTGGTGAGCGAGGAGAGCTTGGCGCAGATCGCCAGGCAGCTCTCCCTGGACCGCTACCTGCTTCTGGGCCGTGGAGAGGAGCGGTCAGGCGGACGCGGCAAGAGCGCCCTGCTGGCGGACGCACTGGAAGCGCTGATCGGTGCATGCTTCCTGGACTCCGGGCTGCACGCCGCCGAGCGGTTTGTCGAGCGTGTCTTCGCCGAAGAGATCGAGAACGTGATCGCCGGCCGCCACCGCCAGGACTACAAGACGCTGCTCCAGGAGCTCTCCCAGAAGCGCTTTCGCGCCTTTCCCAAATACCGGGTCACCGAGCGGCGGGGGCCGGACCACGACCAGGTGTTCTCGATGGACGTGGTCGTCGCCGGGCGGCCGTATGGCCCGGCGGAGGGCAAGAGCAAGAAGCAGGCCGAACAGCGAGTCGCCCGCATCGCCTACGCGCAGCTCGTCGCGGCGGAGGCTTCTTCCGATGAGTCCGGCGCTGGGGGATCTGCCGCCTCGTCCTGAAGCGCCCGGGCGACGTCCAGCAGCCGGGCGCGGTCGTTCACGGCCGGGTCGGCAAGGACCGCTCGCAGCAGGGCGCGCAGCAGCCGTCCGATGTTCGGGCCGGGGCGAAGGCCCAGCTCACGCTGCAGCACGGCGCCGTCGACGGCGAGCTCGCCGATCGTCAGCGCCTGCGCCGCGGCCGCCTGGCGGTGCACCCGCCGGGCCAGCGGAGCGTCGATCTTCGCGATCGCCCGGCGGACGGCGATCGCGTCCGCGGCAGCAGCGCGGCCGACGGCGGCCAGCAGGCGGCGGATGGCGGCGTCGGAGCTGTCCGCGGTGAGCGGGATCGAAAGACTGCCGATCGCGGTGACCACCCGCCGGGTCACCGCGTGGGGAAAGCGCAGGCGGGTCAGAGCCGCCTGCGCGCGGGCAGTGGCGGCCGGTACGGCGGCGGCATCCTCGGGCGCCAGCAGCATCGCCAGCCGCTGCGGCACGTCGGTCGGCGCCGCATCGATGCGGGCGTAGCGGGCTCCCCGGCCGGCGGGGCTGGCCGCCGTGGCACTTGGCGCCGGAAGACACAGCTCCATGAGTCCGGACCGTTCGAGCAGGCCCAGGCCCACCGACGGGGTCGGCGCAAGCAGCAGGCGGCGCAGCTCCTCGCAGACCCGCTCGACCGCAACCCTGCGAGCGGTCGGCAGCGCGTCGCGCATCGCCCGCACCGTCTGCCCGTCGACGGTCAGGTTCAACTCCGCGGCCAGCCGGCACCCGCGGAACGGACGCAGTCCGTCCTCCGCAAAGCGTTCGCGGGCGCTGCCGACGGTACGGAGGCGCCGCGCTGCCAGGTCGTCGCGCCCGCCATGCGGATCGCGCAGGACGCCGGTAGCGAGGTCGACGGCGATCGCGTTGATGGTGAAGTCGCGCCGCGCCAGATCTTCCTCGATCGTTCCAGCGAAGCGGACCGCATCGGGCCGCCGCCCGTCGGAATAGCCGGATTCCGTGCGGAACGTCGTGACCTCGAACCGGCGGCGGCCGAGCAGGACCGTCACCGTGCCGTGGCGGATGCCCGTGGGTATGGTCCGGGGATAGAGGCCCTGCACGCGGCCGGGCGTCGCGTCGGTGGCGATGTCCCAGTCATCGGTCGGCCGGTCCTGCAGCAGGTTTCGGACCGCGCCGCCGACCAGGTAGGCGGCGTGCCCGGCGTCGATCAGGACGCGGGCGAAGCGCTCCACCGCAGCGGGCAACGAAATCCCGGGCGCCTCCCATCGGTCTTCCGAACTCATCCCCAGGCCGCGTGCAGGGTACCGGAAAGCGGCGGTGAACGGAGCGACGATGCTCCGGCCGGGCGTGGCGTCCCGTGGCGCGGTGGCGGTATGCTCGTGACGCCGGCATGTCGCTGACGGGTCTGCTTCTCACCGGCGGGTACGGCCCCGCGCGCGTCGACCTGGAGCCCTTTCTGACGACGGTGGGGCCGATAGTCGCCGCCGACTCCGGTTACGATCTGGCGCTGTCGCTGGGAGTGGAGCCGGACCTGATCGTCGGCGACATGGACTCGGTGCGCGCGGAACGGCTCCCCGCCGGTCGCGTGCGCCGCTTCCCGCGGGACAAGGACCATACCGACACCGAGCTCGGGCTGCATGCGCTGCAGGAGCTCGGCTGCGACCGGGTGGTGATCGCCGGCGGCGGCGGCGGCCGACTGGATCACCTGTTGTTCATCGCCGGGCTGTTCGAGCGGGAGACGCTGCCGATCTGCTGGATCACCTCCCATGAACACGTGGAGGCGATTCGCGGCACGGCCGCCTGGTTCGGCTGGGTGGGCCAGACCGTGTCGTTCCTGCCGCTGGCGGGGGGCGCGGCGATCGAACGCTCGGCAGGTCTTCGCTGGCCGCTGGACGGGCTGCGGTGGCGTCCGGGGGAGGGCGGAGTCAGCAACGTCATCACCGCGTCGCCCATGCGCGTGACGGTGGCGGAGGGGGCGTTGCTGATGATCCGGTCGTTCGCCGTGCACGAGATCGGCCTGCGGCCCGGGTAGGTCCCCGGTCCCGCGGCGGCCGCGGCCCCCGGCTACGGTCCGGCCGGCTCTGCCATTCCCAGCACCTGCCCGAGCAGGTCGGCCGATGAGCGGCTCAACAGGTCCACCAGCTCCGGAAACTCGGCCAGCGTGCTGCCCAGCATGGCCAACAGCTCGGCGTGCTGGGCAGCCTGCTCGCGCATGAATGCCAGATCGGCGACCACCGCCAGGCGCGCCCGTTGCTGCGTATCGACGCGCTCGTCGAACGCCGTCTTCGCGTGCCGGTACAGGTCCGGGTCCGGAACCGAGTGCGGGACCAGCTCGACGTCGATGATCTCCAGCTCGGGAAAGCGCGCGGCAAGCCGGCGCCGCACGCCTTCCTCCAGGCTTCCGGGGTTCGTCACCGCCGCGACTGCCTCGCCCGCCAGCAGCGCTTCGGTCGCAGCGTCGACGGCGGCGGCGGCGGCCTGCTCGTACCAGGCCGGCACGGTGTCGGGGCGCAACTCGGCCGTCGCCGCCAGAGGAGCCAGGTGCTCCGCGCGAAGCTGCAGCCGGACGGTGACGCCGAGGTCATAGGAGAGCGCCGCCGGGTCGATGCCGATCTCCGCTGCGTACACTTCCGCCGATGGCAGGAGCGCAGCCACGCGGCGCTGCACCTCCCGCGGGGTCAGGTCGAACAGGTGCAGGGTCATGTTGGTCGGAATCAACCGCTCCCACCGCCAGGTGATGCCGCCCGGTGCGATGGCCTCCTCGTCCCAACCTCCCGACTTCGTGAACGCGACGCCGTAGGTGCCGGGCGGCAGCGACAGCTCCACCCATCCGACGAAGAACGCGGCGACCGCCAGCGCGAGGATCGTCAGCAGGGTGATGGCGATCTTCACGCCAGACAGTATATCGTGGCCCACATAACGTGACGGTTGTACCGCGCGAGACGGTGATCGGCCGTGCGCCGACCATGTCCGTGCATGCGTGGCCCGAGGTTCTGGAGAGATGATGGTAGCGGTGAGGGGCGCAATCCAGGTGAGCGCCAACGACGCCGAAGCGATTCGGTCGGCCGGCCTGCGGCTCCTCCGGTCCGTGCTCGACGGTAACGGGGTGGCGCCCGAGGACATCGTCAGCATCATTTTCTCGCTGACACCCGATCTGACGCGTGCGAATCCGGCGACCGCGACGCGCGAAGGCGGATTCGCGGAGGTGCCGCTGTTCTGTGTGCAGGAGGCCGTCGTGGAGGGTCAGCCGGGCCGCATCATTCGGCTGCTGATGACCTATCGCGGCGACCGAGACCGCAAGCCTGTGCCGGTGTTCCTGGATGGCGCGCAGGTGCTCCGCCCGGACCTGTCGCCGGGGCGCCCGTGACCCACGCCACCTTAGCTCAATCGGTAGAGCACGAGATTTGTAATCTCGAGGTCGTCGGTTCGATCCCGACAGGTGGCTGACCGGGCGCCGTGGCTATTGACAGCAGAGGCGGGCTGAGTGAGCATGCGGCGCTCCGACAGCGGGGAGGTTCCCGAGTGGCCAAAGGGGGCAGACTGTAAATCTGTTGGCATTGCCTTCGAAGGTTCGAATCCTTCTCTCCCCATCTTCCGTGATCCCATCTGCCGTGACTGAGCCGTTCTACCGGACGTCCGCCGACGGCGGACTGCGCTTCGACTGCACCCGGTGCCAGCGCTGCTGCCGGCTCGAGCCGGGGTACGTCTTCCTGTCGCCGCGTGACCTGCAGGCTCTGGCTCGGGCGAAGGCCCTGAGCGTTGCCGAGTTCACCGCCCGCTACTGCCGCACCGTGGACATCGGCGGATTCGAGCGGCTGAGCCTGACCGAGAAGGCCAATTTCGACTGCAGCCTCTGGGAGGATGGCGCCTGCACGGTGTACGAATCGCGACCTCTGCAATGCCGGAGCTTCCCGTTCTGGGATGCGAACCTGGCATCCCCGGATGCGTGGTCGGAGGCCGCCGCATCGTGTCCCGGTATCGGTCAGGGCCCGGTACGGCACGCGGTCGAGATCGACTACTGGCTCTCGCGCCGCCACGAAGAGCCGCTGATCCGCCCCGAGGTCGCGGCGCCCCCGGCCCCGTGACCAAGGCCCCCCCCCCCCATTTGTGAGGGCACCCAAACGGGCCCCAGCGGTTGAGGACCCCAAACCGGGTAGCCCCGCCC
>JAPPNY010000224.1:29637-58142 GCA_028818385.1 Spirochaetaceae bacterium
CCCAACTTCGCCCGGGTGCGCCCCCCCGTGGGGGCGGCGCCCGGGGGGGGTTCCCCGCGGCCCAGCCCCTCCTTTGGCTCGGAGCGCATCGGTTCCCGATGCGTTCCTGACCGGATACGAGTGTCCCGGCGCCTGCGGCGCCGTCATGAGGCTTGGAACGTCCCACCTTTCGCTTCCGGCGGTGAAGGGTTTACATTTGCTGCTGCTGGGAGTGTTGGGTATCGCGTGAAGCGCATCGCGATCGGGCTGGGCCTCGCGTGTGTGGTCCTCGGCGCCGGTGCGGCGCTGGCCGCATCGTATCTGGGCGGGCCTCCCGTGGAGCCGGGAACGGCGTCGGAAGTCACCTTCACCGTGCACCCCGGCGAGCCGTTCGGTGAGGTGGCCGCGCGGCTGGAGGAGCAGCGGCTGGTGCGTTCCGAGCTGGCGCTGCGGATTCTGGCGTACCTGCAGGGTGCCGACAGCCGGATACGCGCCGGCCACTACTCGCTGTCCCCGTCGTTGCGCGCCCGCGAGGTCCTGGCGTTGCTGCTGGAGGGCCGTCAGGAGGAGATCACCGTCACCGTTCCGGAGGGATGGACCGTGCGCCGCATCGCCGAACGGCTCGACGAACGGGGCGTGACCACCGCGTCCGCCTTCGCGGCTGCGGTCGCCGACCCGGCGCTGACCGCGGAGTTCGGCATCCGCGCTGAAAGCATGGAGGGGTACCTGTTTCCGGACACCTACCGCTTTCCGCGCGACTACCCGGCCGACCGCGTGGTGCGCAGCATGGTCGGCAACTTCTTCCGCCGGCTCGCCGAGGTGCGGCCGGACTTCGAGAGCATCGACCCCGCCGAGCTGCACGACACGATCATCCTGGCGTCGATCGTGGAACGCGAGTACCAGCGTCCCGAGGAAGCGGGGCTGATCGCTTCCGTGTTCGTCAACCGCCTGGCCGCCAACGCACGGCTGCAGTCGTGCGCCACCGTCGCCTACGTGCTCACCGAGGTAGAGGGCCGGGAGCATCCGCGCGTGATCACGCACGAGGAGCTGGAGGTCGACTCCCCGTTCAACACCTACAAGCGGCGCCGGCTCCCGCCGGGGCCGATCTCGAATCCGGGGACGGTGGCCCTGCAGGCGGCGTTCTTCCCGGCGGAGAGCGACTACTGGTACTTCGTGCTCAAGGATCCGGACACCGGCGAGCACCACTTCTCCCGCGAGCTAGACGAGCACAACGTCGCCAAGTACTTCTATCTGAAGGGCGTGGCCGGCTGAGGGGCACCCGCGTTGCAGCGACGCCCGTGAGCCCGTGATTCCCTCCCACCAGATCGCGGAGCTGAACGATCGACTGAGGATCGACGCCGTCGCCGGCGACTACGTACGCCTGCAGCGCCGCGGCCGACGGTTCGTCGGGCTGTGTCCCTTTCATACCGAGAAGACGCCCTCCTTCACCGTCACCCCGGAGCGGAACCTGTTCTACTGCTTCGGGTGCCAGAAGGGCGGGTCGATGCTCGACCTGGTCATGGAGCTGGAGAAGCTCAGTTTCCCGGAGGCGTTCCGGCTGCTTGCCGAGCGCGCCGGCATGCAGGTGGAGGAGACCGCGGGCTCGGAGGGCAGCGAGCGGCAGAGCTACCTGGAGCTCTACCGGCGCCTGGCCGACAGTTTCCGCCACATCCTGGTCCGCACCGCCGCAGCGGCGCCGGCCCGGGAGCACCTGGCCAACCGCGGATTTTCGGCCGAGTCGCTCGATCGCTACCGGGTAGGCTATGCGCCGCGCGACCGCGACTGGCTGCTTCGCTTCCTGCGCTCCCACCACTACGGCGACGACTTCCTGGCCCGTTCCGGGCTGTTCACGAGCACCGCGGGCGGGATGACGGCGCTGTTCCGCGACCGCATCGTGTTCCCGATCTCCACGCCGCGGGGCGAGGTGGTCGCCTTCGGCGGCCGCGCCATGGAGGACGGACCGAAGTACCTCAACACGCCGGAGACCGCCTACTACCACAAGGGCGAGGTGCTCTACGGCATGGCAGAGGCGCGGGAACGCATCAAGCATGCTGGCGCCGTGCACGTGGCGGAGGGCTACCTGGACGTGATCGCCCTGGATGCGGCCGGGAGCGCGGCCGTGGCGCCGCTCGGCACCGCCCTGAGCGGAGCTCACGCTCGGCTGCTGGCGCGCTATACCACGGACGTGCGCCTGGTGATGGATTCGGATGCGGCCGGAGCGAACGCCACCAGGCGCGCCATCGCCACGCTGGAGGACGCGGAGCTCGCGACGTCCGTGGTTCCGCTCCAGGACGGTCTGGACCCTGCCGATTATATCCAGCAGAATGCAGGTGACCGGTTGCAAACCGCCCTCGCATCCCCTATATTGGCGTTCCGGTATCTTCTCAAACTGGCTACATCTGCGCTCGATCTGCGACAGGCAGACGCGAAGGAACAGGTATTCCGGGAGTTGCTCCCTTATCTCACCCACGTACGCTCGGAGTTGAAGCGGGAGGCGTTGCTGCACGACGTGGCGGACCTGCTGGAGGTCGGCAGCGACAGCATCGTGCGCGATTACCGCCGGCTTGCGTCGTCGGGAACGAGCCGGCACGACTTCCCAGCGGCGCGGACGGGCGCACCGAGTGGCGGACGTGGCGTCGTCGGCCGTTCGCTGGAGATGACCTACATGCTGGCGGCCGCCGCCAACCGGGACCGGTTCGACCGCGTGCAGCGGCGTCTGCGGTCCGACGACCTGCAGGATCCTATGGCGCACGAGCTGTTCGTCGCGCTTGCCGAGTGCGCCCGGCAGGGCGACGAGTCGCCGGACGGCCTGCTCGGCAGGTTGCAGACCGAGGAGCTGCGCGCGCTGGTGGTACGCAATCTCTCGGAGGGGGAGTTCACGGTCAACGCGGATGAAGTGCTGGACGACGGGGCTCGCACGTTGAAGGCCCGCGCGCTGGAAGACCGGCGACGTGACATCGAGGCGCGCATGCGCCGCGCCGAGCGCGGCGGTGACGAAACGCCCGGTGCGGTCCGGGAACTGCTCGAGGAGAAGATCTACCTCGATTCGGAGTTGGAGAAACTGAAGAAGGTGAGGGTGGATGTCGGACCTGTTGACTGATCCCGCGGTCGTTCAACTGCTCGAGTACGCCAGGCAGAAGAAGAGCATCAGCTACGAGGAGGTCAACGACCGCCTCCCCGACCAGTTGGTGAACTCCGACCGGATCGACGAGGTGGCAGCACTGCTGGAGCAGAACGACGTCACGCTGGAGTATGAGGAGGCCGGCGACGACGTTACCGAGGACGACCTGCGGCAGGCCGCCGCGGCGGCGAAGCGCCGCCTGGTCTACAACAACGACCGGGAAACCGCGGTCGACGACCCGATCCGGCTCTACCTGCGGGAGATCGGGAAGGAGAACCTGCTCACCGCCGAACAGGAGGTGATCCTGTCCAAGCGGATGGAGATGGGTGAGAACGTCATCCACCAGGTGATCAAGAGCTGTGGCGCCACGCTGCCGGCGTTCTACCACATCGCCGAGCGCGCACGCTCGACCGAGGATCCGCGGGAGCACAACCGCACCAAGAAGGAGATCTCGGAGCTGATGGCCGACCGCCGCCGGCTCAACGCCTGCTACCGGGAAGCCGTGCAGGAGATGTACCCGCTGCTGAAGGCCTACGTGGAGTACAAGGAGACGCTGGTCGACGAGGAAGGCCGCATTTTCGAGGACGAACGCCTGGCCGGGTTGCGCGCCCAACTGCAGTCATCGCTGGCCACGGTGGAGTTGCACCAGGACGAGATCACACTGCTGTCGAACCGGTTGGCGGACGCTGCCCGGCGGCTCGGTTCCCTGCAGCGCAGGAGCGAGCGGATCGAGCGCCGGCTGCGCATCAGCACGCCCCGGGAACTCCGCTCCGTCAAGCGCAAGCTGTCCCGTTCGGCGGAACGCGCCAAGCTGGAGGCGGCGATCCGCATGCAGGCCGACGGCATCCGCGCGCTGGTGGCCGAGTACGAGCGCCGGCAGGCGGACATTCGTGAAATCGAGGTGGCCTTCGAGCACCGTGCCGACGAGGTGCTGGCGATGCACCGTCGGCTCGAAGAGGGCAAGTACCAGCTCAAGCGCGCCAAGGACCGCCTCATCCAGGCCAATCTCCGGCTGGTCGTCAGCATCGCCAAGAAGTACACCAACCGTGGCCTGCACTTCTTCGACCTCGTGCAGGAGGGGAACATCGGCCTGATCAAGGCGGTGGAGAAGTTCGAGTACCGCAAGGGTTACAAGTTCTCCACGTACGCCACGTGGTGGATCCGGCAGGCGATCACCCGCTCGATCTCCGATCAGGCGCGGACCATCCGCGTACCCGTGCACATGATCGAGCAGATCAACAAGGTGGTGCGCGAGTCGCGGCAGTTGATGCAGGAACTGGGGCGTGAGCCCAGCGACGAGGAGGTGGCCGAGCGGCTGCACTGGTCCGCGGCGCGCATCAAGGCGGTCAAGGGTGTCGCGCGCGAGCCCATCTCGCTGGAGACGCCGATCGGAGAGGAAGAGGATTCGATCCTCGGCGACTTCATCGAGGACAAGGACGTGGAGAACCCGTCCACCACCAGCGCGTTCCGGTTGCTGCAGGAGCAGCTCCAGCAGGTTCTGAGCACGCTTCCGGAGCGCGAGCAGGAGGTCCTGCGCATGCGCTTCGGCCTGGAGGACGGGTACTCCCTCACCCTGGAAGAGGTGGGGCTGCACTTCAACGTGACGCGCGAGCGCATCCGCCAGATCGAGGCGAAGGCGCTCAGGCGCCTGCGCCATCCGAAGCGCAGCATGCGGCTGAAGGACTATCTTGACGAGTGAGGCGACAGGCGCCGATGACGGAGGCGAACATGACGGAGCAGTACATGACCGGAGGGCCACATGACCGGAGGACGGTGTGAGTAGCGAAGCCGTACCCATCGAGCGGACGAACCACGGGACGTCGGCGGTTCAGGACGCTCTGGACAAACTGCGGGCGCTGCAGGACGTGCTGCACAAGAAGCACGAGATCGAGGCGCAGATCGAGGAACTGCCCAGGTCGCTCGCCACCAAGACCGAGCTGCTCAACCGGCTCAAGCGGACCTACCTGGAGCGCAACGAGGAGCAGGAATCGACCAAGAAGCGGATCGGCGGGCTGCGCGACGATGCGGTTGAATCGGAGCGCATCCGCGAGGAGTACGAGCGCCAGATGGACCAGATCCGCACGCAGCGCGAGTACGAAGCGCTGGACAAGCAGATCCGCGATGCCTCCGAGCGCGAGATGGACTACCGCCGGGCGCTGCAGGAAGAGGAAGAGCGGCTCGACCAGGTGTCCGAGGAGCTGGCCCGCGAAGCGGAGCTGATCGAGCAGCAGGAGGGCGTCGTCCAGGAGGAAGAGTCGCGCATGAAGGTCGAGCTGGCCGACCGCGAGCAGCGGCTGGCCGCGCTGCAGGCGGAAGAGTCGGGGATCGCCGCCGGTCTGGATGCGGAATTGCTGTTCAAGTTCGAACGGATCGTCCGAATGACCGACGGGTACGGGATCGTCCCGTTGCAGGCACAGGTCTGCACCGGGTGTTACATGACCCTGCCCGCTCACTTCGTCAACCGCGTGCGCCGCGCCGAGGACGTGCTGTTCTGCACGCATGGGCGCATCGTCTTCTACGAGGATGCGCCGGCCGAGGACGAGTCGGAGGTGCAGATCGACGTGTTCGATGACGAGCCCGGCTTCTTCGCGGATGCGGAGGGAGACGAGGAGCTCGAGGACGAGGAGGAGCTGTTCCTGGACCTCGACGTGACCGACGACGACAACGATGAAGACGGCGATGGTCACGATGCCACCGAAGAAGCCGAGGACGACCACGCGTCCGACGACGCCTGAACCCTGCCGCGGGTCGCGGTCCTGCGCCCGCCCGCTAGCCACGCCCGGTATTGGCCACGCTTGGTATGATCGGCTACCGTGAAGGCGACAGGAGGCGGGCCGGCCATCGCCGCGTCCGGTTCGGGCGTGGAGGAAAGTCCGGGCTCCGAAGAGCAGGGTGCCGGGTAATCCCCGGGCGTCCGCGCCAAGGCGCGGGCGACAGACAGTGCAGCAGAGAACAGACCGCCGGGCAACCGTGCCGCAAGGGACGGCGCGTCCGGCAAGGGTGAAACGGTGGGGTAAGAGCCCACCACTCCGGCGGCGACGCCGGAGGTATGGCAAACCTCGCCCGGAGCAAAGCCAAGCAGCGGGTCGGGTTGCTCGCCACATGAGGGCGGTCCCTCCGGGGATGCCGTCCTCGGGCCCGCGGGTAGGCTGCTCGAGTGCCGCGCCGGCGCCATTCGGCGCCGCCGCGTGCGCCAGATGAATGATGGCCCGCCCCGGTGGCGGCCGGGCCGCGCAGGCGCCCCGGTACGCGCCGGAGTGAACAGAACCCGGCTTACGGGCCCGCCTCCTCTTCCTTCCTCCGGGGCGCCGCGATACGGTCCGGTGCCGAGATGGGGATACCAGCCGGCCGGGAGCCGCCGGCAGCGGACAGCGGGACGGCGTCGCGCACTGTTCGTCGTGCTCCTCGTCGTCGGCGTCGTGGTCGCCGGTGTCCTGCTGCGGGCCGATCGCGCGGTCGGGGCCTGGCTCCGGCGTGACCGGGACGTCAACATGCGCGTGCTCGTCGGCGATGGGCGCTACGCAGAGGCGGTGGAGGCCGCGGAGTTGACGCTGGTCAGACGGCCGCTCGACGCGGAGGCGAACCTGATCCGCGGCGTTGCGTCCCTCTACGCGGCGATCGCCGACCTTGGATCAGCCGACCCGGGATCGGCCGACCCGGGGTCGGGCGGCGACGGCGCACGCGGCGTGTCCGCCGCGGATCGCCTTTCGACGGCGATCGTGGCGCTGCGCCGGGCGCTGCTGAATTCGCGGATCGCCGTGGCGGAACCGGCCGCGCAGTACGCGCTCGGCAAGGCCTATTTTCACCGCGGCTATTTCTACTACCACCTTGCGGTGCGCTACCTGGAGGGCTCGCTGGCGCTCGGCTACGACGGGGCGGACACCTACGAGTACCTGGGGCTGGCGTATACGGAGCTCGGCGACCCGCGCGGTCTGGAGTATTTCCGTCATGCGCTGACGCGCCGGCCGTCCGACCTGCTGCATCTGAAGATGGCCACCATGCTGATGGATGAAGGCGACGTGCACGGAGCGCGGCGGAACCTCATCCAGGCGATCGACCTCACCGACGACATCACGATCGCGCAGCGGGCGCGGTACGAGCTGGGTGCGGTCTACCGTGCGCTCGGCGAACTGCCGCTGGCCGAAGAGCAGTACCGGGCGATCATCGCCGGCGACGCGCGGGCCGCCGATGCCCACTTCTATCTGGGCGAGATCCACTCCCGGCAGGGCGACGCCGACCGGGCGCTCGCGGAGTGGCGCGCCGCGCGGGCGCTGGATCCGAACCACCGCCGCGCGATCGAACGCCTGCGATAGCGCCCACCGCGATAGCGCCAACCACGACACGGAGGTACACTCTACCTGATGGCTTTGTTCAACAACTTCTCCTCAGACATCGGCATCGACCTGGGCACCTGCAATACCCTCGTGCACGTCAAGGGGAAGGGCATCGTGCTGACCGAGCCGTCCGTGGTCGCCATCGACCACGAAAGCAAGCAGGTGGTCGCCGTCGGTACCGAGGCCAAGCGCATGCTATGGAAGACGCCGCACACGATCGAGGCGGTGCGCCCGCTGCGTGACGGCGTGATCGCCGATTTCGAGATGACCGAGCAGATGATCCGCCACTTCATCATGCAGGTTGCCCCACGGCGCTGGTTCGTCAAGCCGCGCATGGTGATCGGCATCCCCGCCGGCGCCACCGAGGTGGAGAAACGGGCGGTGCAGGAGAGCGCCGAGCAGGCAGGCGCGCGCGAAGTGTTCGTGATCGAGGAGTCGATCGCGGCTGCCGTCGGGGCCGATCTGCCGATCATGGAGCCGGCCGGCCACATGATCTGCGACATCGGCGGCGGCACCACGGAAGTTTCGGTCATCTCGCTCGGCGGCATGGTGGTGTCGAATGCCATCCGTATCGGCGGCGACGAGTTCGATGAAGCCATCATCAAGCACGTGCGCACCGTCCACAACCTGGTGATCGGCCTCGAAACGGCCGAGAAGATCAAGATCAAGATCGGCAACGCGGACCCGGACCAGAAGATCGTGCGCATGGAGATCAAGGGCCGCGACGCCATCACCGGCCTGCCGCGCCGGCTGGAGGTGGACTCGATCGAGGTGTGCGAAGCGCTGCAGGAGCCCACGCGCCAGATCCTGGAGGAGATCAAGCGGGCGCTGGGGCGCACGCCGGCGGAGTTGGCCTCCGACATCGTGGAGCGCGGCATCGTCATGACCGGTGGCGGCTCGCTCCTGCGCGGGTTGCCGCGCTTGATCGGTCGGGAGACCGGCGTGCCGGTGATCGTCGCGGAGCAACCTCTGTTGTGCGTTGCGCTCGGGGCCGGCAAGTACTTCGAGACAACCGGGATGAGCCAACGCCGGCAGTACCGGTAAGGATCATGACGGCCCCGGGGAGTTGACCTGAGTACGCGTCCGTGACCGAGGTACGCCCCTTCGTCAGCCGCCGCCGTTCGGGCGTCACGTTCGCGGTTCTGCTGATCAGCTCGCTGCTGCTGGTGGGGTTGAATCCCCCGCCCGGGCACGTGGGGCTGCTGTCACTGGTGCAGGCGGGCATCAGCACCGGCGTTCGTTGGGTCGCGGATTCGGTCGCCGCGATCGGGGAGCTCGGCCGAAGCAGGGCGGAGCTGCAGGAGTTGCGCGCCGAGCTGCTGAGGATGCAACAGCAGCAACGCGACAACGTACAGCTCAGGGTCGAGAACCGCAACCTGCGCGCGCTGCTCGACCTTCCCCGCGCCGCCGCTCCCACCGTGATTCCGGCGGAGGTGATCGGCCGCGACCCGGGGAATCTGTTCAATACGGTGACGATCAATCGCGGCCGCAGGCACGGCGTTCGTGTCGATGCCACGGTGGTCGCCGATGCCGGCGGCATCCAGGCGCTGGTCGGGCGGGTCGAACTGGTCTCATCCCTCACGGCAATGGTGCGGCCGATTCTGGACGCTTCCTCGTACGTCGCCGCGCGCCTGCAGCGCATCGAGCGCGACGGGCTGATCGAAGGTGATCCGGCGGGCAACCGGCTGGTCATGCGCTATGTGCCGCGCATCGCCGCGGAGGACCTGGCGGTCGACGACCTGGTGATCACCTCGGGCATGCGCAGCCCCTATCCGCGCGGCATCTACATCGGCCGGGTCGTCGAGCACCGTGACGGTGACGACCGGTCGACGATCGAGGTGATCGTGCAGCCTCTGGTCGAGTTCGGCCGCCTGGACTACGTGCTGGTGCTGGATACCGCGGAGCCGGTCGATGTGTGATGTC
The DNA here is from genome assembly GCA_028818385.1 of Spirochaetaceae bacterium. Next base: position 38,995 of record JAPPNY010000224.1, read on the forward strand.
CGCGTCATCCTGGCGACCACGGTGCTCGCCGCCGCCGCCTCCCTGCTGAGCTCGACGCTGCTGTCGTGGGTGGCGGTCGCCGGCGTCAAGCCGGACCTTGCCCTGGTGATCGTCGCCCTGATGGCGATGCGCAGGGGCAGCATGCCCGGCCAGATCGCGGGGTTCGCCTCGGGCCTGATTGCGGACACGATCAGCGTGGCCCCGCTGGGGCTCACCGCCATGACCCGCACGGTGGTAGGGTACGCGGTAGGCCGCATGGAAGGCTTGATCAGCGTCGACTGGCTGCTGCTGCCGGCCGCGGTGTCGATCGCCGCCACGGTGCTCAAGGCCGTCACGCTCGCGGCCGTGGGGCTGGCCGTACCCTGGATCTCCAGCCGCTACGGGATCGGACCTTCCGCGTTTCTGACCAGCTTCCTGATCGAAGCGGGACTGAACGCCGTGGCCGCTCCCGCCATGTACGTGTTGCTCAGCGTGCTGCCGGGCATGCGCGAACGCGCGTCGAACCAGGTGCGGCGCGTCCGGGTGCGACGTTGAACGGCTCCCACGCCGACGATTCCGCCCCGGTCTCCCGCCTTGCGGCATTGCGCATCGCGCTGCTGTGCGTGCTCGGCGGCCTGGCGCTCTACCTGTTCGTGCTGCAGGTGATCAAGGGGGTCGAGTTCGAGGAACTGGCAAAGCAGTTCGCCCAGCGCGAGACCGTGGTGCCGGCGCAGCGCGGAGCGATCTACGACGGATCGTTTACGCGGCCGCTGGTCGCGAATCGGCCGGCGTTTTCCATCGACGTTACCCCCGCGCTGGTGCCGGGCGACCGGGACGACCTGGACGCGCTGCTCGCCTCGCTCGCGGAGGCGCTCGACATCGACCCGGAGTACATGGCCGGGCAGGTGCCCCTGAACGAGAGCCACCTGTTCCAACCGATCGAGGTCCTGTCGGGCGCCGACTTTCCGACCGTGGCCTACCTCGGCGAGCACATCCACCGGTTCCAGGGCGTGTCCTGGCGCAACGAGCCGGTGCGCGACTACAGCGACCTCGGCGCCCTGGCGCACGTGATCGGCTACGTGGGCGAGATCAGCGTCGAGGAGCTCCAGGTCCTGTACAACGAGGGCTACCGCCGTGGCGACACGATCGGCAAGAGCGGTCTGGAGCAGCGGTATGACGAGCGCCTGCGCGGGACGCCGGGGCTGAGCTACCGGACCGTGGACGCGCTCCAACGGGACCTGGGCACCCGCGAGGGCCGCCCGCCCGTACCCGGCAACGACCTCGTGCTCACCATCGACGCGCGCATCCAGCGCCTGGCCGAGGACGCGCTGGCCGGCCGCATCGGCTCGGTGGTCGTGCTGCGGCCGACCACCGGCGAGATCGTCGCGATGGTCTCCTATCCCTGGTTCGACCCCGGCCTGTTCCGCGGGGCCGACGGGGCGCAGGAACTGCGCCGGGCGCTGCGGGATCCGACCTATCCGTTCGTCAACCGGGCCGTGCACTCCGCGTACCCGCCGGCATCGGTGTTCAAACTGATCATGAGCATCGGGGTGCTGGAGGAGGGGCTCATCGCGCCGGAGGAGCAGATCAACTGCAGGGGGCAGTTCCGCCTGGGCAGGGGGACGTGGAACGACTGGGAACTGCAAGGGCACGGATGGGTCGACCTGCGCGACGGCTTGGCCAAGTCCTGCAACATCTACTACTACACGGTCGGCCATCGGCTGGGGGTGGAGCGCATCGTCCACTACGCGCGGGCGCTGGGCCTTGGCAGCCCCACCGGCATCGAGCTGCCGCGCGAGCAGGCCGGTTTCCTGCCCACTCCCGCCTGGAAGCAGCGCCGGCACGGCGAGCCGTGGGTGGGAGGCGACACCATCAACATGTCGATCGGCCAGGGGTTCGTCACCGCGACCCCGTTGCAGATCGCCAACGTGGTGGCGGCGATCGCCAATGACGGCGTCGTCTACCGCCCCTACCTCGTGAAGGAAGTCCGCGACGGCGGCGACGGGGCACTCGTCAAGCGACCGTCGCCCGTCCCCTTGCTGGAGGTCGACGTGCAGCCCGAGACCTTCGCCTTCGTCCGCGAGGCGATGCGCTACACGGTGACCGACGGAACCCCGGCGGTGGCGATCACCACGCCGGCGGTGCCGGCGGCCGGCAAGACCGGCACCGCCCAGACCAAGTCCCTGGATGCCGAGGGGCCCGAGCTCAAGCACTCCTGGTTCGCGGCCTACGCGCCCGCCGACGCTCCGCCGGAGGATCAGGTGGTGGTGGTCGTCATGGCGGAAGCCACCGATTACTGGGAGTGGTGGGCGCCGAAGGTGACCAACGTGCTGCTGCACGGCATGTTCACCGGACTGGACTACGATGACGTGATCGACGACCTGCAGCCCCATACCCCCATGTACGACCTGCTGGGCGAGCCCAGGCCGGAGGAAGAGACAGAGGGAGAAGGGGACGGAGGGGACGGCGGCGATGGCGAAGCGGGCTGACCGCCGGGGCGGTACGCGACGGTGACCGGCGGCGACGGGGCGCGGGCGGTGCCGCTGCTCGGCGCCACCGCGGCGCTGGTCGCGATCGGCGTCCTGTTCATCTACTCGAGCGGCGTCGACTCAACCGGCGAGTCGGTGTCCCGGGAGTGGATCAAGCAGATCGTCTGGGCGCTGACCGGGTTCGCGCTCCTGGCCGTGGTCGCCGCGGCGGGGTCGGGCTGGCTGCAGGCGGGGGCTCCCGCCTTGTACGCGGGTGGGCTGGTGCTGCTGGCGGCCACCGCCCTGTTCGGCAGGGAGGTGAACGGCGCCCGCGCCTGGATCGGCATCGGTGATTTCGGCGTGCAGCCGTCGGAGTTCGCGAAGCTCACCACCATCCTGTTCCTGGCGTCCTACCTGGCCGGAATCGGCAACGGCATCAAGGAGCTGCCGCGCTTCGCGCTGGGCCTGGCGATCGTGCTGCTGCCGGTCGGGCTGGTCCTGCTGCAGCCCGACATGGGCACGGCGATGGTCTACGTGCCGATCTTCCTGGTGGCGTCGCTGGTTTCGGGAGCGGAGATTCGCCATCTGGCGTTCATCCTGGGCGCGACGGTCGTCACCTTCGCCATGGCGGTGCTGCCGGATCTGAACCCCGAGGGCATCCTGCGCACGGTCGCCACGGCGCTGCTCGACCCGGGCATCGTACGCCTTGCCGCCGTGGCGCTGCTGGCGATCGTCGGCCTGGCGTTCATCGGTTACCGGCTCAGCCGCAGCCGCTGGCTGTACTGGGTCGGCTACCTCACGTCCATCGTATTGGGCGGGGTGACAGGGGCGGCGCTGGTGCGGTCCGTTCTGAAGCCGTACCAGATCGTCCGCCTGGCGGCGTTCCTGGAGCCATGGGCGGATCTGCGCGGCGCCGGCTGGAACATCATCCAGTCGAAGACGGCCGTGGGGTCGGGCGGGCTGGCCGGGAAAGGGTATCTGCAGGGCACGCAGAGCCACTATCAGTTCCTGCCCCAGCAGAGCACGGACTTCATCTTCTCCATCCTGGCCGAGGAGTGGGGATTCCGCGGCTCGCTGCTGGTGCTGGGGCTGTTCGCCGTCATCCTGCTGCGATCGATCGCCATATGCCGGCGTGCACGCGACGACTTCGGCGTGGCGATGGCCGCCGGCGTTATCGGCATGTTCGCCACCCACGTGCTGGTCAACATCGGAGTGGCGAGCGGCATCATGCCGATCACCGGCATTCCGCTGACGTTCGTCTCCTACGGCGGTTCCGCACTGTGGACGGGGTTGCTGGCGGTCGGCATGCTGCTGGCGCTGCTGCGTCCGGGTGCGGGCGGGGCGATGCGTTTCTCGTCACGCTTGACCGCATCCCAGTGGCGGTCGAGCTCCGCCAACGGCAGCTCGCCCAGGGTGGCGCCGATTTCACGCACGCGCCGCTCCACTTCCTGAAACCGGCGTCGGAATCGCCGGTTTGCGCCGTTCAGCGCCAGCAGCGGATCGACCCGCAGGTGGCGGGACAGGTTGACCACCGCGAACAGTAGGTCGCCCAGCTCCTCTTCGGTGCGTTGCGGCTCGATCCCGGCCGCCTGGTCGACCTCGGCCAGTTCTTCGGCCACCTTCGCGAACACCGGGCGGGCGTCGTCCCAGTCGAACCCGACGGTGGCGGCGGCGGACTGCAGGTCGACGGCATTGCGGAGTGGGCTGGGTGACGAGCCGGCCGAGTCGAGCGCGGAGGAACGGGGCTCCGGTTCGCGCCTCTCGCTCTGCTTGATCCGCTCCCACTGGCGCAACACTCCGTCGGCATCGGTGGGATAGCCCCCGTCCGGCCGGCCGCCGGCGGGCGGGAACACGTGCGGGTGGCGGCGGCGGAGCTTGTCGACCACGCCGGTCAGCATGTCGGCCACGGCGAAGGAGGCCTCCTGTTCCTTCATGCGGGCGATCATCGTCGCGATCAGCACCACGTCGCCCAGTTCCTCGTTCAGGTTGTCATCGTCGCCGGCATCGATCGCCGAGATTGCCTCGAATGCCTCCTCCAGGAGCATGGTCCGCATCGACTGGGGGGTCTGCTCGCGATCCCAGGGACAGCCGTCCGGCGCACGCAGTCGGCAGACGGTCCGGTACAGCTCGGCGAAGGCTGCGCCGGGGCGGTCGACGTTCGGTGACGGGGTGGAATCCATGGATTCGCTCCGAGGGCCGCCGGGTGTTGCGACCCGCGCCGGCGTGGTAGGCTTCGGCCTTCACGGTAGCGCATCGCCGCTGCCGGTGCATCCGCTGTCCATGCGCATTGCATCCGTCTCGCTCAAGCACCCCTCGCGGCTGGTTACCAATGACGAGATCGTCACGTTGCTGCAGCAGTGCAGCAACGGCGTCGACCCGAAGGTGCTGCGCAAGTACCAGCGGCTGGTGCGCGGGTTGCTGAAACGCACCGGGTCGGTGACGCGCTACGTCCGGGACGTACAGCGGGGCGAGCGCGCCAGCGACCTGGTCAGGGACGCGATGCTGCAGGCTCTGGAGCAGGCGGCGATGGCGCCTTCCGACATCGATCTGTTGATCTACTGCGGGGTGGGCAAGGGGTTCCTGGAGCCCGCCAACGCCTATTTCTACGCGCAGGCGACGGGCCTCACCTGTTCGTGCTTCGACATCGCCGATGCCTGCATGAGCTGGATGCGCGCGCTGGAGATCTCGTACCGGTTCCTGCGGTCCGGGACGCTCCGCACCGCGATGATCATCAACGGAGAGTTCAACTACAAGGAGCACGGGTACCCTGAGAACTTCGAGGTGAAGGGTCTCGAGCAGCTCGAATACACGTTCCCGACCTACACCATCGGCGAGGCGGCGACCGCCACCATCGTCACCGCGTCGGACGCCGAGTGGCGCTTCGACTACCACTCCGTGCCGGAGCTGTGCGGTCTGTGCAACATCCCGCTGGACGGGTACGAGGACTTCGTGGAGCTGTCGGACCGGATCGCGCTGAACGGCGTGAACAAGTTCGTGGCCTACGGTCACGAGCTGTTCGCACGGGCGGAGGAGTACCTGCTGCCCCTGGTCCGGCGCACGGTCGGCGACCTGAACGCCCCGCACATCTACTTCCCGCACGCCGCCTCCAGCGTTGCCTACCTGCGCGCCGGCAGGGCCGCGGGAATCCGGAACGGCAAGGTGTACAGCGAGGTGTTCCCGAAGATGGGCAACCTGGTGTCGGCAAGCATCCCGGCCGCCATGGTCATGGCCGAAGCGGAAGGCCGGCTGAGCCGGGGCGACCGGGTCGTGCTGGTGCCGGCCAGCGCCGGCATGGTGTTCGGCGTCGGTCAGTTCACCTACTGAGCTCACCCACCGGGTTGCCGGTTCAGGTCTCCACGGCGGCCAGGGCCGGTGCGCGCCGCCCTTTCTCCTCGTTCGGAAGGGCCGGATCGTTCAGAAAGACGCGCCAGGAGTCGTACTTCGGGCTCTGCAGCCGCAGCAGGATCAGAGGATTCCGGCGCGGCTCCACGGGCTTGCGGATGAGCTGCATGCCGGCCGAACGCGGCGTCCTGCCGCCCTTGCGCGTATTGCAGGGCATGCACGCGGTCACCAGGTTCGACCACGACTCCGTGCCGCCGCGCCACCGCGGGAGCACGTGGTCGATCGTGAGCGCGCGCGCGGCCAAGCGCGTGCCGCAGTACTGGCAGGTGTTGCCGTCGCGGGCGTACACGTTGCGCCGCGTGAGCGCCACCCCCTGGCGCGGGAAGCCGTGGTAGTCGGTCAGCCTGATGACGCGCGGCACCGCGAGCGTCAGCGTCGCTGTGTGGACCCAGTCCAGGTGACCGTCGCCTCGCGCCGCTAGGATGCCGGACTGATCCGTCCACCGGGCGAAGTCGAACGACTCGTAGCGGCCGCCCTCGGTGGTGATCACCTCCGCGGCCTGCCGCACCAGCAGCACGAAGGCGCGCCGCGCGCTGACCAGGCGCAGGACGGTGTACGAGCTGTTGAGAACCAGCACGCTGCATTCGAGCACCCGGGATTCCTGCCGCCGGCACTCCTGCCGCCGGGACTCATGCGCCACGGTTGGGTCCAATACCACGCCCCTAGTGCGGGTCAAGATTACCGGCCGTCCAGGCTCAGGTCGTCGGCGTGGATCCAGCCGAAGTCGCGGTAACTGCCGCGGACGCGAACGTCGTACCAGTCACCGTCCTTCCCCATCGCCATCAGCAGATCGGTCGGCCGCAGGTAGGAGCGCACGGTGGACTCGCGGGTCGGTGCGGCATGCAGGGACACCGTTCTGCGGGCAGGCCAGAGCACGGTCGGGGCCGGTGGGATGACCGCGGTCGGGTCCATCGGCTCGTGTTCGGCCAGGAACGCCAGCACGCCGCCGGCGATGCCGCGTGCGGCCACGTCCGGGTGGCCGGTCAGGAACGCCCGGTCTGCAGCGTGGGTGAGGTAGCCCATCTCCAGGATCGCCGCCGGCGTGGTGATGGCGATGGCATGCCGGTACCGGCCGCCGAATGCGTAGTAGCCGCGCATGTTGTACGTCACACCGTTCAGGTCCTCCCGCAACCCGGTGACCGCGCCGTAGTGTTCGCGCAGCAGGGCGCTCAGGCGTCGGGACGCGGGGGACGCCCGCCACGGAGGGGCGACCTTGTAGCCGGAGCTGCCGCCGCCGTCGGCGTGGATCGCCACGAAGGCGTCGGCGTCGAACCCCGGGGGCACGGTGGCCGGGAGCAGCACCACCTCGACGCCCTGCTTGCGCAGCAGCTCGGCGGCTGCCGTCGCCACGACTCTGTTGACGTCGACTTCAGCCACGCCGGCGGCGCTGGCGCCGGTCGCCGTGCGTCGATGCTCCAGCTCGGGCGGGTACTGGTCGGTGTCCAGGTGCCCGATCTGCAGGGCGACGCGCCAGGGAGCTACCACTCCCCGCAACGACAGCCCGGGGTAGTGGGGTCGCGCCGGGGCGCGCAACGGAACGAAACGCTCCGGAGCGGCCGGTTCTTCCTGGATGGCCAGGGCGACGGCAGCCGCCGCCACGGCGGCTGCGGCTGCCGCGGCGATCAGGAGACGTACGACCACGGTCATCCGTTGCCACTATACCGCCACACGCCGGGCGTTCCACAATGGCGTCCGCCGGGAACGGCCGGCACGGGCGGTTAGCTCAGTTGGGAGAGCGCCTGGTTTACACCCAGGAGGTCGGCGGTTCGAGCCCGTCACCGCCCATCACGACATGAGCACCCATTCCGTGGCCGCGGCACGGCGTTCGCTCCGCGGTTGGTTTCTGTTCGCGGTCGGCGCTGGGGCGGTCGTGCTGGGCGCGGCGCTCGCCGGCCGGGCGCTGCGCACGCCGACCGCGGAGCAGGCGTTCGATCCGGTGACCTGGGCCGACCGGCTGCAGGCGTTCACGACCATCTTCCTCGGCATCTTCATCGAGGCCGTGCCGTTCGTGGCGATCGGCGCGCTGCTGTCCGGCGTGATCGAGATGGCGGTGAGCACGCGGACGCTGGCCCGATGGGTGCCGGCGCGGACCGGTGCCGGCGTGCTCGCCGGCGCGGCGCTCGGGATGGTATTCCCGGTCTGCGAGTGCGGAGTCGTGCTGGTCGTCCGGCGGCTGTTGAGCAAGGGACTCCCGCCGCCGGTCGCGATCGCCTTCCTGCTCGGCGCGCCGGTCCTCAACCCGGTCGTGATCGCCAGCACGGCCACGGCGTTCGGATTCGGCTGGATGCTCATCGGCCGCCTGGTGCTCACGCTGGTCGTCGCGGTCGCGGTCGCGGCCGCGTTTCGCCGCGCCGGTCGGGAAGACATCCTGCTGGCCTCCGATGGGTTGAAAGGAGCGGCCTCCCCTGCCGGGAGCGGCCACGGGCACCATCACGATCACGATCACGATCACGATCACGATCACGGCCCTCGTGACCGGTCGGCTCCGGAACGCGGGCGCAGCATCGGATCCTTCGCCCGCGACGCCCTGCTGCATGGCTCGGCCGACCTGTTCGACATGGGTCGCTACCTCGTCATCGGCTGCGGCCTGGCCGCCCTCCTGCAGACCGTGATGCCGCAGTCGGTCCTCCTGGACATCGGCCGCGGCGGGGCGGCGTCGGTGGCGACCATGCTGGGGCTCGGCTACCTGCTCTCGGTGTGCTCCTCCGTCGATGCGTTTCTTGCGCTGGCGTTTACCGCCACCTTTGCGCCGGCCTCGATCCTGGCGTTCCTGGTGTTCGGACCGATGGTGGACGTCAAGAGCACCCTGCTGTTCTTGAGCGTCTTCCGCACGAGGGCGGTCGTCTACCTGGTCGCGCTGCCGCTGGTGCTGACCTTCGCGGCCGCACTGATCGTGCACAACCTGGTGCCCTGGGCGTGAGCATGCGCGGGCTTGACCGGTCGCGGCTGCTGGCGGCTGTCGTGCTGTACGGAATCGTCGCGATCCTGCTGCACCGCCTGCTGTCGGGCACGCTGGTCTACTACATCAACCAGCGCTATGCGTGGCTCACCTGGATTGCGGTGGCCGGCCTCGGCGCCATGGCGCTGGCGCTGGCGGGAACCGCCTGGCGCGGGGCCCGGCATGCCGGGCGGTCCGGGCACGGCGTGCGCGTGCGCTGGAGCGCCCTGGCGGTGCTCGCGCTTCCGGTGGCCTTCGGGCTGGCGCCGGAGCAGCCCCTGGGCTCGGCGGCACTCGGCAACCGGGAGGTCGCCGTGGCCAGCCTCCCGCCGACCGCCCTGCAGTCGACGCCGGCGGGGCGGGCGACGCGGAGCGCCGCCGCGGAGGCCTTGGGTCGATCGATGCTGGAGTGGCTGGTGGAGTTCCACGTTGCGGATGACCCGGACCGGTTCGCCGGGCAGGAGGCGCGGATCACGGGATTCGTGTCACGCGATTCCGCGCTCCGCCCGGACCAGGTGCGTCTCAGCCGCTTTCTGCTGAGCTGCTGCGTGGCCGACGCGATGCCGATCGCGATCGTCGCCGAGGCCGCGGAGCTCGCCCTGGTCCCCGATGACCAGTGGCTGACGGTCAGGGGCCGCTTCACGGTGGCGGAGATCGGCGGCGAACGGATGCCGATCCTGGTCGCCGTGGACGTGGAGCCGATCGATCCACCGCCGGTTCCTTATCTCTACTACTGACGATGCGGGCCCTGGACCGACACGCGCTGGCCACGCTTGGCGTGGCCGCGGTCGTCGCGGTCGTGGCGGCGGCCCTGGGAGACCGCGTCGGTCTGCAGGTCGTTTCCCTGACGCCGGCGCACGGGGCCGAGCACGTCTCCACGCTGGCGACGATCGAGATCCGGTTCTCGGAGCCGATCGATCCCGCCGCGCGTTCGTCGACCCTGGCGATCGAGCCTCCCGTCGAGGGATCGCTGCGCTGGGGCAGCCGCACCGTGCGCTTCGACCCGGACCGCACGCTGTCCGCTCGCACGCGCTACACGGTGCGGCTCGACCGGTCCGTGCGGGCCGCGTCCGGACGCCGTCTGCGCGGAGCGGTCGAGTGGAGCTTCGACACCGGAGCGCTGCGCATCGCCTACGTGGCCGACGGAGCGGCCGAACGGGCCCGGATCGCCGCCAGAGTCGTGGCCACGACCGCGGGGCAGGCGGCAGGCGGCAGGTCGGAGCCCGGCGACGAGCGGACACTGGCGTCGTTCGAGCGGCCGGTGCGCGACTTTCACCAGTCGCCGGACGGCGGCTCGCTGGTCGTCACGCTGGGCACCGACGTGTTCGCCGCCGATCTTTGGCTTGTCGATTCCGACGGCGGTCGGCGCGAGCTGCTGGGCTGCGGCGGGGCGGAGTGCAGTGCGGCCCGCTGGGCTCCCGACGGTGAGACCATCGTCTTCTCGAGGCGCCGGCTGCCGTTGCCGCCGCGTCCCTGGCTGCTGGATCCCGCCACCGGCGACCTGTGGCCGCTCATGGACCAGGAAGTGATCGGCTTCGACCCGCGCTGGTCGGACGACGGAGCGTGGGTGGCGTTCGTGTCGCCCGTGGAAGGGGGTTTGCGCGTCGTCAACGTAGCGGATGGCCGGACCGTGCTCGTACCGACGCGGGCCGCGGCCCCGGCGGCGTGGCGCCCCGGAGCGCGGGAGATCCTCACCTCCGACCTGCGCGAGGGGGCAGCAGGCCGGGCCGTGGACCTGCTGATAGCGATCGACTTGGCCGACCTCACGGTGCGACGGGCGCTCGGGCCCGAGCACGGCGCCGACCGCGCGCCGGCGTGGGCGCCCGGCGGCGATCGCTTCGCGTTCATCCGCGCAGCAGGCGTTGGGGAGCAGGTGTGGCTGGCAACCGACGCCGGGCCGCACTTCGAGACCGAGGCGCTGGCCGCCGCGCCGGGACTCACATACCGGGAGATCGTATTCGCACCGGGTGGCGACCTGCTGGCGGCGCAGCGATCCCGGCTGGACGTGGCGTTCCCTGAGCCCGAGGTGGTCGTGTTCGATCTCGACGGTCGGGAGCTGGCGGTGATCGCGGGCGCGACGACGCCGCGCTGGCTGCCGTGAAGGCGCGAGCCGCGGCCGACGGCCTCGCGATCCTGTTCGTCGACGGCGACTGCGTACTCTGCCGGCGCCTGTCGCGGATCGTGCTGCAGGGGGACACCGCCGGTCGGCTGCGGATCGCTCCGCTCGCCGGGGTGACTGCCCGGCGGCTGCTGACTCCTGCGGATAGGGCGCAGGACGACTGGGTCGTGCTGATCGAGGGGCCGCGGACGCTGCGGGCCGCCGACGCCGTGGTGCGCACGCTACAACTGATGGGAGGACGGTTCGGCCTCCTGGCGTCCGGCACCCTGCTGCTGCCCCGTCCACTGCGCGCGGCGGTCTACCGGTTCGTCGCCGGCCGTCGCCGCGCGTGGTTCGGGCGGGTGGAGTCGTGTCCTCTGCCGGCGAGCGAGCGCCGGCCTGACGCCGTCCTCGACTGAACCGGACCGCGCCGGATGCGCGTCGCGTCGGCAGTAGGCCGGAGCGGATGCTTGGCCGTATACTCTCGTTTCCCAGGGCCGGAGCAGGATCCGGCCGGTGAGAGGAGTTCGCTATGGCGGGTGAGATGCAGGATACCGGTACGTGGACGGTCAAGACCGGGCTGGCTCAGATGCTGAAGGGCGGAGTGATCATGGACGTGGTCACCGCCGACCAGGCCAGGATCGCCGAAGACGCCGGCGCGGTCTCGGTGATGGCGCTCGAACGGGTGCCTGCCGACATCCGCAAGGCCGGCGGCGTGGCGCGCATGGCCGATCCGACGAAGATCGAGGAGATCAAGCGCGCCGTCACGATTCCGGTCATGGCCAAGTGCCGTATCGGCCACTTCGTCGAAGCGCAGGTCCTGCAGTCCCTGGAGATCGACTACATCGACGAGTCCGAGGTGCTGACTCCGGCCGATGAGGACAACCACGTGTGGAAGCACGACTTCACGGTGCCGTTCGTGTGCGGCTGCCGGAACCTGGGTGAGGCGCTGCGGCGCATCCGCGAGGGGGCCGCCATGATCCGCACCAAGGGTGAAGCCGGCACCGGCAACGTGGTCGAGGCGGTGCGCCACGCCCGCACCGTGCTGCAGGCGGTGCGACGGGTGCAGGGCCTGAACGACAGCGAGCTGTCGGCGTTCGCGAAGGACATTCAGGCGCCGTTCGAGCTGGTGGCGCAACTGCGCGCGGACGGATCGCTGCCGGTGGTCAACTTCGCCGCCGGCGGCATCGCCACGCCGGCGGACGCGGCGCTGATGATGCAGCTCGGCGTCGACGGCGTGTTCGTGGGCTCCGGGATCTTCAAGTCCGAGAACCCGCAGCGCATGGCGGAGGCGATCGTCAAGGCGACCACCAACTACGATGATCCGGACATCCTGTCCCAGGTCTCCCGCGGGTTGGGAGAGCCCATGCGCGGGCTGGAGATGGCGGCGATCCCCGCAGGGGAGCAGCTCGCCGTACGCGGCTGGTAGCACATGGCGGTGGGCGTCCTGGCGCTGCAGGGCGACGTCCGTGAGCATCTCCATGCCCTCGCCGCCATCGGCCAGCCGGCCTCGCCGGTGCGCACCGCCGCGCACCTCGCAGCCGTCGACGCGCTGATCATCCCCGGCGGGGAGAGCACGACGATCATCAACCTGCTGCATACGTTCGACCTGGCAAGGCCGCTCTGCGACCGGCTGACCGGCGGCATGCCGGTGTGGGGTACCTGCGCCGGGATGATCGTGCTTGCCGCGGAGGTGCTGGACCCGCGTCCGGAGCCGCTGCGGCTGATGGACATCTCCGTGCGGCGCAACGCGTACGGCCGTCAGGTGGCCAGCTTCGAGGCGTCCCTGGATGTCCGGGAGTTGGGCCCGCCGCCGTTCTGCGGCATCTTCATCCGGGCGCCGGCGGTGGAGCGCGTCGGCTCCGCCGTTCAGGTGATCGCCGCCCTGCCCGATGGGCGTCCGGTGGCCGTCCGCCAGGGCGCCATGCTGGCGACCTCGTTCCATCCGGAGCTCACCGGGGACTTCCGGTTCCATCGGTACTTCTGCTCGTTCCACGGGGCTGCGGCCGCCCGGCCCGGCGGTGCGGCGCAGCAGGGACGTGCGGCCGCGGCGCCGGTCGCAGGCCGCGCAAGGCCGGCCGAGAGCCGGCTCCGCTGACGGCGCACATGGCCGACACGCGCACGGGGGCGGCCGAACGGGAGCGGGCGCGGCGAATCCGCGACAACTACGACGCGGTACGGGAGCGCGTGGACGCGGCTGCCGCGCGCGCCGGCCGGGCTGCCGACTCGGTCCGGGTGATGGCGGTGACCAAGGGGTTCGCCGTGGATCACGCGCTGGCCGCGGTCGCGGCCGGACTGGACCTGTTGGGCGAGAACCGGGTGCAGGAGGCGGCGGGCAAGCATGGCGACCGCTCCAGGCATGGAGGGGGTTCGCGGCCGTACGAGTTGCACCTGGTCGGTCACCTGCAGCGCAACAAGGCCAGGGATGCGGCGCGGCTGTTCGACGCGGTCCAGTCGATAGATGCCGTGCACACGGCTGCCGCTCTGGAGCGGCGCTGCGCGGTGCTCGGCCGAACGATGCCGATCCTGCTGGAGCTGAACGCCTCCGGCGAGCCGACCAAGGCCGGCTTTCCGGCTGCGGATGACCTGCTGGCGTCCGCGGAAGAGATCGCCGCAGGCTGCCCGCATCTGTCGCTGGCCGGAGTCATGACGATCGGCGCGCACACGGACGACGAGGCGGCGGTGCGCGCCTCGTTTGCGCGGCTGCGGGCGGTACACGAACGCCTGCTCGGCGACCACCCGGAAGCCCGCGTGTTGTCGATGGGCATGTCGCAGGACTTCGAGCTGGCGATCGAGGAAGGATCGACGCTGATCAGGCTTGGCACCGCGCTGCTCGGGCCGCGGCCCACGCCATGAGACAACCGGCGATGAGACGTCCGGCCGTTGGACGTCCAGCCATGAGCCGACTGGTAGCGGCGCTGCTGATCGGAGCCGCGGCCGGCGCGGCGTGGGGCCAGGAACCGGCTGGTGCCGGCGACGAGGGGGCGGCGGCCCTGCTCGAACCGGTTCCGTACGAACATTCCGAGTTCCCGGATTGGGCGCACGCGCTGCGCCGCGCCGAGGTGGTGGCGATCGGTTCCCTGCCGCTGACGCTGTTCGGCGTCCGGCTGCTGTACGACTATACCCGCTACGTCGCACACGGCTTTGCCGAAGAGGTGCGGCCGTTCCCGTTCCGGCCGATCGGCGGCGGTGCGACGCTCACGGAGACGGAGATGCTCGGGATCGTCATCGGCGCGGCGGCGCTGTCGATCGTGATCGCGCTCATCGACGCCGACATGCGCGCGGCAGCGCCTGCCGACCGGCAGGTGCCGTGAGGTCGTCGGAAACGCTCGTCGGTGACGAGCGCTTCGCGGGAGCGCGGCTGGACAGCTATCTGGCGACCGGGTTGCGGCTGTTTCCCCGCAGCCAGGCGCGGGCACGTGTCGACGTGGTCACCGTAAACGGCCGTCCCGCGAAGCTGGCGACGCGCCTGTGCCCGGGCGACCTCGTGGCGGTCAGCTACCGCGACCCGGAGCCGCTGACCGCGGTGGCGGAGGAGATGGAGCTGTCGATCCTCCATGAAGACGGCGACGCCATCGTGCTGGACAAGCCTTCCGGCGTGGTCACCCACCCCGGGGCAGGGAACCGGACCGGTACCCTCCTGAACGGCGTGCTCGGCCACTGCGACCGGCTGCGTGACGCGTTTCCGGACGAGCCGGCCAGGCCGGGCGTGGTGCATCGGCTGGACAAGGAGACCTCGGGAGTCATCGTCTTCGCCAAGTCACCGCACGCGCATCTGGCGTTGACCCGCCAGTTCGCCCAGCGGCGCGTCCGCAAGCGATACCTGGCGGTGGTCGACGGACGCCCGCCGGAAGCCGGCGGCACCGTGGACCTGCCGATCGGTCGCGACGACCGCGACCGGACCCGGTTCTCGGTGGCCGCCCGGGGCAGGACGGCGATCACCCGCTACCGGCTGCTCGGCGGACTGGCGGACGGACGTTCGCTGCTGCTCCTGGCCCCGGTGACCGGCCGCACCCACCAGTTGCGCGTGCACCTGGCGGCGCTCGGCTGTCCCGTGGCCGGCGACGTGGTGTACGGGAAGCGGCGCCGGTCGGAGCCGGCGTCGATGCTGCTTCACGCGTCAATGCTCCTGCATTCCGCCTCGCTGCGGCTGCGGCTGCCGGGCGCGGAGGAGCCCAGTCGTTTCCGGGCTCCGCTGCCGGAGCGGTTCCGGGCGGCGCCGGGGGTGGTCGACTGCCTGCGGATGGTCAGTCCCGCAGGTGGACGTTGAACCGGCGCTCGATGCCGATCGTGGTCGGCGGCCCATGGCCCGGAAGCACGACTTCGTGGTCGGCACGGCTGAGCAGCCGCTCGCGGACGGACCGCTGCAGCGTGGCCCGACCTTCCGCCGTCGCCGCGCTGCCGATGGCCCCGGCCGCCAGCGTGTCGCCGGTAAAGATCACCGGTGGCAGCGCATAGCAGACCGAATCTTCGGTGTGACCGGGCGTCGACAGCACCTCGAAGGTGAGCGCGCCGATGCGCAGCGTCTGCCCCCCGGCGACGAGGGTGGTGGGAAGCTCGGCGACGGCAGCGGCGGCGTAGATCTCGGCGCCGAACACTTTCTGGATCGCGCCCGCGCCCGCGCAGTGGCTGGGGTGAGTATGTGTGAGCATTACCGCACTCGGCGGCAGATCGCGCTGCTCGATGTGGCCGACGAGGGCGGCGTTCAGGTAGCCGGGATCGACCAGGACGCTGTAGCCGCCGGCGTCCGGCCCGATCAGGTAACAGGTGGCGAAGCCACCGACCGCGAAATGCGTGGAGATGGTCATCGCGGGTTTCGGGCCGCTCAGCGGCGATGCGCTTCGGCCAGGTTGGAGCCCGGCGTGGCCAAGTCCCCCAGGTCCGCCAGCTCCAGATGCGCGTGATAGAGGTTGCAGTCGTCCATCGTGACCTGCCGCAGCGTGCCGCCGATGAAGCGGGACGATGTCAGGTCGCAGCTACCGAAGAGCGTGCGGGAGATGGTCGCGGCCACGAAGTTGCAGCGCTGCACGTCGCAGTCGTCGAAATGGCAGTCGCTGAGCTCGCTGCCGGCCAGGATCACCGCCGCCAGCCGGCAGCCGACGAAGCGGCACTCCGACAGCACGGCGTCGTGCAGGAACACCAGGCTCAGATGGCATCCTTCGAACGACACCCGTTCCAGCGTGGCTCCGACCAGGCGGGTGCCTACCAGGCGTCGCTCGCGGAGGTGGCGGTCGCGGACCCGCACCCCGCTCACGTCGACGTGGGTCAGGTCGGCTCCTTCCGCGAAGCGGCGCCGCGCCCGTCGCTGGTAGGCCTGCTCGTCCGCGACGTGGGCATGGCAGCTATTCTCGCCGGTGAGCGCCGGCGCCGGGCAGGTGGGTACGGCGCAGGGGGCCGCCTGGGTCATCGCCGTCACCGTATCACGCCTTGCGCGCCCGACGGCCGTTGGGCGACAGTCGCGCGGTGAGCATCATCACGGGACAGGTGCACCGCAGCGGCGGCAGCGTCTACGACGTCGGCGTGGACGGGTCGCTCATGCGCTGCCGGATCAAGGGAAAGACCCTGGCGGTCGAAGAGCGCGTCCACGCGCCGATCGCCGTGGGCGACTTCCTGGAGATCGAGCCCGATCCCTACGAGGACGCCGCCGGCTGGATCCTGAATCGGCTGGAGCGCACGACGCAGATCGATCGGTGGAGCCGCAAGCACCGCGCGATGCAGGTGCTTGCCGCCAACGTCGACCAGGTGGCCTGCGTGACCGCCCCGCGCTCGCCCCCGTTCCGTCCGCGGTTCATCGACCGCCTGCTCGTGTCCGCCGAGCATGCCGGCGTCGAGTCCCTGATCATTCTCAACAAGGCCGACCTGGGCATTCCGGCGACGGTGGCTGAGCGCATCGCCGACTTCCGGAGAATGGGCTACCGGGTGCTTGCGTGCTCGGCCGTCACCGGTGAGGGAGTGGCGGAGGCGCGGGCGGCGCTGGGCTCGGCGTTGACGCTGATGTGCGGTCAGTCGGGGGTGGGAAAATCCAGCTTGTTGAACGCCTGGGATCCCGGCCTGGAGCTGCGCACCGGCGCGGTGTCGCGCAAGTTCGACCGGGGTGTGCACACGACGATCCGTGCCGAGCTGCTGGAGCTCGCCGACGGAGGGCGCCTGATCGACAGTCCCGGCATTCGCGAGCTGGAGCTGGGCGCCATCGAGGCGCGCGACATCCGCCACCGTTTTCGCGACTTCCAGCGCTGGCTGCTGCGCTGCGAGTACAGCGCCTGCCTGTGCGACGGCGAACCGGGCTGCGCGGTGCGCGCGGCAGCGGAGGCGGGCCAGATCCATCCCGACCGCTACGACAGTTACCTGCGGTTGCTGCGGGAAGTGCTCGATCGAGAGCGCGAGCGAGCGCACGCATGACCGGCTCGACACCCCCGGACGAGGGTCCGGCAGGCGGCCAAACGCGGGCCGTGGAGCTGCTCGGCCTGCCGGGCGTGCTGGCGCAGGTCGCCGAGTACTGTGCGGGAGAGGAAGGACGGCGCCACGTGCTCGCCAGCCGTGTCTTTGACGACCCGCAGTCGGTGCTGGCCGAACGGGAGCCTGCGGTGGAGCTGCGGCGCCTGCTGGAGTCGGGCTTCCGTGTGCCCGAGATGGACCTGCCGGAGATCGGCGTGTCGCTCGGCCGCCTGCGGCGCGGGGCGCAGTGGCTCGATCCGGCGGAGTTGGCGGCCGTCGGACGGCTTGCGGGCACGGCGGAGTCGATCCGCGGGTCACTCGCCGAGGTCGCCGATCCCGTCGAGCGCCCCGCGCTGTACGCCCTGCACGCCGAGCTGCCGGGGCTGCGATCGCTGGCTGCCGAGGTGCGGCGGGTGGTGGGCGCGGACGGGACGGTGCAGGACCACGCCATCCCGGAGCTGGCGCGGGTGAAGCGCGACCTGCGGCGGCTGCAGATGCAGATCGAGACGGCGGCCGGGGAGCTGATGGCCGATCCCGCCCTGCGCGGTTGCTTCAACGGCAGCGTGCCGACCCTGCGCGGCGGTCGGACCGTGGTGCCGCTGAAAGCCACCCACCGCGCCCGCGTGCCCGGCGTCGTGCACGAGGTGTCGGCGAGCGGCGCCACGCTCTACGTCGAGCCGCTCCGCGACGTGGAGGCCAACAACGCCGTGGTGGCGGCCCGCGACCGGTACGCGGCCGAGGTGCGCCGCGTCCTCCACGAGCTGACCGGCGCCGTGGCGCGGGAGCGGCCGGCCCTGGAGCGCGCCGCGGCGGTCACGGCGCGTTTCGACTGCGTGCAGGCACGGGCGCGCTACGCGCGGGCACACGCGGCCGTCGCCGCACCGGTCGGTCCGCTGGCATTGCACGGAGCTCGCCATCCCGAACTTGGCGCGGCCGCGGTGCCGCTGGACGTGAGCATGCCGCCCGAGGCGCACATCCTGGTCATCACGGGGCCCAACACGGGCGGCAAGACGGTCTGCCTGAAGACGGTGGGGCTGCTCTGCCTGATGAACCAGGCGGGCATGGAGATCCCGGCCGGTCCGGACTCGACCCTGCCGATCTACCGCGGCATCTACGCCGACATCGGCGACGAGCAGTCGATCGCCGCCTCCCTGTCCACCTTTTCCGCGCATGTCGAGCATCTGGCCGCCATCGTCCGGGACGCCACCGCGCGTTCGCTGGTGCTGATCGACGAGCTGGGCACCGGCACCGACCCGGAGGAAGGGATCGCCCTGTCGCGGGCGCTGCTCGACCGGTTCCTGGCCGCGGGAGTGACGGCCATGGCCACGACCCATCACGGGGCGCTGAAGGTGTACGCCTATACCGAGTGCGGCGTCGCCAACGCCTCGATGGAGTTCGACTCGCGCACGCTGCGGCCGACCTACCGGGTCATCGAGGGGATGCCGGGCGAGAGCCACGCGCTGGACATCGCCCGCCGTCACCGGATGCCGGGTGCCGTGATCGAGCGCGCCGCAGGGCTGTTGGACGCCGGGCGTACCGAGGAGGGCCGGATCATCAACGCGCTGACGCGCCGGCAGCGGGAGCAGGAGCGGGAGGAGCGCGAGTTGCGCGAGCGCGCGGCCGCGCTTGCCCGGCGGGAGGCCGAGCTGGAAGCGGACCGGGCGGCGCTCACGCAGCGCGAGCGCGAGCAGCACCGGCGGGCCGCCGGCGATCTGAGCCGCTTTCTGGCCGAGGCGCGCCGCGACGTGGAACGCGCCATCCGATCGGTGCGCGCGACCGCCCAGGCGGGCGCCTCGGAGGCGGGCGGTGCGGCGGACGGCGCCGAGTG
>JAPPNY010000243.1 GCA_028818385.1 Spirochaetaceae bacterium
CGCGGGCGTGGCCGGCCGGGATGATGCGGTCGTCGGCGCCCCAGATCACCAGGGTCGGGACGGCGTCAATGATGCGGCGGGCGTCCTCGGCGTGATCGCCGGCGTCGGTGAGCCGGCCTGCCAGCGCCTCCAGGCACTCCTGCACCCCGTCGAGCCGCTTGTACTTGAGCAGGTCCTCGACAAGCTGGCGGGTGACCAGCGATTCATCGCCGAAGAGCTTGAGGACGTGCGGCTTGAGCTCCCGGCGGCTGCGGCTGCTGGTGAACCCCTGCAGGTACTCCGCGTCGATCTCCGGGCCGAGGCCGGCGCTCGCGAGCAGGGTCAGCGAGCAGACGAGGTGCGGCTGCGATCGGGCCAGGTGCAGGGCGATCGCCCCGCCCATGGAATGTCCGACCAAGTCGGCCTCCGTCACGCCCAGCTCCCGCAACGTGTCGTGCACGACCTCCGCCATGGACGCGAAGCTGCCGTCTCCCACCGCCTTCGTGGAGCGGCCGTGTCCGGGCAGCTCCAGCGCGATGACGGTGCGGTCCGAGCTCAGCGCCCCTTGATTGAACAGCCAGTTGTCGAGATCGCCGCCGAAGCCGTGCAGCAGGACGGCCGTCCGGGCCGCGGACCCCTGCCGCGCGAAGGCGATCGACAGCTCGCCGACCTGGACCGTCTCGACCTGGTCGCCGGCTTCCTCGGCGCCCGTCTCCTCGGGCACGAAGCTCTCCTGAAACTGCTGCACGAAGGCGTCGACGTCCGCGTCGGCTATCTCATCGCCGGCGACCACGCCCAGCAGGGCGCCCACCGGCAGGGTGTCGCCGGTCGCGGCCACGGCGCGGCGCAGGGTGCCGGCCTCGGCCGCCTCCACGGCGCCGGAGATCTTCTCCGTATCGACCAGCACCACCTCGGCGCCGGACTGCAGCGCGTCGCCTTCCGCCACCAGCCAGTCGCCGACCACGCCCTCGGTCATGGCGAGACCCCACTTGGGCATGGTGATCGCCGTGATCATGCGGCGGTCTCGCGCACGCAGGCGGCGATCTTCCCGGCCGAGGGCACGAAGTGTTTCTCCAGCTCGGGCGAGAACGGGACCGGCGTGTGTGGCGCCGTGACCATGCCGACCGGAGCCTTCAGGTCCGCGAATCCCTCGCGCGCCACGGAGGCGGCGACGTCGGCGGCGACGCTGCAGCGCGGGTTCGCCTCGTCCACGACCACCAGCCGGCCGGTGTTCTCCACGCTCTCCAGGACGGTGTCGGTGTCGATCGGGGACAGCGTGCGCAGGTCGATCACCTCGCACTCGATCCCGTCCTCTGCCAGTTGCTCCGCCGCGTCGACCGCCCGGTGCACCATCATCCCGTAGCCGACGACCGTGCAGTCGTCGCCTTCGCGCACGATGTTCGCCTCGCCGAACGGGATGGCGTACAGCTCCTCCGGCACCTCGCCGGTGACGTCGTAGATCTTCTTGTGCTCGCAGAAGACCACCGGGTCGTGGTCGCGGATCGACTCGATCATCAGCCCCTTCGCGTCATACGGCGAGGACGGGCACACCACCTTGATGCCGGGGACGTGGGTGAAGATGGGCGTCAGCGTCTGCGAGTGCTGGGCGGCCGCGGAGAGCCCCGCGCCGTACATGGTTCGGATGACCACCGGCGTTTCCGCCTTGCCGCCGAACATGTAGCGGAACTTGGCCGCCTGGTTGAAGATCTGGTCGAAACAGACGCCCAGGAAGTCGATGAACATCAGCTCCGCGACCGGGCGCATGCCGCAGGTCGCCGCGCCGACGGCGGCGCCGACGAACGCGGCCTCCGACAGCGGCGTGTCGAGCACGCGGTCGCCGTACTTCTTGTAGAGGCCCTTGTAGAGCCCCATGGCGCCGCCCCACGCCTCGTCTTCACCCGGGCTGCCGGTGCCGCCGGCGATGTCCTCGCCCATCAGGATCACGGTGGGGTCCCGCTCCATCTCCTGGTCGAACGCCTGGTTGATCGCCTCGCGAATCGATAGCTCTGCCATGTTCTCCTCGCCTAATAGCTGACGTAGACGTCGGTGAGGAGGTCGTCCGCGGTGGGTTGCGGCGCCTCCTGCGCGTCGGCCACGGCCCCGTCGATCAACGCCGCGACCTCCCGGTCGATGTCCTCAAGGTCGTCCTGCCCGAGCGTTCCGGCCCGCGTCACCTGCTGCACGAACTTCGCCAGGCAGTCGCGGTTGGCACGGATCTCCTCCACCTCTCCGGGCGCGCGGTAGGTCTGCGCGTCGCCTTCGTAGTGGCCGTAGAAGCGGACCATGCCGCACTCCAGGAGCCCCGGACCGCCTCCTGATCGGGCGCGCGCGATCATCGCGCCGGCCGCCTCGTGGACGGCGAAGAAGTCGGTGCCGTCCACGGTGACCCCCGGCATGCCGAAACCGGAGGCGCGGTCCACGTAGCTGTCGACGGCTACGGCGTAGTCGCGCGAGGTGGACTGCGCGTAGGCGTTGTTCTCCACCACGAAGATGGCCGGCAGGTCCCACACGGCGGCCAGGTTGAGGCTCTCCAGGAAGTTGCCGGCGTTGGAGGCGCCGTCGCCGACGAAGCTGACCGCCACGCTGCCGTCCTGCTTGAACTTGGACGCCAGCGCCGCGCCGCACACCAGCGGCGCACCCGCGCCGAGGATGCCGTTGGCGCCCATCATGCCCAGGTCCAGATCGGCGATGTGCATGGAGCCGCCCTTGCCGCGGCAGGTGCCGGTGGCGCGGCCGTAGAGCTCGGCGAACATGCCTTTGACGTCGACCCCCTTGGCGATGCAGTGGCCGTGCCCGCGGTGGGTGCTGGCGATGTGGTCGTCCTGCCGCAGGTTCATCATGATGCCGGTCGCGGCGGCTTCCTCGCCCGCATAGAGATGCACGAAGCCGGGCAGGTCGCCGGTGGCGAACTCCACGTGGACCCGCTCCTCGAACTCCCGGATCGTCTTCATGGTCCGGTACGCCTGCAGCAGTTCCTCGCGGCCGAGCGGAACGGTTTCGTTGCTCATCGGTCCTCCCGTGGCCTGTCCTCTCGAAACAGGCCGTGCTCCGCGGCGTAGCGCATCACCGCGCCCACGTCCAGCGTGTCGAAGGCCTTGCGGACGAGGGTGATCTCCACCCGGTCGCCTGGCCGGACGTGTATCTCCCGCTCGCCATCCAGGGAGATCATGCCCGACTCGTCGTCCAGGGGGGTGGCCTCATCCGCAGCCAGCACCTCATGGTGCCTGACGCCGACCGGCCGTATCAATCCGGGCGCGATCGGCACCCGCAGCACGGTGCCCGCAACGGACGGGTCCTGTAACTGGACGCGAAGTCCGAGCGGGTCGCGCCGGCCCACCGGGTGCAGGAGGCCGGCGACGGCGGACAGGCCGATCGCCTCCGGATCGGCGAAGGTGACGAAGATCTCGCGCAGGTGCTCGCTCCGCCACAGCGCCCGCGCGCCCGCGTACGATTCGGTCGTCACGCACACGTCCACCAGCGCGATGTCCGACTGCTGAGAGCCGTTGATCGTGACCTTCAGGAGCTTGTTCGGGACCAGCGCGGCAGCGGCGGGGACGCGGCCGGTCACGGTCAGCCCCACCGCCAGTCCGGTGACGGTCGGCTCCCGGAATTCGGGAAAGGCGTTGTTGGTGCCGGTCGAGATGCCGGCGATCCACGCTCCGCCGCAGCACGCGGCCACCGCCCGGTGCGTGCCGTCGCCGCCCAGGACGACGATCGCCGTCACCCCCGCCGCGACCATCGCCCGGGTGGCGGCGAAGGTGTCTGCCACCGTGCCGGTGACCGGCGTGTCGGTGAACTCCAGGCACGGCAGGTCCGCGTGGCCCTGGTTGCGCTCGCGCTTCAGGCTGCGTGTCAGGTGCCTGCGGATGCCTCCGTCCTCGGGCATCATCAGCACTCGCGGCACCCCGCACGCGCCCAGCGCGGCCATGACCCGAAGCACGGTGTTGGCGCGGTCCGCGATCGGCATGCTGGTCGCGTTGGCGATCACCCTCCGGATGTCGGTGGCCGCTGCGGGATTGGCGATCACGCCAACCGTGGGGGGCGGATCTGGCATCAAGCGGGCCGGTACTCGCCGTCCCGGTTCCAGCCCGGGTATTGCTCCTCCAGCGCCTGCAGCGTCTGAGCCGTGTAGTAGGGATGGCCGGCGGGCGGAAAGCGGAACAGCTCACGGTCGCGGGCGCCGAGGCCGCCGATGAAGTCGCGAAAGTGGGAGTCCCGGCCTACCTGCGTATAGTGGGCCGTGCCTTCCCAGTAGTGGTCGGCCCGGCCGAAGGCGAACTTCCAGACGTAGCGCTGGCCGCTCGGCCGCGTGTAGGCGGTGGCCGCGTGCCAGGTGTAGTTGTGGAAGATGGCCACCGAGCCGCCGGGCGCCACCATCGGCACCGCGCGGCTCGTGTCCTGCCCGTCGGCCGTGGCCAGGAAGCGGGTGGGCGCCTGGTCCTCGTCCACGTCCTCCAGGTAGAACCAGAAGATGATCTGGCCGTGGCCGCGGTCCTCCAGGGTCGGAGGCAGCAGCGAGTTGTTGCCGTTGTCGATGTGCGCCCGGTCGCCGTCGCCGCGGAACCCGGGGTAGGTGACCAGGCCCAGGCCGGGCCGGTACTGGATCCGGTCGGTCCCCAGCCAGCGGCCGGCAAAGGCGATGGCCTCGCGGTCGACGATGGCGCGGTTGAGCACCTGTTCCGGATAGGGAAAGAAGGAGCTGTCGCGGCGGTTGGCCGGCGGGTCGTCCCTCACCTGCACCCAAGGCTTGAGCAGACGGCGCAGGGCCGCTGCCATGGCAGCCCGTTGTTCTTCGGGGAAGTAGCGAGGGACGATGGCGTAGCCCCGCGTGCAGAGCTGGGCAAAGACCTCGTCGGTCAACCGCGGTCCCATGCTCGCCTCCTCGCGTGGCGACTCTAACCTCGATCCCATGCGCACGTCCTCACCGCAGGCGAGCAGCAGCCGTTGACCCCCCCCCGGAGGACGGTACGGTGCGTCCGAGCAATTCCGAACGTGAGGAGAAACGAGAGAATGAGGACGAAAATACTGGCTGTATCTGCAGCCCTTGCCCTGGCCGGGCTTCCGCTGTTCGCGGAAGGAACTGCCGAAGGGGCGGCCGGGGAGCGTACCACGCTCACCGTCGAGCTGTTCGACCGCGGCAACATGGAAGGCAACTCGCTGACCGAGGGCCCGATCACCCAGTACATCCTGGAGAACTTCGCCGAGCCGAACAACATCGACTTCCAGTGGAAGGTGCTGCCGCGCGGCGAGGAGGAGAGCGGCCTCACCCTCTGGATGGCGGCCGGCGATGCGCCGGATCTCAGCTTCACGTACTCCTGGCCGCTCATCTTCAAGTTCGTCCAGGACGGAGGCGTGCGGCCGGTCGACGATCTCCTGGAGCAGCATGGCCAGGAGCTCGCGGCGTGGCTGGGAGACCACGTGCTTTCGTATGGGCAGGTCGGCGGTGTCCAGTACGCCATACCGTCTCCGCGCGAGACCATCGGCAACCACGGATTCTGGGTCAGAAAGGACTGGCTCGACGCGGTGGGGCTCGACGTCCCCGAAACCGCCGACGAGCTCCACCAGGCGCTGTTGACCATCAAGCAGCAGGATCCGGGCAACCTGGGTGGTGACCTGGTGCCCATGGCGATGAACGCCGGCCTGTGGGGGGAAGCGTTCACCAACCTCATGTCCTCCTTCATCGACCCGAGTGTCAGCGACGACGCCCGAGAACGAGCGGGTTACGGATGGCGGCTCTACCCGGGCAACACCCTGATGACGGCGCCCGGTTATCTCGATGGCCTCCGCTTCCTGAACAAGCTCCACAACGAAGGTCTGTTCCACCCGGACTGGGCGCTCGACAACTACGAGACACGCAACTACTGGGCGCACATCAACGCCGGGCGCGCGGCGGTCTTCAGCGATCAAACGTGGACGTTGTTCAGCGGTGATTCCCTGGCGGGCGCACGGGATCTTCCCGGCGCCGAGTGGTGGCCGTTCGATTTCCGCAACGCCGACGGCAAGCGTGTCAAGCAAACCTACACCTCGGCGCAGGTACGGAACTTCATTCCGGCGACATCGAGCGACCCATCGGCGATCAACGTGATCAAGTACCTGACCTTCCTGATTCAGGACGACCCGCAGCTCTTCCTGCCGTATGGGGAGACCAGGGCTTCTGGCGGAGATTCCCCCGAGCTGATGTGGTTCGACAAGATTTTCGTGGTGATGGGCCGGGCATTCAGTGCGGACACGTATGTCGAAGACACCTCCGCCAGATTCCCCGAATACGCCGAGCGCATTCGTCTCAACATGGACATCTCGGTCCGTGATGGCCGACCGGAGGTGAAACTCGACGGCGTCAGCGAGACCGAAGCCCGGATGCAGGGCACCATCAGGGAAAAGCAGATTGAGTGGGTCGTCAGGATCATCGCCGCGGCACCGGAGGATGTCGACGGTCTCTACGCGCGGGCGGTCGAGGAGCTTGACGAGCTCGGCGCGGGAAAGATCTACGAAGAGCTGACGGCGTTGTACGATCAGACCTACGGCAACTAGGCCGCACGAGGCCCGACCTGGCCTGAGTCAGCCCGCTCGCCCGGCCACCGATTCCGAGACACGGTGGCCGGGCTTTTCTTTCGGTACGCGATAGGGAAATGAACGAAACCACGAGGGCCGCGACCGCCGGCCGGCGCGCCGCACCCGTGCGCGCCCGCCTGTCCGTCCGCCTGCGGCGCGACTGGTTTCTCTACGCGCTGTTGGCGCTACCGATCGGCTATTTCCTGTTGTTCCACTACGGCCCGATGTACGGGGTGGTCGTCGCGTTCCAGGACTACAACATCTTCAAGGGCATTCTCGAACAGGACACCTGGGTCGGCCTGGAGCACTTCCGCACCGTGTTCGGGATGAGCTACTTCCGCCAGGTGGTGCGCAACACGTTCGTGCTGAACGGGCTGGAGCTGGTGCTGGGGTTTCCCGCGCCGATCATCCTGGCGCTGATGATCAACGAGCTGACCTCGCGGCGGTTCAAGAGGGCGGCGCAGACCACGCTCTACCTTCCCCACTTCATATCGTGGACGATCGTCGGCGGGCTGGCCGTGCAGATGCTGGCCACCAACACCGGGCTGGTCAACACCGCGCTGGCGGCGATCGGACTGGGCCCCATCCCGTTCCTCACCGACAAGTGGGTCTGGCTGTTCTCCTATACCGGCATCGCCATCTGGAAGTCGGCCGGCTGGGGAACCATCCTCTACCTGGCGGCGATGTCGAACATCAACGTGGACCTGTACGACGCGGCGGCCATCGACGGAGCGGGTCGCTGGCGCCAGACCTGGCACGTGACGCTGCCGGAGATCACCCCCACCATCGTCATCCTGCTGATCCTGACGGTCGGGCGTCTGATCCAGATCGGGCTGGAGCAGCCGTACATGCTCAAGAACGTGCTGGTGGCCGAGTTCGCCGACGTCATCAGCATCTTCGTCTACAACATCGGGCTGCGCACCGCGCAGTTCGAGATCGCCACGGCGGTGGGCCTGTTCCAGTCGGTGGTGGGGATGATCCTGCTGGTCGCCGCCAACACGGTGATCCGCCGCATGCGAGGCCGGGGCATATGGTAGGGCGCAGGCTGACCGCGGGGCGGGTCGCGATCACGGCGCTGGTCGCGCTTGCCGTGCTGGCGGCGGCGCTGCCGTTCGTGCACGTCATCGCGCTGTCGCTGAGCTCGAACAGCGCCATCCTGCGCGGCGCGGTCGGACTGCTCCCGGTGGAGCCGACGCTGAAGTTCTACGGGGAAGCGCTCGGCGACATCACCATCCTGCGCTCCCTGCTGGTGACGATCCGGGTCACCGTCATTTATACCGTGCTGGCTCTGGGGATGACCATTGCCGGCGCCTATCCGCTGTCCAAGCGGCGCCTGGCCGGACGCGGGTTCTTCCTGATGCTGATCCTGATCACCATGTACTTCTCCGGAGGGTTGATCCCCCAGTACCTGCTGGTCCGGTCCCTGGGGCTGCTCAATACGACCTGGTCGCTGATCTTTCCCATCCTGATCAGCGCCTTCAACCTCATCATCATGAAGACGTTCTTCGAGAGCGTGCCCGCGGAGATGGAGGACTCCGCCTACATCGACGGCGCCTCGGAAGCCACGACGCTGCTGCGGATCTACCTGCCGCTGTCCAAGCCGGTGCTGGCCACCCTGGCGCTGTTCTATGCGGTGGCGCGGTGGAACACCTTCCAGGACGCGCTGTTCTACATCAATGAGCCGAAGATCTATCCGCTGCAGATGAAGCTGTCGTTCCTGGTGCTCAACGCCTCGGCCCGGGCGATCATGGAGCAGGAGCGGTCACAGGGCATCGCGGAGTTCGTCGCCGAAGAGGGCATCAAGGCGGCGACCATCATGGTTGCCACGGTGCCGATCCTGCTGGTGTACCCGTGGCTGCAGCGCTACTTCATCCGCGGCGTGATGATCGGCGCGATCAAGGGGTGACGATGTCTATCGGTCCAGCGCCGCCATCCGGGCCGGCAGGTCCAGTGCCTGGAGATCCCGCCCGACGACGGTGATGCGCGAGTCCGCCGGCGGCTCCGGCCAATCCTCGATCTCCACCCCCGCGAGGGTGAGCTGCACCAGCTTCGGGCCAGCGTCGGTGTGCACGACTCCCTTGGCCCGCTCCACTCCGCCGGCCAGCCCGTGCAGGAGTCTCCGTAACGCCGCCAGCGGCACCCGACGCGCGGGTTCGACCGTCAGGCTCTGGAACTCCTGGTCGTGGCCGGCGCGGTGGCCGCCGCCGGCGAAGTAGAACGGCCGTTCGTCGTAAATCACGCGCGGGTCGACGGCACAGCGCTCGGCGGCCAGCAGCAACGTCCCCGGGGGGCAGGTCGCCAGCAGGCGCCGCCGCACCGCCTCTCGCGTGGCCGCGTCGGCCAGGTCGATCTTGTTCATGATGACGGTGTTGGCCTGCTCCACCTGCCGCGGCAGCACCAGCAGGTGGTCGGCGTAGCGCAGATAGGTGCTGGCGTCCACCACGCACACCACGTTTCCCAGATGGATGTCGCCGGCCAGCTCCGGTGCCGCGAACAGCGCCGGAAACGCAGCCGGTTCGGCCAAGCCGGTGGTCTCCATCAGGATCGTGTCCGGCTGCTCATCGTCCAGCAGCGCGCTCAGCGCCTCCTGCAGCGGCGCGCTCAGGGTGCAGCACACGCATCCCGAGGCCAGCTCCGCGACCGCGTAGCGACCGCGGTCCACCAGGGCGCCGTCCACTGTCACGGCGCCGAAGTCGTTCACCACGACGGCGGGTCGCGTGCCTGCCGGAAGCGCCGCCAGCAGCCGGTCCAGCAACGTGGTCTTCCCGGAACCGAGAAACCCCGACAGCACGTGTACCGGCACCGTGGCGTCCGACCGCATCAGCGCCATGTGCAGAGCCTCATCAGGTCACCGTCATCTTACAAGCTGTCGTTCCCGGTGCTCAACGCGCCGGCCCGTGCGATCATGGAGCAGGAGCGGCCCCATGGAGAAGACGTCGGCGGATGCCGGCACCAACAGCACGATCAGGAGCCACTTCGAGCTGGCCGCCGACGGGTTGGAGCCCGCGCTCCGGTGGGCTGCGGGGTCACCGGCGGAGCATGCCGAGTGGCGCAGAGCCTTCTCGGGGCGGCTGAAGCGCCTGGCCGGAAAGCGGCCCCGGAGGGTGCCGCTGGAGATCAGGTGGGACGAGGCCGCCGACCTGGGGACCGTCATGAGGCGCAAGGTCTACGTG
The DNA here is from genome assembly GCA_028818385.1 of Spirochaetaceae bacterium. Next base: position 9,705 of record JAPPNY010000243.1, read on the forward strand.
CGCTCGGAGGCCCAGTACTGGGTGCCCGCCTACTACTTCGTCCCCAAGCAGGTGCGCGAGAAGACGCCGGCGATCCTCTGCCTGCACGGCCACAGCGGCATCCTTCCCTATATCCGCGAGGGCGACGCGGCCCAGCTCCGTCAGAGCCGGGAGGGGGATCTGGACTACGCCGTCCACCTGGCCGAGCAGGGATACATCACGCTGGCGGCGGTGCAGCGCGGCTGGAACGAGACCGCGCTTCCCGAGGACCAGGCCAAAGGCACCCACAGTTGCCACCGCGTCACCATGGACGCCTTCCTGCTCGGCATGACCCCGGTGGGCCTGCGGTGCTGGGACGCCTCGCGCCTGGTCGACTTCCTGGAGACGCAGGAGCCGGTCGACCGCGAGCGGATCGGCGTCGCCGGGCTGTCGGGCGGCGGCACGACCGGCCTGTTCCTGACCGCGCTGGAGCCGCGGATCGCCCTGGCCATGATCGGCGGCTACTACTGCACGTTCCGGGACTCGATCTTCTCCATCCATCACTGCATCTGCAACTGCGTGCCCGACATGATGCGATGGGGCGAGATGCGCGAGATCGCGGCCGTGTTCGCGCCCAAGCCCATGCTGATCATCGCGGGCACCCGCGACACGATCTTTCCCATCGCGGCCACCAGGCGAGCCTTCCGGGAGCTGGCCGAGGTCTACGAGCTGCTCGGCGCACCCGGCAACCTCGACCGTGACTTCTTCAACGGCCCGCACGCCTGGAACCACCGCAAGACGGTCCCGTTCCTCCGCCGCCACTGGGGCCGGCTGTGACCGGCCGGACCGTCAGCTAATCGGCGTGCCTCGACAGGAGATCTCTTACCGCGGGAACGAGCTCGTTGGGTATCTCCATTACGGTTTGTGTCTTGTCTGCAAGGGACTCCTCGTCCTCTGCTACCGCCTGTTCCTCGGTCTGGGATTCGTAGTGCTCCAGCAGCCGACGAACGCGCGCCTCGTCCCATCCGGGCGGGAAGCCAGAGTCTTCCTTCATCTCGCGCATCTGCACCGTCGAACGTAATCCTGGGAGAAGGGAGCATCAAGACGGAGCGGGAGACCTCGGAAGGCTCCGTCTATGATCTCAACCGAGGAGAGACCACAAAGTGAGCACGCGCCGGCCGCATCGGCTGATCCTCTGCAACGACGGCAACGCCATCGCCGGCCCGACGCGCGAGGCGCCGCTCGGCGAGCGGGGTCTGGTGGAGCTGGCGATCGATCCGTTGCGGGACACGCTGGTCGACACGCTGTACTGGCAGCTCGGCACCGACCCGTACTTCGGCACGCCCACGCACCGCCTCACCGACCACTACAGCCACGACACGGCCGTCGGTCCGCGCTGGGGCGCTCAGACGGAGCGCTTCGGCACCGCGTCGGAGTGGCGGGTGTACGAGAACACGCGGGCGCTGATGGAGGCCGGCACCGACCCGCCGGCGGTGCTGATCGAGCACGGCCACCGCGCCGGCCTGCAGGTGTTCCTGTCGATGCGGGTCAACGACGTGCACGACCGCAACCTGCCCGGCGGCCTGGACGATCCGCTGATGTCGCCGATGAAGCGCGACAACCGCGACTGGATCCTGGGCGGCGACGGCCTGCGCCGGACCGCTCTCGACTTCGCCGTGCCGGCGGTGCGCGACTACAAGCTGGCGCTGGCCGAGGAGGCGATCGACCGCTACGACCTGGACGGCCTGGACTGGGACTTCTGCCGCGTGCCGGTCTTCTTCCGGCCCGGCGAGGTGGGGCGCGGGACGGCGCTGATGACCGACCTGGTCGGCCGGCTCAAGGCGGCGCTCGCGCGCAAGAGCGAGCGGGCGGGGCGGCAGGTCTTGTTCTCCGCGCGGGTGCCGGGATCGCTCGACGGGGCGCTTGCGGCCGGGCTGGACGTGCGCACCTGGATCGAGAGGGGGCTGATCGACGTGGTGGTGGTCGGCCACGCCACCGGCTCCCGGTTCCGGCTGCCCGTGGAGGAGTACGTGGCCGCGGCGCGCGGCACGGACGTGGAGGTGATCGCCCAGAACCTGGGCCTGTTCATGCAGCCGCGCCCGTGCTGGGCCGGGCTGCTGTTCGGCGAGCGCGACTACTACTCCACCGAGATGTGCCGGGCGGTGGCGGCCGTGCATCACCGCGCGGGGGCGGACGGCCTCTACCTGTTCAACAACCACTACCTACAGGTCACCCGCGACGCCGGCTACGACCGCCAGCCGTGGCGGGAGATCGCGGATCCGGCGATCATCGCGCGCCGCGACAAACACTACCTGGTCGATCAGCGGGAGACGGCGGGCGGGCCGCTGCCGATCGCCCTGCACGGACCGGGCGACCGTGCCGAGCTGCGGATCGATGTCGCCGACGACCCCGCCGACGGCGGACAGGCCACGCTGCGCCTGCTGATTGAGCAGCTCACCGCGCGGGACGGCATCGCCATCGAGCTGAACGGCGCCGCCCTCGACCCGGACCGGGCACGGCGGCGCATCCACTTCAACGACGCCTGGCTGGACCTGGACGTCACCGGGCACCTACGCCAGGGGTGGAACGCTTTGTCCGTGCGGGTGGTCGCCCGCAACGACCGCGTCGGCTGCCCGCTCAACCTGGCCAGCGTGGAGGTGCCGGTCCGGTACCCGTAGCGCGCCACGCCCCTGCTCGTCAGTCGCCGATGACCGAGCGGAAGAGCCCGATCAGGTTGCCGCCCAGGACCATGCGGACTTCCTCGTTGCCGAATCCCCGGCGGCAGAGCTCGCGGGTCACGTTGACCAGCTTGTCGTAGCTGTCGAGCTCCTCCGGGATGCCCAGGTAGCCGCTCGCAGGCCGGCCGTGGGCGCGGCGGAAGTCGTCGGTGAGGTAGAGGTAGTCGCAGCCGAGTGCGACGCGCTCCACGCCGATCACCTCGGCCAGGTACTCGATATGGGTGACCACGTCGGCGGCCGTCGCCGGGCGCGCCGGGTGCAGGTAGTGGCTGAAGAAGTGCAGGCCGACCACGCCGCCGGTCGCAGCGACCGCCCGGAGCTGATCGTCGTCCAGATCGCCCGCCCCCGGGAAGGCCCCGCGCGGCGTGCCGTGCAGGAAGGCCACCGGCCGGGAGCTCAGCTCCATGACCTGGAAGAAGGTCTTCCTGCCGCAGTGCCCGGGATCGATCAGGACGCCGAGGCGGTTCATCTCCCGCACGGCTTCCCTGCCGAAGTCGGTCAAGCCTTCGCACGCCGGAGGGTCGCGCCGGTCGCAGATGTCGTTGCCGCCGGCCCAGGTGAGCTGCAGCACGCGCAGTCCCAGCCCGTAGGCCTCGTGCAGCAGCCCCAGGTCGCGCTCGATGGGCTTGCCGCCCTCGAAGCCCAGCAGCACCGCGGAGCGTTCCGTCTCGTGGGCGCGCACGATGTCCTCCGCGCCCCGCGCCAGCAGGAGCGCGTCGGGGTGGGCGTCGACGATCGCGCGGATGCTGCGCATCTCCCGCCACGCCGGTTCCGTGAAGCCGGTGTACTCGTGCAGGGACCGCTCCCGGTCCTCGACGTCCGAAAAGACACGGGCGTCCACGGAGGCCAGGGTCACCTTGCCGGCCAGGCCGGCGCGGTGCATGGCCAGCAGGTGCTCCTCGTCGCAGTAGTGGTCGTGCCCGACGAAGACCGGGGAGGACCGGTGCAGCTCTTCCGCCCGCGCGGCGTCGCTCATCGCCGCGGGGTCAGGCCCGGCGGCGCGCCCTTCATGAAGGCGAGGGCGTTGCCGCCCAGGATGCCTGCCGCCGTATCGCCGCTGAACCTGCCGGGAGCCCGCACGGCGGCGATCCGCGCGGCCATGTCGTCGCCCTGCGCGAAGTGGGGCCAGTCGGTGCCGAACATGACCCGGTCCGCGCCGGCCGCCTCGACCAGCGCCTCCAGCGCCGGGGAGCCTGGGTCCAGCGCTCCCAGGTCGGCGTACACGTGTGGATACTCGGCGATCAGGGCGCCGGCCTCCGCCGCGTGCTCGGGCGTGAAGGTGCGCGCGCCGGCGTGCGCCAGGGAGATGTTGATCGACGGGAACGCGTCGAAGGTCCGGCGCAGGTGGCCGGCGTAGTCCTCCCAGTCGCGCACCCGTGGCCGCACCTCACGGTGTCCCGGCGCGATCGCCTCGAGCGGCTCGGGCTCGTCTATCCCCAGGTACCAGAACGAGGTGTCGATGATCACCGGGGCCTCGAACTCCGCCGCCAGGGCGATGATCCGCCGGCAGCGGGGATCATCCGCGATCTCGCCCCAGAAGGAGGTGACGAGCTTGAGCCCGGCCGCGCCGGCCTCCAGGTTCCGGCGAGCCAGCGCCATGTGGTCCGGCACCGCCGGCCCCAGGTGGCAGGGGAACCAGTAGAAGCGCTCCCCGCAGCGCTGCATGGCGTCGAGCGGGTAGGTCTCGTTCATCGTGGCCCGGACGCTCTCCTGGGCGATTCCCTTCCGCGACAGGTCCGACGGGATGTCCTCCGGGCTCCAGCTTATGTAGAACGCCTGGTCGATGCCGCAGGCGTCCATCAGCGCGATAAAGTCCTCGGCGCTGGTCGGCTTCGGGGTGCCGTCCTCCTTCCACACGCTGTAGCGCTGCGGCCGGCCGGCCGCGTCGAACGGCTGGATGAGATGGATGTGGGCGTCGATCACGGGCGGCATGGGCGAGGTCCTCCTGGTCATTCGATGAGGGTGAAAGCGTACAGCTCCGCGTCGCGGAGGCGGAACTCCAGCCGCGCGACCCGGCCGCGCAGGGACGCCGGCGTGCCGGTCCAGCGCACCTCCTGGGTCACGCCGGCGCCGGTCAGCGGCCGGCAGTCGCGAAAGAAGAAGCCGGGCACCGGCAGGCCGGCCTCGTCCAGCAGGCGCACGCGCAGCTCGCCGCGGACCTGCGCGTTGAGCGTCAGCCGGGTGGCGTTCCAGGCGAACGGACGCGTGCGCAGCGTGCCCGGCTGCTCCGCGCCCGCGTCGTAGGAGACGAACCCGTCGCGGCGCAGGGTCGCCACGCCGAGCTGGCGGTCGCCGTCCCAGATGCCCATCTTGTGGCCGCGCGCGTAGCCTGAGTAGTAGATCAGCTCGCGGTCGCCGACCGTCACGCACTCGCCCGCCCACGCCATGGCGTGGTCCCAGCTCCCCGGCCGGCGGTCGCGGTCCAGCAGGACGCCGTCCTGCCGGGTCCAGTACTCGCCGTCGCGGCTGGTGCAGAGCTCCGTCCAGCCGATGCCGTGCACGGGACCGTCCGGGTCGGCCGGCAGGTCGTCGCGCAGCACGCGCAGGAGCCCCAGGTAGAGCGACCCGCGCATGACCGGCTGCATGCCGTAGAACTCCCGCATCGGCCCCTCCTCCTCGGGGTCACAGACCACGATCGGGCGAAACGGCGTCCAGCGGCGCAGGTCGGTGCTGGTGGTCTGGGCGACCAGGCGGCGATAGCCCTCACCGTGGAAGGGCGGCTTGCCGGTGAAGCCGTCGTCGGGCCGGCCGGAGTAGCCGGCGGTGACCAGGTAGCGCTTCCGCAGCGGGTCCCAGCAGCCGTTCAGCCGGTCCTCCATGCGGCGCGCGGTGTCCAGGTACACGGGGTTGTCGGGATCGTCGGTCCAGTGGAATCCGTCGGGCGAGTACGCGGCGGAGAAGCGGTCGCCGCCGGTGTAGAGCAGCACGAAGCGCCGCTCCGGGTCGATGACGGCGCTTGCCGGATGCCGGGCATTGTCGACCAGGCACATGCAGTAGGCTCCGCGGCGCACGACGTTGTTGGCGCGCGACCCGGCGATCTCGACGATGCCCAGCTCCGGGAAGCGCCAGGTCAGGCCGTCGTCCGACTCGGCGTAGCCGTAGCTGCGGCGCTCGGAGCCGGTGAAGCCGGCGTCGTACCACATCCGGAACGGCGCGCCGCGGTTGTCCGGATCGTGGAACACCCGGGGAAAGAACAGCACCTGCGTGTGCCGGGTGCCGGGGCCGGACTCCAGGACCGGCCGCGGCAGCCGGCGTGCCTGGTGGGGGGTGCGGGTGAGGGCGCTGGTCCGCTCGATCAGGTAATCGTCGATGAACAGGTGGGTTCCACCGGCCAGCTCGATCGGCTGCCCCGGCAGCCCGCGCCACGCGTCATCCATCAGAACCTCCTTCGAGCCGGCCGCCCGCACGTTGCCAAGCCTGGCCCGCGCCGGTTAGCGTAACCTACTGGGCGGATCGCCCCGAGGGAGGCGGGGCCCCGGCGCAGGAGGCAGCATGGCAGGCATTTCCGTGGCAGCGCGCGCACGCGCGGCCAGGCTGCGGGAATCGTCCCTGTTCCGGCGCTTCTACCGCGACCGCCACTACCTGGCGCTGCTGCTGCCCGGCATCGCCTACTTCGTCATTTTCCAGTACATCCCGATCTACGGCCTGCAGGTCGCCTTCAAGGACTTCTCGTTCCGCGGGGGCATCCTGGGCAGCCCCTGGGCCGACCAGTTCGGCATGGCCAACTTCATCCGCTTCTTTTCGGTCTACAACGTCGGCCGGCTGATCGCGAACACCTTCCTGCTCAACCTCTACTCGCTGATCTTCGCCTTTCCCGTGCCGATCGTGCTGGCGGTCATGCTGCACGAGTCGCCGAGCGCGCCGTTCCGGCGCAGCATCCAGACGGTGACCTATCTCCCCAATTTCATCTCGATCGTCGCGATCATCGGCATCATGCGGATGATGCTCTCGCCGGGCTCGGGCAGCGTGAATCGCCTGCTCGGGCTGGCCGGCATCGAGCCGATCTACTTCATGATCGAGCCGGGCTGGTTCCGGCCGCTGTACGTGATCTCCGGGATCTGGCAGACGGCCGGGTTCGGGGCGATCGTCTACCTGGCCGCGCTCGCCTCGATCAATCCCGAGTTGTACGAGGCGGCGATCATCGACGGCACGGGGCGCATCCAGCGGATCCGGCACGTATCCATCCCCGGCATCCTGCCGGTGGTGGCCATCCTGTTCATCTTCAACATGGGCAACATGCTGAGCAGCGGCTTCGAGAAGGTGCTGCTCATGCAGCACGGCACCAACCTGGAGGTTTCCGACGTCATCGGCACGTTCATCTATCGCGTCGGTCTGACGACCGTCGGGAACTACGATCTGGCGACCGCAGTCGGCCTGTTCAACACCGTGATCAATTTCACGCTGCTGGTCACGGCCAACGCGCTAGTCAGGCGCGTCGCGGGAACGGGCCTGTGGTAGCGGGCACGGGCGTGCGGCGCATGCAGGCGTTCGACGTGCTAAACCACCTGCTGCTGCTGCTGATCGGCGTGGCCTGCTTCTATCCGCTGGTGCACGTCCTGTCGCTGTCGCTGTCGAGCGAGCGGGCGATCGTGCAGGGCATCACCTGGTTTCCGCGCGACATCGACCTGATCTCCTACAAGTTCATGCTCACCCATAACCGCATCATCGGCGGCTACGCCAACACGATCCTGTACACGGCGACCGGCACCTTCATCAGCGTGGCGCTGACCGCGATGACCGCCTATCCGCTGTCGAGGCGCCGGCTGTTCGCGCGCGTGCCGATCACGTTCATGATCGTGTTCACCATGCTCTTCTCCGGCGGCCTGATCCCGACCTACCTGCTGGTACGGGCGCTGGGGCTCCTGGACACCATGTGGGCGCTGGTCCTGCCGCCGGCGATCGCGGTCTGGAACCTGATCATCCTGCGCACCTTCTTCCAGAACCTGCCGGAGGAGATGGAGGAGGCGGCCCGGATCGACGGCGCGGGCGTGCTCCGCACCCTGCGGACCGTGATCATGCCCCTGTCCAAGGCGGCGCTGGCCACCATCGGCCTGTTCTACGCCATCGGCCTCTGGAACCAGTACTTCGCGCCGCTGGTCTATCTGCGCGACATCGACAAGATGCCGCTGCAGATCATCGTGCGCGACATGATCTGGGGGGACATCATGCGGCAGCGGGCCATCTCCAACAGGAACCCGTTCGCCGAAGAATTGACTGACTTCTCGGTCATGCTGCAACTCGAAAAACTGAAGTGGACGGCGCTGTTCGTCTCCATCGTGCCGCTGCTGCTGGTCTATCCGTTCATTCAGAGATACTTCGTCAGGGGGGTGATCATCGGAGCACTGAAATAGACTCGAAAAGACAGACAGAAACCCGGCAGGATCGATGATCCGGTCCTGACACACTCACACCTGACACTCACAAGGAGCAACGATGCAAACGATAGTCAGACGACTGCTGCCGATCGCGGCGCTGCTGGCGCTGCTGGCGGCGCCGGCCGTCGCGCAGACCGTGACCTACACGATCGTCAGCGACAGCATCCAGAAGACCTTCGAGGAACCGATGTTCGTCGAGCTGGAGAAGATCACCGGCGTGCGCCTGGAGCCGCGGCTGTTCCCGGAAGACGACATTCCCAATCACTACGCGCTGATGGCCGCCGCCGACGACCTGCCCGACCTGGCCGCGCGGCTGCCGGGCAACCTGTCCCTGCAGTTCGGCCTGGAAGGGCTGCTGATGGGGCTGCGTGATCTCGAGGAGTACCGGCCCAACTTCGTCGACACCATCGAACGGTACAAGTTCGACTTCGACACGTTCCTGGCCCGCGCCGGCACGGCGGACGGCGACTACTTCGTGTCGCCGACGCTGGGCGGCTGGTACAAGAACATCAAGAACGCGATCATCTACCGGAGCGACATCTTCGCCGAGCACGGCATCGAGGTGCCCACGACCAGCGAGGAGCTCGCCGACGTGCTGAAGCAGCTCAAGGAGCTCTATCCGGACAGCATCCCGTACATGACGTTCCGCGACTGGTGGTGGCCGTTCTTCGTGATGTTCGGCGTGTACGACTATCCTCAGGGAGAGGACTACTACCACCAGACCGCCTACCAGGACGCGCTGCGCTACATCGCCGACCTGTACGCGGCCGGCGCCGTCGACCAGGAGTTTCCGACCCGCCAATACGCGGAGTGGAACAAGGCGCTCAACGAGGAAGCGACGACCTTCATGGAGGGCACGCACGGCTACTCCTTCCACGGCAACGCGCCGACGCTGCTCGGCATCAGCAGCGAGGAGAACGCGGCAGCCGCCGCCGATCCCTTCGGGCCAGCCGGCCAGGCCGTGCTGGACAAGCTCAACGCGAAATTCGCGTTCATGAGCATTCCCACGCACGGCAGCGCCAAGCGCGTGAGCCCGCCGTCCAGCAACGTGAACCCCTTCGGCATCGGTTTCAACGCCAACATCGAGATGCCCGAGGTGGCCGCGAATTGGCTGGACTTCTTCTATTCCGAGTACGGAGCCGCCTGGACGGGAATCGCCTCACCCGAAGGGGTCAAGTGGGTCAACACCAACGCCGCCGCCGGCGACGTCATGTGGCCGTCGTTCGGCGACGCAACGGTGGAGCGGCGGCCGGCGACCGCGGAGGAGATTGAAGCCTCCTACAGCACGTACGAGCGCGCGTTCCTGTTGTTCCGCAGGTTCAACCACGACTTCCCGACCCTTCCGCAGGTCATGGAGCACAGCGGCCAGACCGCGGTGCGCCGCGTGGACGTGTTCGCCATGGACGACTCCCAGAAGGAGCAGGAGGTGACCCTGGTCGCTCAGATCAATCCGGTCGTCCAGGAGTGGGAGGACAACTTCATCCTTGGCAGGCGGAACGTGGACGACGACTGGGGCGACTACCTGGCCGCGCTTGACCGCGCCGGCCTGCAGGACTTGCTGGCGCTGCGTGCCGACACGCTGAAGCGCGCCGACAGCCACATCATCGAGCCCGTACCGAACAAGGACGGCCGCTCGACCCTGGCGCCGTAGCGCCGCAGACCGCCGCTTCGCGCGGCGGTTTCGTCATGGGACGCCCGGGCGGAGCCGGCACGGCCGGCTCCGCATCGGGCCTCTCCCGTATCTCTTTCACGGAACCATTCATGACTCTCATCACCGACTTCTCGATCGCGCAGCCGGCAGACCGGCTGATCACCGACGACCGAACGACGTTCGGCCCGATCTCCAGGCCGAAGCCCGGCGCGTGGCGCCTGATCGACTACGAGACCGAGCTGTTCGGCGGCCGGTTCCTGCAGGCATCCGACCGGCAGGCCGCCGTGCTGACGGTGCCGCTCGGATGCGACGGGTGGCACGCGGTGTCGATCGGCATCGCCGGCAGCGGCGTCAAGCGGGGGCCGGCCTCGATCGAGGTGCGGCTCGACGGCGACGAGCACTGGCAGTACCTGCGCGCCGAGGGGTGGATCGACTACGTGGAGGAGCCGTGGATCATCGCCGACCTCACCGGCCGGTCGCTGCAGGTGCGCTTCCCGCAGCAGGTGCCAGGGCCGGTGCTGGCGCGCCTGTGCTCGGTACGGGCGGTTCCCGTCAGCGACGGGAACGTGCGCGAGCTCCAGGACGACCCGCCGCGTCCGCTGGTGTTCTCGAACGACGGCAACATGTTCAACGGCGCGGAGCCGGGCACGGAGATCGTGGAGCAGGCGTTCCGCCGGTTCGCGGGCAGCCCGTGGACCATGGGCTGCTACGGCGTGGGCGGCGCCGACTGCGTCCACTACGACACCAAGGTCGGGAACATCATCGGCCAGGACGCCTGGGATTCCGAGGAGGGCTACCTGGGCAGCTACGACGTGGTCACCGCCATGATCGACATGGGGCTCGACCCCCTGCAGGTGGCGATCGACAGCGCGCACCGCTGGGGTCTGGGGATCGTCGCCTACCTGCGCGTGCAGCTCTGGATCTGCGAGCCTCCGCTGGACCAGCAGTTCCGCTCCTCTTTCTACGCCGCGCATCCCGAATACTGCTGCGTGGAGGCCGACGGGGTCGTCGACCACAGCAAGCTGAGCGTCGCCTTTCCCGAGGTGCGCGGGCAGCTCAACGGCATCATGCGCGAGTGCCTGGAGCGCGGCGCCGACGGGGTGTGCCTGTGCTTCGCGCGCGGCTTCCCGCTGGTGCGCTACGAGCAGCCGGTGCTGGACCGCTACCGGGAGCGCTATGGCGGTGACGCGCGCGAGCTGGACGACCGCGACGAGCGGCTGCGTGCCGTGTGGGCGGATATCACGACCGAGTGGATCCGGGAGATCCGCGAGCTGCTGGACGAGTTCGGGCCGTCGGAGCGGTACGAGCGGCGCAAGCTGGCGCTGATCGCCGGCCCTGACATGGAGTGGTGCCTGGGGTTCGGGATCGACGTGGGCGCCTGGGGGCGGGCGGGACTGGTCGACGTCGTCGCGCCGTACCCGCGCGGCATCGAAAAGCGGGAGGACATCTGCGAACTGCTGACCGCAGGAGTGGGCGAGTATGCCCGGGCACTGGAGGGGACGGACGTGGAGCTGGTGCCGTCACTGGGCAGCTTCGCCGATCACGGGATGACGGTCCGGGAAGTGCGCACGCGCGCCGACGGCTGTTACCGGCAGGGCGCCACCGGCCTGAGCCGCTGGGACACCGATCCCTGGATGGTCCACCTGGGACTGGAGAGCGCCGTCGCGCAGCGGCTGTGGGTCGATCACTACATGCCGCCGGCTGCCAACGCCGTGGTGTCCACGGCCGGCCTGAACCGACTCCGCTTCAACCCGCGCATCGGCGTGTGACCCCGTGACCCTCATCACCGACTTCTCGATCGCGCAGCCGGCAGACCGGCTGATCACCGACGACCGAACGACGTTCGGCCCGATCTCCAGGCCGAAGCCCGGCGCGTGGCGCCTGATCGACTACGAGACCGAGCTGTTCGGCGGCCGGTTCCTGCAGGCATCCGACCGGCAGGCCGCCGTGCTGACGGTGCCGCTCGGATGCGACGGGTGGCACGCGGTGTCGATCGGCATCGCCGGCAGCGGCGTCAAGCGGGGGCCGGCCTCGATCGAGGTGCGGCTCGACGGCGACGAGCACTGGCAGTACCTGCGCGCCGAGGGGTGGATCGACTACGTGGAGGAGCCGTGGATCATCGCCGACCTCACCGGCCGGTCGCTGCAGGTGCGCTTCCCGCGACAGGTGCGGGGGCCGGTGCTGGCGCGCCTGTGCTCGGTGCGGGCCGTTCCCGTGCGCGACGAGCACGTGCGGGAGCTTGCCGCCGAGCGGCCGCGGCCGCCGATGTTCATCCACGACAGCGCCGTCGCCGAGCCGGGCGCCGAGGCGATCGAACGGCTGTTCCGGCCGTACGCCGGCAGCGTGTGGACGTCGGGCTGCTACGGCGTGTGCGGCGCCGACTGCGTCGACTACCCCACCGAGGTCGGGAACATCAACGGCCAGGACGCCTGGGATGCCGAGGAGGGCTACCTGGGCAGCTACGACGTGATCACCCGGATGATGGCGATGGGGCTCGACCCCTTGCAGGTGGCGATCGACAGCGCGCACGGAGCGGGGCTGGCGCTGATCGTCTACCTGCGCGTGCAGCTCTGGACCTGCGAGCCGCCGCTGGACCACCAGTTCCGCTCCCGCTTCTACGCCGCGCACCCGGAGTACTGCTGCGTGGAGGCCGACGGGGTCGCCGACCACAGCAAGCTGAGCGTCGCGTTCCCGGAGGTGCGCGGGCAGCTCAACGGCATCATGCGCGAGGCCCTGGAACGCGGCGCCGACGGGGTCTGCCTGTGCTTCGCGCGCGGCTTCCCGCTGGTGCGCTACGAGCAGCCGGTGCTGGACCGCTACCGGGAGCGCTATGGCGGTGACGCGCGCGAGCTGGACGACCGCGACGAGCGGCTGCGTGCCGTGTGGGCGGAGATCACGACCGAGTGGATCCGGGAGATCCGGGAGTTGCTGGACGGGTTCGGCCCGTCGGAGCGGTACGAGCGGCGCAAGCTGGCGCTAATCGCGGGCCCGGACATGGAGTGGTGCCTGGGCTACGGGATCGACGTGGGCGCCTGGGGAAGGGCGGGGCTGGTCGACGTCGTCGCACCGTACCCGCGCGGCATCGAGCGGCGGGAGGACGTCGGTGAGCTCCTGGTCGACGGAGTGGGGCAGTACGCGAAGGCGCTGCAAGGGACGGACGTGGATCTGGTCCCGTCAATCGGCAGCTTCGCCGATCACGCGATGACGGTCCGGGAGGTGCGCACGCGCGCCGACGGCTGCTACCGCCAGGGCGCCACCGGCCTGAGCCGCTGGGACACCGATCACTGGATGATCCACCTGGGGCTGGAGAGCGCCGCAGCGCAGCGGCTGTGGGTCGATCACTACATGCCGCCCGCCGCCAACATCGTGGTCTCCACCGCCGGCCTCAACCGGGTCCGCTTCAATCCCCGCATCGGCGTCTGACCGACCGAGTGGACCGCGGGCGCGCCTCCGTAGGGTGACAGAGCGGTGTTTGATAGAAAATCGCAAAAATGATATAGTCAGGTCCCGCATGGCGTGGACTGTCGAAGCAGGAGAATCCGGGAGCAACATAGATCGGCTGCACACGAAGTGGAGCAGCGATCCAGAGTATCGGCACGCTTATGACGAACTTGGCCCGGAGTTTGAGATTGCCCGTGCAGTGATTCTGGCTCGCAAGGGCGCAGGCCTCACGCAGGAACAGCTCGCCAAGCGGATGAACACGACGCAGTCGGTCATTGCGCGTCTGGAAGGCGGGCGCACTTCTCCGTCCACGACGACGCTGATGCGGTTCGCAAAGGCTACCGGTACACGCCTGAGGATCAGCTTTGAGGCTACCGGCGACGCGGTCTGACAGGTCCGGCGCTCACTCGATAGCGGACTCATGATCGAACCGCTGGTCGAATCCCTCTCGATTACCGCTATGGCGGTGATTTTCGCGTAGATCGCTTGACGACGTGCGATTAAGGCAGGAACATGCCGCTATGCCGGTAAGAGAGACATGAAGATCCTCACTGCTCAGTCGCTTGGCGATGTGTTGAGGTACCACCGCCGCCGCAGCGGACTGAGCCAGCATGCACTGGCCGACCTTGCAGGCATCGGCAAGACCTCGGTCTTCGACATCGAGAAGGGGAAGCCGACGGTACGCATGGCGACGCTGATGGCGGTCCTGCGCGTCCTCAATGTCGATCTGATGCTGGATGGACCGCTAATGGCGGAGTGTCGTGCCAATCTGGGCGCCTAGCGCTGGAACGCGGGCGGGGTGAGCGAGCCGTGAGGAGAGCCACAGTCCACTTGATGGGCGCGCCGGCCGGAGTCCTCGAGGAGCGCGAGCCGGGGCGGTTCGTGTTCCGGTACCGGGATGCCTACGACGGGCCGCCGGTCTCGCTCACCATGCCGGTTGCGAGGCAGGAGCACTCGTTCAATCGGTTTCCCCCGTTCTTCGAGGGGTTGCTGCCCGAGGGCGAAATGCTGGAGGGGCTGCTGCGCCAGCGCAAGCTCGATCGCGACGACATGTTCGCGCAGCTTATGGCGGTGGGCGAGGAGGTGGTCGGCGCGGTAACGGTGGTCGAGGACACAGCTTGAACCGTTGCCCCATCACCTACGAACCGTGCGGCGACGACCGGTACTCCCGTGCGGGGCTGCGTTTGCTGTCGCCCAATTTGAAGTACCTGCACGATTTTCCCTACGCCGCCGAACGGCAGCGGCAGGAGTCGGTCATCCGGGCGGGCAGGATGTCCATCCCGGGAGTGCAGCCGAAGCTGAGCGTACGCCTCGACGCCACGGTGGGCATGTTCCGGGTCGTCGATCGGGGCGGACGGTACGTCCTCAAGCCGCAGCACCACGTGTACCCGAGTTTGCCGGAGAACGAGGGCCTGACCGTGCATCTGGCAGGGATGTGCGGGATCGAGGTGCCGGTGAGCGGGATGGTGCGCTGCGCCGATGGAACCTGGTCGTACTTCGTTCGCCGCTTTGACCGCGCGGGGCACAACCGCAAGGTCCCGGTGGAGGACTTCGCGCAGCTTGCCGGCCGCAACCGCGACACGAAGTACGACTGCAGCATGGAGCGCTTGGTGGATCTGCTCGATGCCCATTGCACGTTCCCGGCCGTCGAGAAGGTGAAGCTGCTGAAGCGGAGCCTGTTCAACTTCCTGGTCGGGAACGAGGACATGCACCTCAAGAACCACTCGCTGATTACCAGGCAGGGAAAGGTCGAGCTGGCGCCCGCGTACGACTTCCTCAGTTCCACGGTCGCCTACCTGGCTCTCGGCAAGCGACCCGACATCATCATGGAGACCGCTCTGCCTCTGGGAGGCGAACAGCGAGGCCTGACCCGCAGGTCATGGATCGCCTACTTCGGCGGCGAGCGCCTGGGCCTTCCCGACAAGGTCGTCGGCACGGTCCAGGCGGAGCTGGCGGAGGCCGCTCCGGCGTGGCGGCGGCGTATAGGCGACTCCTTCCTGCCGCCGGAGCATCGGGAGCTCTATCTCGCGCTGCTCGGCAAACGCCTGGCGGTCCTTGACCTGAACGGATGAGCGGTTCCTCCGGCCGGTCGCCGTACCCGTCCGCGGGCGTGCTACTCTTGCGTTCCGGTGTCGTCTCCCCGCGAGGATCGGGGTCACGGATACCCCGACCTGAAACCGCTGCTCGACGTGTACCTGGCCGAGGTGCGCGACGGGCTCGGGACGGACGTGTCCGCGGTGGCCCTCTACGGGTCGGTTGCCCGCGGCCAGGCGCGCGCGGCCAGCGACATCGACCTGTTCGTGGTCCATCGCGGCGAGCGGGCTGCCGTGTTCGAGGTCTTCCTCGATGTCGCGCTTCGGTTGCGGGACCATCCGCTGGCAGCGGAGCTGCAGGCGCGCGGCGCCCCGACCGAGCCGTATCCCGTGTTCCGTTCCGAGGAGGAATTGGCGGACACGCCATGGCTCCTGCTGGACGTCTGCGACCACGGCATCATCCTGTTCGATCCACGCGAGGTTCTGGCGCGCAAGCTGGCCAGCCTGCGTGCACGCCTGCGCGAGCTCGGCTCTCGCCGCATCGAGCTGGCCGACGGCTCCTGGTATTGGGATCTGAAGCCCGACATGCGCCCCGGCGAGGTCATCGCCCTGTAGCGGCGGACCGGCTGTCATGGACAACGGGGAGCGCGGGCGGAGACTGATGGCGATGGCGAGTGAGTATCTGCAGGACATGGAGGCTTCCTACGCCCGCAAGTCGTGGAACGCCGTGGTCCGTCGCGCACAGGAAGTCGTCGAGCTGTCCCTGAAAGGGGTGCTCAGCTATCTGGGTGTGGACTTCCCGAAGGTACACGATCCGGCCGCCGTGTTCGTCGCCACCGTGTCCGCCAGGGGCATGGCGTTGGGCGAGGAGGAGGCGGCGGATGTAACCGCCGTCTCGGCCAGACTTGCCCGCAAACGGGCGCCTGCGTTCTATTTCGAGCACACCGAGAACGCCTCCGCGGCCGAAGAGGCAGCGGCTGACGCGCGCCGGATCCACGGGCTGTGCACCCGCTTGGTCGCGACCATCCCGGCGGTGTCCTCGGAGCCCAACGGTCCGGCTTCCGAGTGACGCGAGCGCCCGCACCAACCGGACACATCGCACCGTGAAGTCACCACGAGGTGAGCCCCCGTGAGCCGGTCTTGTCCCTCGATCCATGAGCTGACGCCGGAGCATCGTGACTGGAACGATTATTTCGACCTGATCGACAGCGAGGGTCAGGTGCGATGGGCGTTCGATGCGCGATTCGAACGGTTTCCGCGCCACTACGTGATGGCAAAGAGGGATGGTCGCGTCGTGGGATTCATGATGTATGTCGTCTGGGACATCGGTCCCCATGATCGAACTCACCCACCTCTGGTCGTCGATGGGCAGACGCTCACGGAAGCGAAGATCGTCGCCTTCGGAGTGAAGGAGGCGTATCGCCGCCAGGGCATCGGCAGGGCGCTCCAGGAGCACGTGATTCGCCGAGCCAGGGAGCTCGGCTGCTACCAGGTGCGCTCGGTGAGCGGCGCAGACCACGCCGCGAACCGGCAGCTCAAGCTGGCCATGGGATTCGCCGTGGAGCCGATGGAGCGCGACAAGCCGACGCTGGCGTTCATCATGCCCCTCAGACCCCGGTAGCGGAGGGCTCCTACAGCGTCACGGCGATCGTCGTATGATGCGGGGCAACCATGGGACGAACTCAGCTCGCACCTGAACTGTTCGAGACGATCGACTGGCGCTGCATCGGGCCGCACCGCGGCGGCCGGGTGGTTGCGGTCGCCGGGGACCCCTCGCATGCCCAGACCTTCTATTTCGGCGCCTGCGCGGGAGGCGTCTGGAAGACCACCGACGGCGGCACCTACTGGGAGAACGTCTCCGACGGCTCCTTCGGGACCGCCGCCGTGGGCGCGATCGCAGTCGCCGACGCCGATCCCAACGTCCTCTACGCCGGCACGGGAGAGGCGTGCATCCGCGTGGACGTCTCGCACGGCGACGGCGTCTACCGCTCCACCGATGGCGGCGCGACCTGGAGCAACGTCGGCCTGACCGACACCCGCCACATCGGCCGCATCCGCATCCACCCGGAGGACCCGGACCTGGTCTACGTGGCCGCCCTCGGCCACGCCTTCGGACCCAACGAGCAGCGCGGCGTCTTCCGCTCGCGCGACGGCGGCGCCACCTGGGAGCACGTGCTCCACCGCGACGCCGAGACGGGCGCCATCGACCTGGTCATCGACCCCACCAACCCGCGCGTCCTGTACGCCGCGCTCTGGCAGGTGATCCGCCGGCCGTGGATCCTGGAGTCCGGCGGCCCCGGCAGCGGCATCTTCAAGTCCACCGACGGCGGCGACACGTGGACGGAGATCTCCGCCAACCCCGGCCTGCCGGAGGGCATCAAGGGCCGCATCGGCCTCGCATGCTCGCCCGCGAAGGCCGGGCGGGTCTGGGCGATCGTCGAGGCGGAGAAGGGCGCGCTGCTCCGCTCCGAGGACGGCGGCGCCAACTGGGAGGTGGCGAGCGCCGAGCGCGATCTGCGCCAGCGCCCCTGGTACTACCACCACGTGTTCGCCGACCCGCAGGACGCCGACACCGTGTGGGTGCTCAACCTGTCCGCCTGGAAGTCCACCGACGCCGGCAAGACCTTCACGACGGTGCCGACCCCACACGGCGACAACCACGACCTGTGGATCGACCCGGCCGACCCGCGCCGCATGATCGAGGGCAACGACGGCGGCGCCTGCGTCTCCTTCAACGGCGGCGACACCTGGTCGACGATCTACAACCAGCCGACCTCGCAGTTCTACCACCTCACCACCGACACACGGTTCCCGTACCGGGTGTACGGCACGCAGCAGGACAACTCTGCGATCAGCGTGCCCAGCCGCTCGGACAAGGGCATCATCCGCATGGGCGACTGCTACACGGTCGGCCACTCGGAGAGCGGCCACATCCAGGTTCGCCCCGACAACCCGAACATCGTCTACTCCGGCGCCATCGGCAGCGCCCCCGGCGGCGGCGGCGTGCTGCTGCGGTACGACCACGCGACCGCGCAGATCCGCATCATCACCGCCTGGCCGGAGGAATACTCCGGCTACGGCCCCAAGGACCTCAAGTACCGCTTCCAGTGGACGTATCCGATCCTGATCTCGCCGCACGACCCCGACGTGCTCTACATCGCCGGCAACGTGCTGTTCCGCTCCACCGACGACGGCGCGAGCTGGGAGGTGATCAGCCCCGACCTGACCCGCGACGACCCGAGCAAGCAGGAGGCCTCCGGCGGCCCGATCACCAAGGACACCACCGGCGCCGAGCACTACTGCACGATCTTCGCCTTCGTCGAGTCCACGCATCAGCAGGGGCTGTTCTGGGCCGGCTCCGACGACGGGCTCATGCACCTGTCCCGCGACGGCGGCGCCAACTGGCAGGAGATCACGCCGCCCGATCTGCCCAAGTGGGCGACCGTGGCCACGATCGAGCTGTCGCCGCACGATGAGGCGACCGCCTACGTGGCCGCCTTCCGCTACAAGCTCGACGACTACCGGCCCTACCTGTTCAAGACCGCCGACTACGGCGCGACCTGGACGCAGATCACGGGCAACCTGCCGGAGGACGACTTCACGCGCGTCATACGCGAGGACCCGGAGCGTCCCGGGCTGCTGTATGCCGGCACCGAGCGCGGCATCCACGTCTCCTCGGACGACGGCGCCTCGTGGCAGCCGTTCCAGTGCAACCTGCCGGTGGCGCCGATCCACGACCTGGCCATCCGCGGCGATGACCTGATCGCGGCCACCCACGGCCGCTCGTTCTGGATCACCGACGGCCTGGCGTTGCTGCGGCAGTTGGCGGCAGGCGAGGTCGCCCCGGTGCACCTGTTCGCGCCTGCCCCCACGCTGCGCATGGCGGGTGAGGCCGACCCGACGGCTGCCTCGCCCAAGCAATACATGGTCGGGCTCGGCCAGCCGGGCACCCTCTACGTCGCGCAGAAGCCCGGCGGGGGCTTCGAGCGCCGCGCGCTCGACTGCGGCGTCAATCCCCGCGCGGGCGTGGTCCTGCATTACCACCTCCAGGAGGAGCCGGAAGGCGAGGTCACCCTGTCGTTCCACGACGCGGAGGGGCAGGAGATTCGCACGTTCTCCAGCGTGGAGCCGGAAACGCCCTCTGAGGAGGACAAGGAGAAGGGGAAGGAGGAGCCGCCCAAGGATCCGGTGGTGCCGGCAAAGGCCGGCATGAACCGCTTCGCCTGGGACATGCGCTACCCCGGCTCGCATCCGATCACCGGGACCACCGACCGCCCGGTGGGGCCGGTCGCTTCGCCCGGCCGCTACGAGGCGCGCCTCACCGTGGCCGGCACCACCCACCGCCAGGCGTTCGAGATCCGCAAGGACCCGCGCCTGGAGGCGACGCAGGAGGATCTGGATGCGCAGTTCGAGCTGGCGATCCGGATCCGCGACAAGGTCTCGGAGGCCAACGACGCGGTCAGCGAGCTGCGCAGCACGACGCGGCAGGTGGACGAGTGGGCGGGGCGCGCCAAGGACGGCCCAGGCGAGCAGGCGGTCGCCGACGCGGCGCGCGCGCTCAAGCAGGAGCTCACGGCGATCGAGGAGGAGTTGGTCGAGCCGCGTGCCGAGGGGGCGCTGAACCGCCTCAACCACCCGGTCAAGCTGGTCGTCAAGCTGAGCGCGCTGACCAGCGTGGTGACCAACGCCGACGTGGCGCCGCCGAAGCAGGCGTACGACGTGTACGACCATCTGGCCGGCCAGATCGACGCGCAGCTCGCCCGGCTCAGGGACACCCTGGATAGCCGGCTCCCGCCGTTCGCGGACCTGCTGCGCGAGCACCAGGTGCCGGCAGTGGTTCCCGGCAGCGAGCCGGTGGCGGACGCGCCGGCTGCCCTTCGCTCGGCCTGAGGAGTCAAGGACGCCCGCGGATCGATGCCGGGCAGGCAGCGAGGAAAGAGCCGCAAGCAGAAGAAACGGACCCCGCAGCAGCGATCCCGGCAGCGAGGCCTCGATCCCCAGCGTGCGCTGGCCGAGGCGCGCCGGAGCCTGGACGACGGCGATCCCCGCAAGGCCCTGGAGCTGCTCCGGCGGGTGTCACGGCAGGACGGCGCGCCGGCCGTGCCGCCGCTGTGGCTCTTCTGCGCCACAGTCGAACGCGCGCGGCAATTGCACCGCAAGGGATCGGCGAACGAGGCGGCGGCGCTGCGGAACCGCGCCGCGGAGCAGCGCGTAGCGATCGACGTCGAGGCGCTCTCGGAAGAAGACCTGGTCCGCTACCTGAGCTGTCTGGAGGCGGGCGACGCCGTGGCGGTTTACGCCGAGCACCTCGCCGTCGGGCCGCCGGTGCCCGCGGCCGAGCGGGCGGTGGCCGACCGCCTGGTGATCGACCGCGGCTGGGATGGCATCGAGCACCTCGCCGCGGAGCACCCGCTCCGGCGGGACGCCGAGCCGGTACGGCGCAGCCTGGACGCCATGGACGCCGGTGACTGGGAGGGCGCCGCACGTCTCCTGGCGGGCGTGGCGCGCCGCTCACCGTTCGCTCCCTGGCGGCTGTTCTGCAAGGCCATGGGATGCTTCGCCGCCGGTGACGAGCAGGGTCTGCGGCGTAGCGTCGACCTGCTGCCGGACGACTTCGCGCTGCGCGGCACGGTTGCCGAGCTCAGGCGCTCCGCCACCGGTGGCGGGCCGGCGGGACCGGACGCGGTGCGGAGGGCGCTCGGCACCGGGGCCGCGCCGGTTGCGGCTTCCGCGGCCAGCCTGAGCCGGGCGATCCACGCCGACAACCAGCGTGAGGTCGAGCGTCACCTGGTCAGCCTGGCCGACGCCGTCTACCCGGAGGACCCCGTCCAGGCGCGGATCGACCTGCTGATGATCACCGCCACGGCGACGATCCAGGGCCCGCTGGCGGTCGGCTCGTTCGCTCGCATGGTCGGCGTCGTCGTGCCCCGCGACCGCGTCTACATCGTCATGGCCCAGGCCGGCCTGCTGATGCAGGAGCTGGAGGCCGGCGACATGTGGGATCCTTCGGTTGCCGAGGACTACCTCGACGAGCTGCCGGTCGCGTTCCCCCGCCTGGCCGATCAGGAGATCGCGCGTTCCTGCGTGCTGGAGTCGCTCGCGCGCGCCGGAGTCAGCGCGGGGATCGGCCCTCACCTCCTCGATCCGGAGTCGGTGGAGTCGCTCACGGTCCTGCTGGGCACGCGCCCCGAGGATCCGGCCACGATGCTGGTCGACCTTCTGATGGCCAGCCTGGCCGCCGATCCGGAGTCGCCGACCGCATACCGTTCTCTGCTCGATCTGCTGCGCAGGCCCTCGCTCGCCAGCACCGGACGGGTGCGGAACACCCTGGAGGAGCTGGCGAAGAGCCACCCCGACGACCCGGAGCCGTGGCTGGACATGGTCACCCTGGACTACGCCCGGAATGCGTACCGGCGCGCGGAGACGGCGCTGGCCGAGGCGCGGCGGCGCGCCCCGTACGACGAGCGGATCCTCGACCTGCAGGCAACCGGGTTTCTCAAATCCGCCGCCCAGAGCTGCAAGCGGGGTCGGTTCGAGCTCGCGGAGCGGGACCTGGAGCGCGCCGCGAATCTGCGGCGCCGGAAGCTGGAGCCGATCCTGCGCGTCAAGCGCCTGGTGCTGGACGTGGTCCGGGATGGCAAGAACGCCGTCGCGGCAGCCGCACCCCACCTGCGGGAACTGCCGCCGGGTGAGCGACTGAGAACGCTGGCCGTGGCGATCCACGACCTGGACGAGAACATCAACCTGTCGAATCCCGATTTCACGGAGGCCTCCGCGTTGCGGCAGACTCTGGCGCGCGGTGCCAGAGCCATCAGGAAGCTCGAACCCGACGAGGCGCTCGGGCTGATCGCCGATCTGCCGTCCGACTGCCGTGTGCTCTACGGGCATCTGCGGATCGCCCCCGTGCTGGCCCCCTGCTGGGGAGCGGTGATGGCCCGGCTCGACGGCGACCGCCTCCTGGCGTGCTTCGACACGCTGCTCGCCTGCGGCGGGCAAGGAGCGGTGCGCGCCGAGCTGGATCGCCGCCTGCGCGGCCGCCGCGCGCGTGGCCGCGACTCGCTGCTGCGATTCTACCGCGCGGTGATCCGCTACCAGGAAGGCGACGACCACGACTCCAAGCGCTTTGCCGAAGTCCTGAAGCGGGCCGACCCCGGCGAGCGCCAGCGCATGCGGGCCGCGGCGTCCAGACTCGCACAGACCGCCGACGGGCCGCTGCGGCTTGCGTTGCAGCGCTTCGACTTCGACGTTCTGGATCTTGTCGTGCCGCCGTTGCCGGCGATGCTGGACGAGCTCATCAACCGCACGCAGCCACCCGTGAGTCCGGCCCCGATCGCGTCGCCCGAACCGGCGGAACCCGACGAACCCGCGGAACCAGAGTCGCCGGTCCCGGAGCTGATGGCGGCGCTGCGCAAGGCCGCGCGGGACGGACGGTTGGACCCGTCAGCGCAGGGGCTGCTCTTCGCGGACGACGCGATCATGGTCATCGTCGAACGCCTGGAGACCATGATCGACGGCGCCGGCCTTCGCGGAGCCCCGCCGGAGGTCATGCGAGAGGTCGCCGGCGCCGCGCGTGCCGATCCGGAAATGGGTCGCATGCTGGACGAGTTGGCCGACTGGTGCACGACCGGACAGCGTGAAGTATCGCCGGAGCTGGCCGCCATGCTGTTCACCACCCCGACCGGCGCCGACGCCGGCAAGGAGCGACGCTGATGCTGGCTCACTACCTGACGCTGGACCTCTCTCTCGACGCTTCGCAGGAAGAGATACGCCGGCGGTACCTGGAACTGACCCGCGCCCATCCCCCCAGCCGCGATCCCGATCGCTTCCGGCGCATCGCCGCCGCCTACGAAGCGCTGCAGGACGATCGTTCGCGCGTGCGCACGGCCATCCTCGGGATGGCGTCCTACGCTGACTGGGAGCTGGCGCTGGACGCGCTGGTGGAGGCTCGCCAGGGATCGCGCAAGACACCCGGCCTGCACGAGCTGCTGGCCGCGGAAGGTCTGTCGTGATGAGACCGGCCGACATCCGGAAGACCGGCGCCGATGGGAGTCAGGACGGGAACCGTGATCGGGACATGGCCGGCAACTGGAAGGAGCGGGCGCTGGACGACTTCAGGCGGTGGCTGGACGAACTGGAGGAGATTCCGCCGGCCGGGGCAGAACAGGAGCCGCCGTCCTGCGACCTGCACGACCTGTTCGCCGAGCTCGCCGCCCTGCGCCAGGAGGTGCGGCTGCAGAACCGGGAGCAGTCGCGGGCCGGCCGGGAGCTGGCCAATGCCGCGGCGCGCTACGACGCGATCGACCGCACGACGCGGCGGCGTGACGAGGAGCTGTCGGCACTCGAACAACGCGTCTCGCGGGCCGCCGAGGATCGCTGCCTGCTGTCGGTGCTGGACCTGCGTGACGCCCTGGTGCGCGGTCGCGAGGCGGCGCGGAAGCTGCGCAAGGCGGGGAAGAAGGCCGGCAAGACCGCCGGGAAGAAGGCGGGACGAAAGCGGGCGCTCCGGCCCAAGCCGTTTCGCCGCCTGCAGCCGGCGATCGCGGGAGTCGTGGACGGCTACGAGCTTGCGCTCAGACGCTGCGACCGAGCGCTGGCGCGGTATGGCGTGCGGGCCGTGTCCGCCCTGGGCGGGCGTTTCGATGCCCGTACCATGCACGCCGTGGAGACGCGCCGGGTCGCGGATCGTGAGGACGGCGTGGTCGTGGACGAATTCGTCAGTGGTTTCACGCGCGATGGCGAGTTGTTGCGCCTGGCCGAGGTCGCGGTGAACCGCGTGCAAGGAGCGGAGTGATGGCGCTGGATCGGGAGCCGATCATCGGCATCGACCTGGGCACCACCAACTCGGAGGTGGCGATCATCGACGGCGGAACGCCGCGCATCGTCGGCAGCGGGGACGATGCGATCCTGCCCTCGTGCGTGGGGCTGGACGAGTCGGGCGGCGTGATCGTGGGTCGCGAAGCGCGCAACCAGCAGGCGGTCGCCCCGGAGCGCACCGTGCTGTCCATCAAGCGCCTGATGGGCTCCGACACGCGCGTGCGGATGGGGCCGGAAGCGTACCGTCCCCAGGAGATCTCCGCGTTCATCCTGAGAGCACTCAGGGAGCGGGCGGCCGGCGCCCTGGGCCGGCCGGTCGGCAAGGCGGTAATCACGGTACCGGCGTACTTCACGGACGCTCAGCGGCAGGCCACGCGCGAGGCGGGACAGATCGCCGGTTTGGAGGTCGTGCGGATCATCAACGAACCCACCGCTGCCGCCCTGGCCTACCATGCCGGCGACGAAGGGCAGCGCAGGATCCTGGTCTACGACCTTGGCGGCGGCACGTTCGACGTCTCGGTGGTAAAGATCGAGAGCGGGGTCGTCGAGGTGCTCGCTACCAGCGGTGACAACCACCTGGGCGGCGACGACTTCGACGCGATCGTCCTGGATCGCCTGAACGATCATCTCGAAGGCGAGATGGGGCTTGGCGACGCCCGCGAGGACCGCCTGCTGCAGGCACGCCTGCGGCGGACGGCGGAGCGGGCCAAGGTCGAGCTGTCCCGCCAGCCGTACGCCCTCGTCGAAGAAGACCACGTGGCCACCGTGCGCGGCGCGGCGAAGCACCTCTCCTGGGAGTTGAGCCGCGCCGACTTCGAGGGCGCGATCGAGGAGTTGCTGGGCCGGACCATGCAGGCGGTGACCACCGCGCTCGACGACGCGGCGGTCCGCCCGAGCGATCTCGATCGCGTGCTGCTGGTCGGCGGATCGACGCGCATTCCACGCATCGCGCAACTCCTGGCCGAGCGCCTGGGACAGGAGCCGCATGGCGAAGTGGATCCGGACCTGTGCGTGGCGCTCGGGGCCGGCATCCAGGCCGGTATCGAAATGGGACACGACATGCCGGCCGTGCTGGTCGACATCACCCCGTACACGTTCGGCACCCGTGTCCTTGGGGAACTGCACGGGCGTCCGTACCCGGATCAGTTCGTGCCCCTGATCCGGCGCAACTCGAAGCTCCCGGCCACGCACACCGAGACGTTCTACACCGTGTTCGACGACCAGGAGAGGGTGGAGATCAAGGTATTTCAGGGCGAGGATCCCGACGCCTTGAAGAACGTCGAGATCGGCACCTTCATGATCGAGGGTCTGAATCAGCAGCAGGGGGCGAGGGAGCGAGGCATCCTGTTCACGTACCACCTGGACCTCGACGGCATGCTCAACGTCCATGCCGTGGAACGGGCTACCGGCCGGGAGATCAGGGGCGTGATCGAACGGGCCATGGGCGGATCCACCGAGGAGGCGCTCAGCGCCTCGAAAGAGCGGGTCGCCGCCCGCTGGGGCGCAGAGGAAGAGGACGCCGAGGCGCCCGAGCAGACCGACGACCTGCAGGCGCCGCCGGAGATCCGCGAGACCCTGGAACGGGCCGAATCCGTCCTCGAAACCGCCCCGGAAGAAGATCGGGACGAGATCGCCGACCTGATGAAAGACCTGCGCGATGCCGTGACGGCCGGGGATACGGAGTGGGCGGCCAAGGCCAGGCAGGAGCTGGACGAGATCCTGTTCTACCTGGAGTAGCGGAAGTGCAGCACTGCCCGACCTGCGGCGCCCGCTACCGCGGAGGATCGCGATGCCATCGCTGCCAGACCGACCTGCATCAGGTGCTGCTGATCGAACAGGCCGCCGCCGCCTTGCGGTGGCAGGCGCGCCAAGCGCTCCGGGACGGCCGCGGCGTTCAGGCCCGCGACGACGCCGAGCGCGCCTGCGCCCTGCACCGCTGCTCCGATTCCCTGGCCGTACGCGCCGTCGTCGCGTTGCGCGAGCGGGACTATCCGCTGGCGCTCCGGCTCTGGTTGGAATACGAGGGCAGCAGAGCGAATGACGGCGATCGTCGTATGGTCAGGCCCGAGGCGGCTCGATGAGCAGACCGTTGGGAGTACCTGAAGTGCGCTGGGAACGCATGTTCCCGGACGAGCTGGAGGCTGCGTTCGAGCGCTGCCCGGTCCTCTACTTGCCCTACGGGCTGTGCGAGCCGCACGGTCCGCAGAGCGCCCTGGGCTGCGACGGCCTGCGCGCGCACGCGATCTGCCGCAGGGCCGCGACCGCCCACGGCGGCGTGGTCGCCCCGCCGCACTACTGGCACATCCACGAGAGCGGCGGCTTCGGTATCTGGGCCAGCCGCAAGGTGGGCGAGATGGCGCGCCCGTGGCTGACGGCCGTGCCGCCGTGGCTGTTCTTCAAGACCCTCTGCTACCACGTGCGCGCGGCCGACCAGCTCGGCTTCCGGGCCGCCGTGCTCTACTCCGGCCACGGCGGCCCGCACGCGGAGGACGTTGCGCGGTTCGTCGAGCTGATCCAGCCGCGGGTCGGCGCGCGTCTGGCCTTCGTGGTCGAGGGCGCCGACCTGAAGGACCCGTCGAGCCCGTTCGCGTACGCCGAGTGGGCGGACCACGCCGGCAAGGGCGAGACCTCGCAGCTCTGGGCGGTCGAGCCGGACGCGGTCGACCTGTCGCGCCTGCCCGCGGCGGATGAGCCGGGCCCGCACTTCGCGATGGATCCCAGCGCCGCCGAGGCCGCCCGGCGCAGCGGCGAGGCGCTGCTCCGCCACAAGACCGCCTGGCTCGGCCGCGTGGGCGCCGGCCTGCTGGCCGAGTACGAGCGGCTCGCCCCGGAGGTAAGGCTCCTCACCTACGCCGAGGTCGAGTCGCTCTGGTCCGAGGTGGTCGCCCCCGAGTTTCCGACCTTCGCCTGCATGCAGGACGGCGACGGCACGGTCGCGCCCGACTCCCGCTGGCACGCCAACTGGCGCGTCCCGAAGGAGTCGAGGAGCGACTTCAGGGCGGGGAGGTAAGCGGGCGGCTCAGAGGGCTGCCATCCGGGCCGGCTGCGGTGGCTCCGGATGAAATGCAGCCGAGCGGATGATGGCGAGGGTGGCTCCGCCGGCGGATGCTGCGACCGCGCCTTCGAGGATCCTCTGCAGACGCTCCGCGCCGATTTCGGCACGTGCGTTGACGACCACGTAGAGCCGGCGGTCGCTGAGCCGTTCGAGCTGACCCAGCTCACCGAGCAGCGCCTGCTCGGGTGCCTCGTCCCCGGCGGTGTGGCTGACCTTGACGTCGTACAGGTGATCCCGGATCAGGAACTTCACGTGGCCGACGGCTTCCGCGTCGGCGCTGACTTCGGTGACAACGGCGCGCACCAGGCGGCCGGCGGCTGCTCGGGCGCCTCCCTCGGCTGCGTCCACTCGGACTTCCGCGTCGAGCCAGGCAAGCGCTTCCTCGCCGGCGCTGTAGCGTGCGTAGTCGATGCCCAGATCGCAGGCGCCGGCGGCTGCGGTGGCCGGATGTTCGGGATCGCAGAGCGCGTCGACCCATCCGGCCACGCCGGCGGGCGTGCGTCCGTCCTGGCAGAGCAGCGTCTGTCCGGGGCCGGGGATGCCGGATCCGTTGCCGGAAGTGGCCAGCGAGGGCGGATCGGTCACCAGATCCCACTTGCTCGCCACCAGCAACGGTGCCTCGCGGAGCTGTTCCAGGAACAGATACGCGATGTCGCCCGACCACGGTAGCGGCTCGCCCGACTGGAGGCGAATCAGCACCCGGGCGTCCACCATCGCTGTGAACGACACCCGATCGACCGGTCCGGACGCCGACCCGAGCAGCGGCCGGACTACGGTGGCGACCAAGTCGGCGCATGAGCCCACGGCTTCGGCGAACACGTGCTGCGCGCCGTCGCGGCGCGCGTAGGCAAGCAGCTCGACCAGTTGATCGTATCGACAGCAGAAGCAGCCACCCGTCACCTCGCGGGTCGGATGCGAGCCGCGCAGGAACGCCGTGTCGATCAGCAGCGTGCCCTGGTCGTTGGTGATCACCGACGCCGCCTCGCCACGCTGCCGCAGCAGCTCGCAGGCACTGCGGATGGCCGTGGTCTTGCCGCTGCCCAGGAACCCGCCGACCAGATGGACCTTCACGGCCGCCATGGTATCAACACCCGGAAACCTGTCGATGGAGAGGTCGACCAACCGGAGGGCCCCTCAAGACGGAGCCGCGGGCATCCCCGACTGTTGCGACGCTACCGCGAAGGACAACTGCCCTGAGATCCCACTTGACAAGGCGATCATGCTTGATGTATCAAGCGTCCATGGCCACACGAATGGACAGGTTGGGACAGATGCTGGCCGATGGCCGCAGAGGGGTGAAGCTAACCCTACGGGCAGTCGAGGACACAGTCGGCATCTCAAACGCCTATCTCAGTCAACTTGAGAACGGCAAAGTCCGGTCACCCTCACCGGTGGTTCTGCACAAGTTGAGCGAACTATACCGGCTGCCATACGCGACCGTGATGCTGGAGGCTGGCTATCCGGTTCCAAAGAACGTGAGGCCAAGCTCCCAAGGGAGCCGGCTCGCGGCACGAGTCGGGAAAGTGACTGAAGACGAGGAAGACGCGCTCGTCGAGTACCTGATGTTCCTGCGATCTAGGCCAAAGCGGGGGGAGTGAGTCATGGTCTGGTCCGTCTCCACGGCGAGGATGTTTGAGCGCTGCCAGCGTCAGTGGTTCTATGCGACCAAGATTGCGAGTGCGCGTGCAAGAGACCACGTTCGTCAGCGAGCCTACCGACTGAGCAAGCTGCAGAGCGTAAGTGGGTGGAGGGGAAGTGTGGTAGATCAAGTGTTGAGCAACGACGTGATACCGGCCATCGGTCGCGGGGTCTCAGTCTCGAAGGACGTGGCAATCAGTTCCGCGATGAGAACGTTCGACCGACAGCTCGACATCGCTCGTCAGCATCGTATTATGGATGCGGATGTAAGGCCGAGTAGTCGCCGAGGTGAGCTGATAGCGCTCCACTGCCTTGAATACCAAGGCGAGGTCGACGAAGACGAGATCGGGCGAGCCAGGGACGAGGTCGCGAGCGCGATCGAGGCGTTCTTCGAGATGGACGACCTGATTGCACGATTGCGGAGAGCCGACCGCTTGATTTCCCAACGTCTCATTTCCTTCGAGCACTCGAAAGTCACGGTACGGGCCGTGCCCGATGTGATCGCGTTTTTCAGAACGGACCCGCCGGCGATAATCGACTGGAAAGTCCATGCCTTCGGCTGGCGGGACGCTTGGTTACAACTCGCCGTGTACGCGTGCGCTCTTGAGCGCTGCAATCCGCACAAAGACTTTCCGGTAACGTCGCACACGTTCGACGCCACCGATGTCGACTTACTGGAAGTGCAATTGCTTAGTCGCACGGTCAGAAGCCACCAGCTTGAGGACGAGCACTTCTCGCGGGCAGAAGCGTACATAGCACAGAGTGCGGAAGCCATGAACCTCGCGGCAGGTGCGTTCCATAGCGCGGCGACGAGCCTGGATCCTTTTCAGTATCCGGTTGCCTATTATCCCGAAACATGTCAACGCTGTGTTTACCGATCGTTATGCTGGGAGGAAGGCGAGCAGTAATGGATATCCAAACGAATATATACCCCGTGCTGAACATCAGTGACCTAGGCTTTCGCTACGATACATACCGGATTCGGAACCTAAGGCGCGACCAGGACGAGTATTTTCAGAACAAAGAAGGCTTGGTTCGGATCCTGAGCTTCAAGTTGGGCGCGCCCGTGCAGGTCGTAGAATACGCAGGTGAGCCATCCTTGATCGTCCCGAGTGACACCTTGGACGTTCCTGAAAAGGTGTCTTTGGTGCGTACGGCTGTATACCTCGAGCCCACAGCTCGGAATACAGAGATCGACTTCTCGCTTCGTACTTCGGAGAACAACGCGATCTGCCTGAGGATCGTACAGTTCATCCTTCAGTCACCACTCTGGAACAACGTCCGTCTGTGGCAGCCGTCTGCAGGGGGGCCGTTCTTCGAAAAGAAAGTCGCGGAAGACGAGAAGGGCATTGGCCGGTATTCCGGCTTTTCCGTGCGAGCCGTTGTTGGGCCATCGGGCCGCATAGGACTGTGCGTAGACGTTCGAAGCAAGTTCCTCCGAACTGAATCCGTTCCGGTGCGACTAGATCGGTTGAGGTTCCGGGAGTTCGACGGTAAGCACTGCGTATACCGTTACGGGCATCGATGGTACGAGATTCGCGTAGACGGCCTGTCAGATCTGACCGTTAGCGAAGAAGAGATAAACCGGGGAGCAAAGACAATATCGCTACTTGATTACATAACCGATCAGTGCCGGAAGCCGCTGCCGGCGGACTTGGCCGCGTTGCCTCATGACGCATCGGTCCTGCGGTACAGGAACAACCGCGGTGAGGATCGGGGCGCGGCCGCAGGTTTGTGCTACCCAGTCTGTGACAACCAGCAGGAAGTGGCGCGCCGGCTTCATTCACGTGCAATTGTTGCTCCTGACTCTCGACATGCGATGATAAACTCAGCCGTGCAGCGTTACCTCAAGAGTCTACGGTTCAAAGATGTGGTGCTCCGGGTTGGTGACCGGGCGGAGCGAGTTCCCCGGCAGAACTTCCTGGTTCCTGATATGGAGTTTGGTAAGGGCTGCAAACTGAGCGTGCGGGGGACTGATGGTACCAATCACGTGAAGCTTGACAACCTTGGAAGCAGACGCATAGGTCTTTTGCGACGTGACGATGTGGGATTCTTCGTTAAGGAGCCGTTTAGGAAACAATACTTGGTTTTGCCGGAGTCCGTGTTTGAGAGCTGGGGCTCGCGGTACATTCGTGATCTAACGCAGGCGGTTGACGAGCTCTATCCGGAGGGACGTGGATACAGACCAGAGATCGTCACCTACCGGGATCGCGGCCCGCGGACTTACCGCGACCAAGGAGCGGCGATCATTGATTCGCTAAACGATCATCTCCTGGATTCGGCTTACGCATTGGTGATGGTGCACCGGACCAACGATCAACGGTTGAGAGATCATGATGCCCTAGCTGCGATGGTAATTCGGGAGTTGCGGGAGCGCGACATTTACAGCGCAGTAAGCCACTCGGAGATGGGAAGGCGTTGCTACATCACAGCATCCGATGAGAAAGGGGAGCTGTGTTACAGAATTGCCCCGCGGGAGAGGAGCAGGTTTCTTGGTTATTTGCGCAATGTCGCTCTCAACAAGATTCTGCTCACGAATGGTTTTTGGCCGTTCGTACTGGCATCTAAAACGCACGCGGATGTCACCATCGGCATTGACGTCAAGAATCAGACCGCAGGCTTCACCGTTGTTGGTAGTGGCGGCGCATTCGTGCGAACCGTCTGTAGCGTGTCCCGGCAGAAGGAGAAGCTACTCAAAGCTCAAGTCACATCGCATCTTATGGATCTGCTGCGTGACGAACATGTGCGGATGGGGGCGCCGTTGCGCGCGGTTGTGATTCATCGGGACGGAAGGTGCTGGCAACCGGAGATTGATGGTGCATCTGCCGCGATATCATCCCTCAAGAGAGATGGGATCGTCGCAAGCGACGGGACTCTGACAATTCTCGAGATTGCAAAGTCCGCGCCTGTTCGACTGCGTCTGTTTGACTTTCGAAGGGGTCATCGTGGGCGAACGGATGTCGGTAACCCGGAGGTGGGAACGTACACAGTCATCAACGGCATAGACGGGTTCTTGTGTTCCACCGGCCGCGCGTTCCCTCGTAGGGGAAGTGTGCAACCGCTGCATGTCCGGTGTGTGACGGAAGGTTTGCCTTTCAAGGAAGCTCTTGAGGATGTTTACGCTTTGACAACGTTGGCATGGACACGTCCGGAAGACTGTTCGAGGTATCCCATTACGCTGAAGCTGACGGATCGATGGCTCGGCGAGGAGGCTAGCGAGTTCGACGAGGATTCTCTCAGGTACGTCGAGGAAGACGTACAAGAACCGGAAAGGAGAGCAAGCGCATGAGTGACCCGGCGCTTTATACGAACCTTTACACCAGACTTCGCGATTGTGCAGAGTTGATTGATGATGTGATAGTGGATCTTGAAGCGCGATCGACGGCTGAACCAAGCCGAAGAACGGCCTTGAGTGGGCTATTGCGTGCGTTGGGTACAGCTCCACAATCGAATATCGATGCCACAATGGTGTGGAACGTGCTGCGGGAGCAGAGGGCGGTAATGAGGGCCGACTGGAAGGGTGTCGCGGACGCACTCGAGCGAGGCGACAATTCGGTTCGCGTGATTGAACGCCTGGAGCATCTCGCGCGTGTTCTCGAGGTTGAGCGCGCGGAGATACACTCGAGGATTCATGGGCCGAATGCTAGGTGAGTACTTCGAAGCTACTGTGCCGCAGTTGATCGAACGTGCAAGGTTGCTGAAAGGAAAGATCCCGCGGGGGTTGCCAAGAGACTACGAGACGCTAATTAGCGCATGCGCGCGTGCGCTCGATGAAATTGTACAACGGCTCTACCAGTTGGAGACTGTCGCGAGATCGGGGAGGGCCGCTCTGCAACACGCACAACTGCGAAAATTCCGACGGGCCGTCGCCGATCTCGATGACGTCGAGACGACAGGGATCGCGGTCTTGAATCGAGCCCATGATGACGATCACCAAGCGAATCGACTCCTGTATCGTATTTGCAAGGAAATCGGGTACCCGTGGGTGACACCTACGGTAACGACACTGTCGACGGGCTACTTCTATATCCATACAAAGCTAAACCTGATGTTCATTCCACCTGCGGAAGGTAGTTTCCTGTTGCATCTTCCGGACTTGTATCACGAGCTCGCACATCCACTGCTCACACGACAGAACCATCCCGTACTCGAGAGGTTTGTCGATTGTTTCTTGAGGTGTACCGCAAAGACGCACGATTACTTTGCAGGCAGACGGGAGACGGAAGAGACCCGGCGTGGGCCGCGGGGATTTAAGGAGAGTATCGATCGTTGGGAGATTCTCTGGACAAAGTATTGGCTGATGGAGTTCTTCTGCGACTTATTCGCTGCGGCGACGTTGGGCCCAGCGTTCGCATGGGCTCACTTGCATCTGTATCTCAAGATGGGAGCTGATGCATTTACAGTGTCGTCTGCAGTCCATCCTGCGGATGATGCGCGGATGCGCGCTGTGTTGGGGGCGTTACGTCTATTGGGATTCGGCGATTCTGCGCATGAGATCGAGACCCGTTGGAACGATGCGTCGCGATTATCGGACAGCTCTGGGAACGCGGATTACATACACTGCTATCCGGACGAGCTGATCAACTTCGTCGTGGAGAAGGCAATCGAGGGCGTAGGAGCCATGGGCTGCCGTCTCGCGTCGGAGGACACTGACGATTGCATTCACTCGTTGCTGAACGGCGCTTGGAGGAGATTTTGGACAGATCCCGGAGAGTACCATCGTTGGGAGGCGGAGGCAGTGAAAGCGAATATAGTCGGGGATAGGGGCGACGGTTAGTGTGCGAGTAAGTGAGACCTGAGGTGACTCTAACGGTGGCAATGTCTGTAGGGCAACATGGCAGGGAGTCGTTCCGCTATGCTTGAGGCGGGCGTTGAGTTGGGTAGTTCCCCCGGGGGGGATTCTCATCTGGACGGTCAATCATTACGCTGCGGCGTGGGTAGGTGCGCAATCACACGGGCTAGACAACGTTCGATGAACACGGTGAGCAGGAGCGGGTGGGGGTTGGGAACTGGACGGTGTGGTTATGTAGCGCGGGAGCGTTGGCGGGGGGAACGCGATGCTCGGGGTGCGCTGCGGCGATTAATTAGGCGGGCCGTTCGTTGGTAAGACAGCCAATGGAGCGCAAGAAACTTGTCGAGGTGGCGCTTCCGCTGGAGGCCATCAACGCAGCGGCGGCGCGGGAGAAGTCGATTCGCCACGGACATCCGAGCACCTTGCACTTGTGGTGGGCGCGGCGCCCGCTGGCGGCGGCACGGGCGGTGCTGTTCGCGCAGATGGTGGACGATCCGGCCAGCCGGCCGGAGCTGTTTGCCACCGTGGAGGAACAGGATCGCGAACGCGAGCGGCTGTTCCGCCTGATCGAGGAGCTGGTGAAGTGGGAGAACACGATCAACGAAACGGTATTACAGGCGGCTCGCGACGAGATCCGGGAGGGCTGGCGACGTACGTGTGCTGACAACGCGGACCATCCACGCGCTGCCGAGCTGTTTGATCCGGAACGGCTGCCCGCGTTCCACGACCCGTTTGCCGGTGGGGGGTCGCTGCCGCTGGAGGCGCAACGCCTGGGGATGGAGGCGCATGCGAGTGACCTGAATCCGGTGGCGGTGCTGATCAACAAGGCAATGATCGAGATCCCGCCGAGGTTCGCCGCGCGGCCGCCGGTGAACCGCGAGTCACGGACGGACTCTGGTCTGGTGTCCGGCGATTGGAGAGGGGCGCAGGGGCTGGCCGAGGACGTGCGCTTCTACGGGCGGTGGATGCGGGACGAGGCGGAGAAGCGGATCGGGCACCTGTACCCGAAGGTTGAGATCACTGCAGACATGGTGGAGGAACGACCGGACCTGAAGCCATACGAGGCGCGGAAGCTGACCGTGATCGCGTGGCTGTGGGCGCGGACGGTGAAGAGTCCAAATCCGGCGTTTGCCGACGTGGACGTGCCACTGGCGTCGACGTTCATGCTGTCGAAGAAGATGGGCAAGGAGGTGTACGTCGAGCCGGTGATCGAGGGTCGGGAGTACCGGTTCACGGTGAAGGTGGGTACGCCACCGGATGCGGCAGGGGCCAGAGCCGGAACGAAGCTGTCACGCGGTGCATTTCGATGCCTTATGTCGAGCGTGCCTATCAGGTACTCCTACATCGACGAAGAAGCAAATGCTGGACGAATGGGCGCGCGCTTGATGGCGATCGTGGTTCAGGGTGAAAGGGCGAGACTATACTTGTCTCCCACGGACAAAGCCGTTGCTGTCGCTCAGAGCGCAGAACCAGAGTGGAAACCCAACGCTCCCAGCCGTGGAACTTGGGCAAGTAACGCCCAAGGTCGACGATATGGATTCCGCACCTTCGGAGACTACTTCACTCGCCGGCAGCTTGTCGCGCTGACGACCTTTTCCGATCTGGTGGGAGAGATGATGGAGCATGTCCGGCGCGACGCCGCAGCTGCGGGACTGACTGACGACGGCCGACCGCTGCGTGACGGGGGCACCTGCGCCACTGCGTATGCGGAGGCGGTAGCGGTGTATCTGGCTTGTGCCGTAAGCCGCATGGTCAATTACTCGGCGACTTTGTGTGTATGGAGTTCTCATCCGAAGGACGAACTAGCAAAGCAGGTTTTCCTCCGGCAGGCGCTCGCTATGACGTGGGACTTCGCCGAGACCAATCCCTTTTCTTTAGCAGGAGGTACCTTCGCCGTTAACATCGACTACTTGGGAAAGGCGGTCACTCGATTACCTGGATGCGGGAAAGGAGTGTCGTCACAAGTAGATGCAACTCGCGATGGAGTGCGGAATCACGTGGTATCTACGGATCCGCCGTACTATGACAATGTCGGCTATGCGGACCTGTCGGACTTCTTTTACGTTTGGCTGAGACGCTCCCTAAAGCGATTATTCCCTGATCTCTTTTTGACTCTTGCTGTGCCGAAGACCGACGAGCTCATCGCCAGCCCATACCGCCACGGGAGCAAGACCGCCGCGGAGAAGTTCTTCCTCGACGGTATGACCCTGTCGCTGCGCCGTCTCGCAGCTCAGTCGCATCGCCTGTTCCCAGTCTATTACGCCTTCAAGCAGTCAGAGGATAAGGCGAACACTGGACCGACCAGAACCGGCTGGGAGACATTCCTGGACGCCTTGATCGAATCCGGCTTCGCGATTACCGGCACATGGCCGCTGCGAACGGAACTCATTACCAATCTGAAGAAGAAATCGAGCGTCCTTGCTTCCAGTATCATCCTCGTGTGCCGCAAGCGCTCGGCGGACGCTCCGGTCACCACCCGCCGGGACTTCCTGACCGCGCTCAAGGCCGAGCTGCCTCCCGCACTGACCCAACTACAGCGCGGCAACATCGCCCCCGTCGACCTCGCGCAGGCGGCGATCGGGCCGGGGATGGCGGTTTACACACGCTACGCGAAGGTACTCGACGCCTCGGGTAGCCATGTCTCGGTGGGGGATGCGCTGGCGCTGATCAATCAGACCCTGGACGAAATCCTGGCTGAGCAGGAGGGGGACTTCGACGCCGACAGTCGCTGGGCGCTGGTGTGGTTCGAGCAACACGGCTTCGACGCCGGTGACTACGGGGTTGCCGAGACCTTGTCCAAGGCCAAGAACACCAGCGTGGCAGGCATGGTGGATGCAGGGATCCTCCGCTCGGGGGGTGGGAAGGTTCGGCTGCTACGCCCGCAGGAGTTGCCGTCGGACTGGGATCCTGCGCGAGATGACCGTCTCACCGCATGGGAGACCGTCCATCACGTGATCCGCGTGCTGGAAAGCGGCGAGGAGGCCGCTGCCGGGCTGGTTCGCAAGCTGGGCGGCTTCGCCGAGGTCGCCCGCGAGCTGTGCTATCGCCTCTACACCGTGTGCGAGCGCAAGAAGCGCGCGGCGGAGGCGCTGGCGTACAACGGGCTGGTGCAGAGCTGGCCGGAGATCAGCCGGCTTGCGCGATCGGAAGCAACATCCGAACAGGCTGAGCTGTTTGCGGACGGTACAGGGTAGGGACAGGATGATGAGGTGGGCCGCATCGAAACACGCCGTACGCGAAGACGCTGCCCGCCCGGGTTGAGGAAATGTCGCTGATCGCCAGGGAGCTGCAGGAGGTCTGGGACGCGCTGGGTGCGGGCAACGGCCACCGCGACGACGCGCTGGCGGAGGTGCGGATCAGGAACCTGCGCGGCATCCGGGATCTGCGGGTGCCCTTCGACTATCCTGTCTGTGTGCTTGCCGGCCCCAACGGGTGCGGCAAGTCGACGGTCCTTCTGGCGTGCGCGTGCGCCTATCGTGTGCCCGGTCGCGGACCGCGGGATTTCGTTCCCAGTACGCTCTTTCCGAACTTCACCAATCGGCAGCAGCCGACATGTTCCGACAGTGCGCCGCGGACCGAGCTCGAATTCCATTACCTGCACCGAGGTGACCGCGTCTCCATGGCGTGGCGGCGCGGCAAGTCCTGGAACCGGAGCTTCCTGGGCCGCGCGGGTGGCACGCAGCCGGAGCGGCAGGTCTACCTGCGGACGCTCGCCAACCTGACCAATCCGTCGGAGGTGCGCAGCATCTTGCAGCTCGCCAGGAAACCGTTCCAGACGCGGGCGCTCAGCCCCGAGATGCTGATCTTCGCCCATCGTGTCCTGCCGTGGCGCTACCGCAGCCTGTCCGTCATCAGCGCCAGCGCGGCGAACGACCTTCTGTTCGCGGCGCTGGACGATGCCGCGAACACCGGCTACTCGGAGTTCCACATGTCGTCCGGGGAACGGAGCATCCTGCGTATCTCGAAGGACATCTCCCGTCTCCGGAACGGGCTGGTCCTCGTCGACGAGGTGGACACCGGTCTCCATCCCCATACCCAGCAGCAGACCATGCTCGAGTTGCAGCGCAGCGCTCTGCGCAACGACCTGCAGATCATCGTCGCCTCACACAGTCCCGTAATCCTGGACAGCGTGCCTCCTCGCGCTCGCATCTTTCTGGAACGCGACGAGACGGCCGGAGACGTTCGCCGCGCGCCTCTCTACCGCGACATCTTTCAGAAGGCGCTCTACGGCCAGTCCCGAGACCAACTGTCGGTGCTCTGTGAGGATGAGGTCGCAGAGGGCGTGATACGCGGCGTGCTCGACGTGCTGAACGTCAAGCTCGGACTGCGCCACGAGGACGTGATCATCGGCAGGAATACCGGCCGCAACGAGTTTGCGGGCCACGTGCGCACGCTGGGGAAGTTCGCCAAGCTCCGGGACTTCATCCTGGTACTGGACGGCGACTCCCGTGACCTGGAGCGTTCGTTGCAGGCAATCGCCGAGGAATATGGGCACCACGTGCAGCCGCTGTTTCTTCCCGGAGATGCTCCTCCGGAGCAGTGGCTTTGGGAGATGATCGGACGGCGACGGGACGACTATGCGAGCAGGCTCGGTCTGGCAGGCTCCGACCTGGAGCGCGCGATGCATGACCTGCAGCAACTCGTGGAGGGATCGGTGCGGCAGCGCGACGCCGCGAAAGCGACCGTCGGAGCACTGGCTTCCGATCTCGGGCGAACCGTTCCCGACCTCGCCCGGATCGTCGGCCAGCGGGAAGCCGAGGCGAACGCCATTCCCGAACTGCTGGCGGCCATGACCGAACAGATCAACGCCTGGAGGCGGCTATAGGCTACGCGACGCCTGTCCTGATCGCTTCAATCCGGTTGGCTATCTTCGCCCAGTCGTTGTAGAGCGACTCGGTGATCTCGCCATAGCCGGCCGGGAAGTTGCCGGCCTCCCTGTCCAGGACCATTTCCTCGACGGTGGATCCCGAGCCGTCGTCGGACGGCGTGAACATCCACGCACCCACGTCCGCTGAAGACAGGGCGACCTCCGATCCCGCGATTCCCTTCCGCGCGTTCTCGGGAAGCTCCGACAGCCGGACCAGGTTGGCCAGAGCCTCCAATATCCACTCACTATGGGTCGTCAGCATCACGCGCACGCCGGAGCGAACCAGGCGGGCCAACTCGCCGGCGAACGCTGCCTGCATCGCGGGATGCAGATGCGACTCCGGCTCCTCGATGATCAGGACGTCGCTGGGGCGAACCAGATGCCGCAGATACAGCACCACAGGAGCCAGTTCGGAAATCATGGAAGAGGTACGCATCAGCGGCAGGTCGGTGTCCCAATCGGTTGGACGATAGGCGAACGACGGATAGCCGGTCTCGGACTGCTTCAGCCGAATGGCTCCCGCCAGGAAGTTCTTTTCCAGACGACGTGCCATCCTGTCCGGCACCTTCTTTTTTCTCTGACCCATCGCGATAAGATCATTCAGGAAGTCGGCCAGTACTCCGGACAGGATGGGCACACGGGTCGAACGACGCAGCCCGGCTGTCGTTGCGCCTTGGATCAGTGTGCTGACGACCACCTGGTGACTGTGCATCACGCCGGTGCGATCGGCCGGCAGGTAGTACGCGCCGCGAATCAGGGGACCCATCACCGAATTGCACATGACATCCAGGAGTCCGTACAGCAGGAATAGTCCACCTCGTTCCTCATCCGGGATACCGCCGCTCGTCGCCGGCAGCGTCGGCACGTGTCCGGATAGCCGTGCAGGTCCGCTGCCGAATTCGAAGGTGTATCGCGTCTGCTCGTCGCCGAGCGATGCCGGGATGCTGATGGTCGCCGTGGATCCTTCTTCGGTGCTTCCCCGACGGACCAGATCGTCCATGTCATCGACCCCGAAGCAGCGGCTCACTTCCCGCGCGAAGTGCTCCTCGGCGCCGGTGAGTTCCTCCAACGCCGTGCGAATAGTTCTCGCCAAGTCGTCGGGCAGTGGCCGGCGTTGTTCCTTGCCGCCGGTAGACCACCACTCGGCGATGCGGGCTGCAAGCTTCTCTTCGTCCGGCAGCGCGGTGACCGATGCATCGGAGAACCAATACGTGCGCCGCTGAAGATCGGACTCGGACCGAACGGGCGGGCCGAAGCACCGGTGCAAGGCGTACACGAGCATCGCGAGGTAGGACTTGCCGGTGTTGCTTGGTCCGGCGAACACCGTGAGCGGGCGCACGTCAACGCTCGCACGCACGATAGGACCGAAGTCGGCTACATCGATCCGGTAGTCGCCATCGTGGGCGCGAGCTTCGCTTCGACTCACCTGGAAACTCCGAGGATTCTGAACGACCGCGTCGCCGAACGACGACCGCGAGCGGCATCGGGCGCCGGTCCGCAGTTTCCTACACCGGGGCGATGTGCGCTACCCCGGCGGTGTGCGCTACCCCGGCGGTGTGCGCCGGGATGCTCGGCACGTGAGCGGGTATCATCGCCGGAGTGAAGCTGGAAGACTTGCAGGCGCCGGCCGCAGTGCGCGGCATCGTGGCCGATTCCCTGGTCACGGTGGTGACCGCGCGCTGGATCGGCGCGGACGCGGTGGAACTCGTCTACCGGACGGCTGACGGCGAGCTGGGCAGCCAGATCCTCTACCGCGACGACGAAGCGCGGCTGGAGATCGTCGAGCAGGGACGGCCGTGGAGCTTCGACGGCGACGGCGATCTCTTTCGGCTGGTGTCGGAGGCGCTGCGCATCAACCTCGCCCATTTGTTCGACCCGGCGCTGGCGGTCCACACCTCGCAAGTGGAGCCGCTGCCGCATCAGATCACCGCGGTCTACGAGGCGATGCTGCCGCGGCAGCCGCTGCGGTTCCTGCTCGCCGACGATCCCGGTGCCGGCAAGACCATCATGACCGGCCTGCTGATGAAGGAGCTGATCGCCCGCGGCGACCTGCAGCGCTGTCTGGTGGTCTGTCCGGGCAGCCTGGCCGAGCAGTGGCAGGACGAGCTGTACCGGCGCTTCCACCTCGGCTTCGAGATCCTCACCAACGACAAGCTGGCCGCGGCGCGCACCGGAAACTGGTTCCTGGAGACCGACCTCGCCATCGCCCGGCTGGACAAGCTGGCGCGTGACACCGCGCTGCAGGAGAAGCTGCAGGCGCCCGACTGCCGCTGGGACCTGGTGGTGTGCGACGAGGCGCACAAGATGTCGGCGACCTTCACCGGGGGCGAGATCCGCTACACCAAGCGCTACCACCTGGGGCAGTTGCTCGGCGGCCTGACCCGTCACTTCCTGCTGCTGACCGCCACGCCGCACAACGGCAAGGAGGAGGACTTCCAGCTCTTCATGGCGCTGCTGGACGGCGACCGCTTCGAGGGACGGTTCCGGGACGGCGTACACATGGCGGACGTGTCCGACCTGATGCGGCGGATGGTGAAGGAGCGCCTGCTCAAGTTCGAGGGCACGCCGCTGTTTCCCGAGCGCGTCGCCCACACCATCCCGTATCGGCTCTCCGATGAGGAGGCGCACCTCTACAACGAGGTCAGCAACTACGTGCGCGAGGAGTTCAACCGCGCCGAGGCGCTGGAGAACAACCAGCGCGCCGGTGCCGTGGGGTTCGCGCTGACGCTGCTGCAACGCCGGCTGGCGTCCTCGCCGGAGGCGATCTACCAGTCGCTGCGGCGGCGCCGGGAGCGGCTGGATAGCCGGCTGCGCGAGCTGGAGCTGCTGCGCCGGGGCGGTCAGGCCTTGGCCCGCATCGGGCTGTCGCGCGACATCGAGCTGGACGCCGACGAGTTCGAGGACCTGGAGGACGCGCCGGCCGACGAGCAGGAGCAGGCGGCCGAGGAGATCCTCGACCAGGCGACGGCGGCCCGGTCGATCGCGGAGCTGAAGACCGAGATCGGGACGCTGCGGCAGGTGGAGCAGATCGCGCACCGGGTGCGGCGCAGCGGCAACGACGCGAAGTGGCAGCAACTCACGGGGCTGCTCGACGAGATCCTGCCTTCCGATGGCACGGCGCGCTCGACCGCACAGGAG
Organism: Spirochaetaceae bacterium; assembly: GCA_028818385.1. The sequence goes on from JAPPNY010000243.1 coordinate 51,205, forward strand.
GGACATGCGCAGAAGCTGGTCATCTTCACCGAGCACCGCGACACGCTGGCGTATCTGCGCGGGCGCATCGCCACGGTGCTCGGGCGCGAGCAGGCGATCGTGGTGATCCACGGCGGCATGGGGCGCGAGGAGCGCAGCAAGGCGCAGGAGGCGTTCCGCCACGATCCGGGCGTGCAGATCCTGCTGGCGACCGACGCGGCGGGCGAGGGGATCAACCTGCAGCGCGCCCACCTGATGGTGAACTACGACCTGCCGTGGAACCCGAACCGGCTGGAGCAGCGCTTCGGCCGCATCCACCGGATCGGCCAGACCGAGGTGTGCCACCTGTGGAACCTGGTCGCGGAGGAGACGCGCGAGGGCGACGTCTACCGCCGGCTGCTGGAGAAGCTGGAGCAGGCGCGCGAGGCGCTCGGCGGGCAGGTGTTCGACGCGCTCGGCAAGCTGCAGTTCTCCGGCCGGCCGCTGCGCGACCTGCTGATGGAGGCGATCCGCTACGGGGAGCAGCCGGAGGTGCGCGCGCGGCTGACCACGGTGCTGGATGACACCCTCGACCGCGGGAAGCTGCAGGAGCTGCTGGACGATCAGGCGCTGGCGCCGGATGCCATGGACGCCACGCGCGTGCAGCGGGTGCGGGAGGAGATGGAGCGGGCGGCGGCACGGCGGCTGCAGCCGCACTACATCGAGTCGTTCTTTCGCGCGGCGTTCGCGCGCCTGGGCGGGTCGCTCCGGCAGCGGGAGCCGCGGCGCTACGAGATCACCCACGTGCCGGGCGCGGTGCGCAGCCGCGACCGGCTGATCGGCACGGGCGAGCCGGTGGTGGCGCGCTACGAGCGCATCGCCTTCGAGAAGGGGCTGCTGTCCCCGCCGGGCAAGGCGCCGGCGGAGTTCCTCTGTCCGGGGCATCCGCTGCTGGACTCGGTGATCGACCTGACGCTGGAGCGCCATCGTGACCTGCTGAAGCGGGGCACGGTGCTGGTCGACGACCGGGACCCGGGAACCGCGCCGCGCGTGCTTTTCTACCTGGAGCACGCCATCCAGGACGAGAGCCGCACGCGCAGTGGCGACCGGCGGGTGGTCTCGAAGCGGCTGCTCTACGTGGAGCTGGCCGAGGCTGAGGCGCCGCGCCACCTGCACTATGCGCCGTACCTGGACTACCGGCCGTTGGCCGAGGATGAGCCGGGCATCGATGCCATTCTGGAGCGGCCCGAGTGCGCTTGGGTCACCGGCGACCTGGAGCGCAAGGCGCAGGAGCACGCGGTCATCCACGTCGTTCCCGAGCACCTGCGGGAGATCAAGCCGGCCAGGATCGACCTCATCGGCAAGACGGAGGCCGCCGTCAAGGACCGGCTGACCAAGGAGATCGCCTACTGGGATCACCGCTTCCTCCAGATCCAGGCTCAGGAGCAGGCCGGCAAGCCCGGCGCCCGGCTGAACTCCGGCGAGGCGCGCCGCCGCGCCGAGGATCTGCGGACCCGGCTTCGCCAGCGGCTTAAGAGGCTCGAATTGGAGGCGAAGCTCTCGGCGCTGCCGCCGGTGGTCCTGGGCGGCGTGCTGGTCGTCCCGCGGGGCCTGATCGCGGCCATCAGCGGGAAGCCCGCCGAGCGCCAAGCGACCGATACCCAGGAATCCGCCGCGCGGGCGAGGGCGATCATCATGGAGACCGAGCGCACGCTCGGCTTCGAGCCCACCGACCGGGAGACCGAGAAGCTCGGCTACGACATCGAGAGCCGTATCCCCGGCACCGGCCGGTTACGGTTCATCGAGGTCAAGGGCCGCGTCCACGGCGCCGACACCATCACGGTGACCCGAAACGAGATCCTTTACTCGATGAACAAGCCGGAGGACTACCGCCTGGCCATCGTCGAGTTCCTGGACGACGGCTCCCACCGCGTTCACTACCTCCGCGAACCGTTCCACCGTGAGCCCGATTTCGACGCCTCCAGCGTCAACTACTCCTTCAGAGACCTCCTCGCCCGCGCCGAACCCCCGTCATAGGATCCAAATGAGGGTAGTGAAACGGTACGGTGCGTCGCGGGACCTCCTGCAGGATGTGCATCAATCTCCGGATCCGGATTGTGCGGACGGCGACCGGAGCAACCTTCTGGAATTCCTCCGCAAAGCCCTTGGGGTCGAGCACTTCGACGATGACCGACGTTGATCTCGTTCGACAGATCCGCCTCGGTGAAGACGGTCGTTTGGAGTACATGCAGATCTTCTTCGCCGGAGACCGCGTTACTGCACCCAAGAGGGAAAAGGTAGGCGACACACTCGCGGCGTTGGCCAACGGACGTGGAGGCACTTTCGTCCTGGGTGTCGATGACAAGACCCACGAGATCCTCGGTATTCCGCTGGGACGGCTGGACACGGCGGCGCGCTGGATTCGGGAGATCTGCAACGATCTGATCAAGCCACCGTTGGACAACGCTGACATTCGCAAGGTCGAACTTCGCAGAGACGATGGGGAGCTCGTGCCGATCATCCGCGTGGATGTGCCCCGTAGTCTGTTCGTTCACGGAAGTCCGGGAGGATATTATCGTCGTCTGGGAGACTCGACGCGTCCGCTTCAAGCAGAGTCGTTGGCTCGGCTGTTCCAGGAGCGAAGCCAGAGTCGCGTAATCAGGTTCGACGAATCGGTGGTGCCGTGGACGACGCCAGATCACCTGGACGGTGACTTGACGCATCGATTCTCGCGCGACAATGTCGGCGCGACGGAGGCCACGCTACGCAAGCTCAGGATCGTGGGAGACGACTCGGAAGGTGTCGCGCGACTGACGCTCGCGGGCGTTCTCCTCTGTACTTCCGATCCGCAACAGTGGCTGCCGCACGCTCAGATTCAGGCGGTGAGTTACGCGGGCGAACGCCATGACGTCAACTATCAAAGTGACGCCCGAGACGTGGGCGGGTCACTGGATACACAGATTGCGGAGGCTCTGCACTTTGTGCGCCGGAACATTCTGATCCGTGCGACAAAGAATACCGCACGGGTCGAGCGCCCGCAATTCAGCGATCGAGCCGTGTTCGAGGCGCTGGTGAATGCCGTGGCCCATCGGGACTACTCAATGGCTGGCGCGCGCGTGCGCCTGCACTTGTTTGCCGATCGGCTGGAGCTCTACGTGCCCGGAGAACTGGCAAATACCCTGACTACAGACAGCCTGCATCTGCGGCAAGCGAACCGTAATGAGCTAATCGTCTCGCTGCTTGGACGCTGTCCTGCGCCAAAGGGGATTGGACGCTCGCATCTGATGGACCGTCGTGGGGACGGCGTGCCTATCATCCTTCGGGAGAGCCAGGAGCTCGCGGGAAGGCCGCCGGAGTACACCCTGATCGATGACAGTGAACTACGCCTAATCATTTGGGCGGCAAGCTCCGCTGACGCGACTTGATCGAGAAGTGACATGTCAGCCAGCATCGAGCTCGTCGGGAGACGGAAGCCGCGGTCAAGGACCGGCTGACCAAGAGATCGCCTACTGTTTCGCTGCATCCTGCAGATCCAGGCGGGGAGCAGGCCGGCAAGCCGGCGTCCGGCGGGCTGGTCGTCCCGCGGGGTCTGATCGCGGCCATCAACGGGAAGCCCGCCGAGCCCGAGCGCCACGCCACCGACACACAGGAGTCCGCCGCGCGGGCGAGGGCGATCATCATGGAGACCGAGCGCACGCTCGGCTTCGATCCCACCGACCGGGAGACCGAGAAGCTGGGCTACGACATCGAGAGCCGCATCCCCGGTACGGGCCGTCTACGTTCATCGAGGTCAAGGGCCGCGTCCACGGCGCGGACACCATCACGGTCACCCGCAACGAGGTCCTCTACTCGATGAACAAGCCGGAGGACTACCGCCTGGCCATCGTCGAATTCCTGGACGATGGCGCCCACCGGGTGCACTACCTGCGCGAGCCGTTCCGTCGCGAGCCCGACTTCGACGCCGCCAGTGTCAACTACTCCTTCAAGGATCTCCTCGCCCGCGCCGAGCCGCCGTGCTGACGCAACGCACTACGGGCGGCGGTCCGCGGCCTCGCTACAGGCCGATCAGGAGAGCGAGCAGCAGCGCCGTGGAACACACGAAGATGGTGGAAGTGTAGAGGACTCCCTTGGCGAGCCTTACGGCATCCCTGTCGAAGGTGACTTCGCCGGGCTTCAGTTCCGGGGTTGCTTCCTCCGGGCCCGCGGCGGTCTGGTTCCTGTCGCGGATCCGCCCAGCATTCACTGAGATCGCCATGTCGGCACCGATGGCCGTTCCGATCACTTCTCCTATCATTCTTGCTTGCTCCTTGGACAGTTTACATAATAGAACATTAGCTTGTATGTTGTCAACCGGAGAGAGATCTTGAGGAGGGGGCGCCATTGATCGGCAACAGACTCAAGCTGGCTCGCGGGGCTGCCGGCCTGTCCCTTCGAGCCCTGGAGGGCCGCATCGGCGGACGGGTGACGGCTCAGGCGATCGGCAAGTACGAACGGAACGAGTCGATGCCGAGTTCCGGCGTGCTCATTGCGTTGGCGGATGCCTTGGGCGTCTCCGTCGAGTACCTGACCAGCGATCAGGATCTGGTGCTTGAGGCGGTTGAGTTCCGGAAGAAGGCGATTTCTCGAAAGAAGGAAGAAGTGCGCGTCCAGGCGCGGATAGTCGACCTTGTGGAGCGGTATCTTACTGTGGAGGAACTACTTGCACTGCCGAGCGTCGACTGGAACAAGCCTCGGGAGGCTCCCTATCCCGTGGTCGACGATCTCGCGGAGGTCGAACAGTCGGCATTCAGTCTGCGCACGCACTGGGATCTCGGGCGGAATCCGATTCCCAGCATGGTCGAGCTCCTGGAGGAGTGTGGGATCAAGGTCCTTGCATTCGATCTGAGCGCGATCGGCGGCCTGACGGCGTACGCACGGCGGGGCGGAAACCGTGTCGCTTCCGTGATAGTTGTAAACTCCAAGGACTCGGGGGAGCGCCAGCGCTTCACCCTGGCTCACGAGTTGGGTCACCTGGTGCTGGCCGTGGACGCCGACGTGAACCCTGAGCCTGCGGCCCACCGTTTCGCCGGGGCGTTCCTCATGCCGGCGGATGTCCTGCGGATGGAAGTCGGCCGGCGACGGACATCGATCGGCTGGAGCGAGCTGTTCAGCCTGAAGCGGCTCTTCGGCGTGAGCGTGCAGGCGCTCGTCTATCGGTGCCGAGACCTCGGCATCATCAACGAGGCGCTGTTCAGGCGACTCTTTCAGAACATGTCCAGGCAGGGCTGGCGGAGCCCCCCGTACCGGGAGCCTCAGGCGATCCCACGCGAGGAGCCCACCCGGTTCGAGCGTCTGTGCTCCCGGGCACTGGCCGAGAACGTGATCTCGGAGGCGAAGGCTGCGGAGCTGCTCGGCACTTCGGTCCGCGAGCTCCATGAGCGCATGGAGCAGCCCCCGCGCCAGTAGCAGGCCGCCGAACCGTTGCGATCCGAACACCGCGAGCCCCTGCGTGTCTGCGTGTCCGATACGTCGGTGCTGATCGATCTGGATCGCGGTTCACTCGTCGAAGCCGTTTTCGGCCTTCCCGTGGAGTTCGTAGTCCCGGACCTGTTGTACGAACGGGAGCTGCGCCAGCACGGCGGCGAGGAGCTGCGTGAGCTCGGGCTGAGGGTCGAGGGACTGGAGGACGGGTCGGGGGTGGTGCGTGCGCTTGGCTACCGGGGCCTCGAACCAGCGCTTTCTCTCGTCGACAGCTTCGCCCTTGCCCTCGCGGTGGAGAACCGCTGGACACTGCTGACCGGCGATCGTGTCCTGAGGCATCTGGCACGCTCGGAGGATGTGGATTGCCACGGTCTGCTGTGGGTGCTCGACCTGATGGTCGAGGCCCGGGTGGTCGATCGGCGTACCCTATACTCTGGGCTTGAGGCGATAGGCGATCATCCTCGGTGCCGGCTTCCGCGAGCCGAGGTGAACAAGAGGCTTCAACCCGGAATATTCGCGCTGGGGATGGAAAGTTGGCTGAACTGAGGCTCGGAGGCGGTTCGAGGGTCGGATCAGCAACCGGCGGGGACGGAGGTTGCTGCTCGTGATCCAGGGAGGCTCGATGGGCGATCCGTGGGGCGCAACTGGCCGCCTCGGACGGTGTGCGAGGCGTGCCGGGAGATGAGCCGGACCCAGCACGCCCCGTAGGAGGACGCCGGCGAGCGGATCGGAGTGCCGGGCTGCGGATCAGCCCGGCGCCCAGTCGAGCGCGCCGAGCTTGCCCCACAGCCGCAGCCAATCGGCGGCCGCGTCCTGGGCGATAACGAACGTCAGCCTGCGCCCGTGGCGGACCACGCGGCTGGCCACCCGCAGGACCCGCTCGCGCAACCGGCGCAGACTCCAGCCGGTGCCGGTGGCCTGCTCCATCACG
>JAPPNY010000164.1 GCA_028818385.1 Spirochaetaceae bacterium
CCCTCAGGCAGCTTCGCGCGCGCGGCATGCGCCGCTCGTTCTGGCACCGCTACTTCATCGACGTGATCGTGATCGGGGTCGGCTTCTACGGCTACTCCAGCCTGCGCTGGCAGTCGATCCGCCTGGCGCCGGATGCCACCGTCGAAGCCGATCCGCTGCTGTTCGTGGTCCCGGTGCTCTTCTTCCTGGGCTTCGGGCTGGTGCTGCTGCGGCTGTTTCCGCTGGCGATGGCGGCGCTGAGCCGGCTGACCGCCGTCGTGCGCGGGGTGGTGTGGCAGCTCAGCTTCCGCCGGCTGGCGCGCAACACCGGGCCGTTCGTCTCCGTGGTGGTGCTGCTGATCGTCACCGTGGCGATGGGCATCTACAACGGTTCGGCGGCGCGCACCCTGCAGCTCAACATCGCCGACCGGATCCGCTACCTGGTGGGCGCGGAGGTGGTGGTGATCGAGTCGTGGATTCCGCCGGACCCCGAGAACCCGGAACCGGCGCGGCGGCGCGAGGATCCGCGGCCGGTCGCCGCGAGCGAGCCGCCGTGGGTGGCGCGCGCCGAGATCCCCGGCGTGGAGGCGATGGCGCGCGTGCTCTACCGCCGGGCGGAGGGGCGCAGGGGATCGCGGCAGCTCGGCGCGTTCAACCTGATGGCCCTGGCGCCGCAGGAGTTCGTGCACGCGGCTTGGCAGCGGGACGACCTGCTGCCGTACCCGTTCACGGACTACCTGGTGGCGCTGGCCCGCCACCGGGAGGGGGTGCTGATCAGCCGATGGCTGGCCGGCCGCCACGACCTGGGACCGGGGGACGCGTTCACCATCGAGTACCAGAACCAGCCGATCGAGGTGTACGTGGTGGCCGTGATCCCCTACTGGCCGGCGCTCGATCCGTCCGACCGCGCCTTCGTGGTGGCCAACCTCGCGCACGTGCAGGACTTCACCGTGCTGGAGCCGTATGAGAGCTGGTACACCGTGAACGAGGAGGAGATGATCTCACCGGACGGCGTGACCGGGGTGGACCTCCTGGTCGACGAGCTCTCTTCGATCGGCGTGATCGCCGAGCGGGTCATGGACACCCGCGGGCAGCTCGCCGAGCTGCAGCGCGAGCCGTACCGCCGCGGCTTCTTCGGCGTGCTGTCGCTGGGCTTCGTCGCTGCGGCGGCGGTGACGGTGCTGGCGCTGCTGGTCTCCACCATCTCCTCGACGCGGGAGCAGTCCGTGCAGCTCGCCGCCCTGCGCGCCAACGGCCTGTCGGCGCTGCAGACCACCGGCGTGCTGGCGGTGGAGCGCCTGTTGACCGTCGGCGTGGGCGTGGGGCTGGGCGTGGCCGGCGCGCGCATCGCGTCGCTGCTGTTCCTGCCGCTCCTGCGCGACCGCGCCGCGGAGGTGTCGACCGTGCCGCCGTACCTGGTGGTGAGCGACGTGGCCGACCTCACCGCGCTGCTGCTGGTGGTGGCCGCCGCGCTGGCGGCGGCGGTGGTGGCGGTGGCCATGTTCATCGGCCGGCGGCAGGTGGCCGGCGCCGTTCGCCTGGGAGAGGAGCCGTGAACGATCCGACCGATGCCCGGGCGATCCGCTGCGCCGGCCTGATCAAGATCTACAAGATCGAGGACATCGAGGTGGTCGCCCTGCAGGGGCTGGACCTGGAGGTGGGGCGCGGCGAGCTGATGGGGATCATCGGCCCCAGCGGCAGCGGCAAGACCACCCTGATGAGCGTGCTGGGCGGGCTGGACACGCCGTCGGCCGGCCGCGCGTGGGTCTCCGGCATCGACCTGGTGGCGCTCAACGACCGGCAACGGCTCCGCTACCGGCGCCGGGACGTGGGCTTCGTCTGGCAGAACACCGCCCGCAACCTGATCCCGTACCTGACCGCCGTGGAGAACGTCGAGCTGGCCATGATGGTGGCCGGCCGCTTCGACCGGCCGCGCGCGCTGGAGCTGCTGCGCCTGGTCGGGCTGGGCCACCGCACCCGCCACCGGCCGCAGGCCATGTCCACGGGCGAGCAGCAGCGCGTGGCGGTCGCCATCGCCCTGGCCAACGAGCCGCACGTGCTGCTGGCCGACGAGCCGACCGGGTCGCTGGACGACGAGAACGCCGCCCGGCTGCTGACCCTGTTCGACACCGTGCGGCGCGAGCTCGGCGTCACGGTCGTGATCGTCACCCACGACACCAACGTGGCCGGGTCGCTCGACCGCTACGTGGCGATCCGCGACGGCAAGACCGCCGCCGAGGCGGTGCGCCTGTCGGACCCTCGGCTGGCCATCCGGGAAGTCGCGGAGGACGGTGGGGAGGGAGCCGCGGACCCGGACGAGACCGCTGACGCCCCGGACGCCGATGCACCCAGCCACGACCACTTCGTGCTGCTCGACTCGGCCGGCCGCATGCAGGTCCCGGAGGATCTGCGCGGCCGCTACGGCATCGGCGGGCGGGTGCGGCTGGTGGAGGAAGACGGCCGGCTGGTGATCGAGCCCCCCGGCGACGGCTGATCGACGGCGGCGTCGCGGCACCGCCTGTCGCCGCGGGTTGATCCGGCCCTCCGGGACGGGGTACAACTCCCGCCGAACGACATTCTCACCGGAGGTTCCGTAATGCTAGAACGATACTCTCGAGGTAGAAACCCGTCGTTTCTACTCATCGCGGCGATCGCGCTGCTTCTGACGCCGCTCGCGGCATCCGCCGACGGCTTCCCACAGGTCTACGAGCTCGGCGCCTGGGAGGCGGAGTCCGGCCCGCTGACCCTGTCGGAGTCGCCGATGACTCATGCCATGGTCGACGCCGGTGACCTGCCACCGCTCGCCGAGCGCATCCCGGCCGAACCGGTCGTGATCGTGCCGACCGAGGAGGTAGGCAGCTACGGCGGCACGATGAACTTCCTCACCGACGGCGGCAGCGGCTGGACGGACAACTGGTTCCTGTACGAGTTCCCGGCGGTCCTGACCCCGGACCTCGCGAAGATCGTGCCCAACACGCTGGCCGGCTGGGAGGCGAACGACGACGCGAGCACGTGGACCCTCTACCTGCGCGAGGGCATCCGCTGGAGCGACGGCACGCCGCACACCGCCGACGACTGGCTGTTCTACTGGAACGACATGGCCCTCAACACGGACATGTTCGCCAGCGGCATCTCCTTCGTGGACGGCGCCGAGGAGCCGGGCGAGATTCGCAAGATCGACGACTATACGATTCAGATCTCCTTCGACGCGCCGCGCGGCACGCTCATCGAGCAGATGACCTTCCTGCGGCCCACGCCCTACCTGCCCGCGCACTACCTGAAGCAGTTCCACCCCACCTACACCGACATGAGCGAGATCGAGAAGGAGATCAAGGCGCGCGGCCTGGAGACCTGGACCGACGTGATGAACCAGGAGTGGAAGCAGGAGAGCCTGTCGGTCAACCGGCCGTACCTGTCGTCCTGGGTGCCGGCCAACTCCTACAAGGACCCGATCTTCACCCTGAAGCGCAACCCCTACTACTTCAAGGTGGACTCGGCCGGCAACCAGCTCCCGTACATCGACCAGATCGACATGGAGAGCCTCCAGGGCGCCGGCGAGGTGTTCTTCCTCAAGTCCATCTCCGGCGACGTCGACTGGTTCCTCACCGGCGCTTTCGGCGGGCTGGACAGCCTGCCGCTGGCCTTGCAGAAGGGCATCGAGAACGACTTCCGCATCATCCAGCCGATCCCGAACTGCGCCAGCTCGGTCGGCACCACCTGGTTCAACCTGTTCCATCCGGACCCCGGGATGCGCGAGGTGCTCCGCAACAAGGACTTCCGCCTGGGGCTGTCCCACTCGGTCAACCGCGACGAGGTCAACCAGCTCCTGTTCAAGGGCGCCGGAACGGTCGCCAACCCGACGTTGATGTTCGGGCCTCCCTACCACGGCGAGCGCTTCGCGCAGGTCGGCCTGGAGTACGACGTGGAACTGGCCAACAGCCTGCTCGACGGGGCGGGGCTGGACAAGCGCGACTCGGACGGCTTTCGCCTGCGTCCGGACGGCGAACGGATGCGCATCCTGCTCTCGATCCCGAACAAGTGGTCGAACCTGGCCAGCGAGGCGGCGGAGCTGTACGACGGCTACTGGGAAGAGGTCGGCATCGAGGTGCAGCCCACCGTCGTCGAGTGGGGGACCTTCTGGTCACAGCTCGAGAACAGCGAGCACGACGTGGCCATCCACGCCAACTGCATGGGCGGCCGGATCGTCAATCCGCTGTTCCGGCCCGACTTCGGCGCCGTCAAGCACTGGCGCTTCGCTCAGGAGTGGTACAAGTGGATCGCCAGCGACGGAGCCGAGGGCGAGGAGCCGCCGGAGGCGTTCAAGCGCTACCGGGCGATCCGCGACCAGGCGGTGCAGGATCCGGATGAGGCCAATCGCATCGCGGCCGTGCAGGAGATGTTAGGGATCCTCTACGACGAGCTGTTCATCACCTTCGGCACGGTGGTGCCGCCGAACCTGGGCGGCTACCAGATCGCCACGAACCGCCTGCGCAACGTGCCGAATCCGCAGCAGGGGACCGGCATCTTCAACATTCCGGCGCAGTTCTACCTGCGCATGTAGCCGCCGGATTCACGGATAGGATAGAAGGAGGGGCGCGCGCCCCTCCTTCTCTTTCTCAAGGCGGATGCTGCCGTTCATTGCCCGCCGCACGGCGCTCATGGTGCCGGTGCTGCTGGCGGTCTCGCTCCTCAGCTTCATCATCATCCAGTTGCCGCCCGGCGACTACTTCAGCTACTACATCGAGCAGCTCTACGCCCAGGGCGAAGTGGTCGACGAGGCCCTGATCGAGTCGATGCGCGTGCAGTACGGCGTCGATGGGCCGCTCGCCGTCCAGTACCTGAAGTGGCTGAGCAAGATCGTGCGCGGCGATCTGGGCCGCTCGCTCTCGGGCGATCTCGTGATCGTGATCGTGCGCGAGCGCCTGCCCTGGAGCATCCTGATCACGATGGTCTCGTTCGTGTTCGTGCACGTGGTCGGCATCCCGATCGGCGTGCTGTCGGCCACGAAGCAGTACTCGATCCGCGATTACGTCGCGACCTTCATCGGCTTCATCGGCCTGGCGGTGCCCAACTTCCTGCTGGCGCTGGTGATGGTGTGGGCGTGGTTCGCCTGGACCGGCCAGGTGCAGATCGGCCTGTTCTCGCGCGAGTACGCGATGGAGCCGTGGAGTCCGGCGAAGATCTGGGACCTGCTCAAGCACCTGATCATCCCCGCCGTCGTGATCGGCACGGCCGGCACGGCCGGCACCATCCGCAGCATCCGCGCCAACCTCCTGGACGAGCTGCAGAAGACCTACGTCACGGTGGCGCGCGCCAAGGGGCTGTCGGAGACGCGGGTGCTCTACAAGTACCCGTTCCGGATCGCGGTCAACCCCTGGGCCAGCACCATCGGCTGGCTGCTGCCCAGCCTGGTGAGCGGCGAGGTGCTGGTGTCGCTGGTGCTCGGCTTCCCGACCCTCGGGCCGATCCTGCTGGACGCGCTGCTCGGTCAGGACCTGTTCCTGGCCTCCAGTATCATCATGATCCTGAGCACCCTGACCGTGATCGGCACGCTGGTCTCCGACATCGTCCTGGCGTGGCTGGATCCGCGCATCCGGCAGTCGGTGTGAGCGGCATGGCCCGTCCCGAAGCCGAAGTCGCGGCCGCTCCGGGCGGTGCCGCCGAGGAGCTCTCGGTCGCCTCGCAGTGGCAGCTCATGCGCTGGCGCTTCACCCGCCACAAGCTCGCGGTGGTCGCGCTGGTGTTTCTCGGTCTCATGTACCTGGTGGCCGCCTTCGCCGATTTCGTCGGCCCCTACGATCCGCGCCGCCACGACGCCGCCTTCGTCTACGCCCCGCCGACCCCCATCCACTTCGTCGACGAGGAGGGACGCTTCCGGCTGCGCCCGTTCGTCTATCCGTACCGGTCCGAGCTGATCCTTGCGGAGTTCCGCACCGTCTACTCCGAGGACCGCAGCCGCATGGTGCCGATCCGGCTGTTCGCGCGCGGCGACCCGTACGTGCTGTGGGGCCTGTTCGAGACCGACCTGCACCTGTTCGGCCTGGACGACCCGGAGGCGCGCATCTTCCTGTTCGGCACCGACCGGCTGGGCCGCGACCTGCTCACGCGCATCCTGGTGGGCAGCCGCGTGTCGCTCACCATCGGCTTGGTCGGCATCGCCGTTACCTTCGTGCTGGGCATCATCATCGGCGGCGTCTCCGGGTACTTCGGAGGCACGGCCGACCTGGTCATCCAGCGGGTCATCGAGTTCGTGCAGTCGCTGCCCACGCTGCCGCTGTGGATGGGACTGAGCGCGGCGCTGCCCAAGTGGTGGTCGATCACGATGCGCTACTTCGCCATCGTCGTGATCCTGTCGCTGATCGACTGGACCGGCCTGGCGCGGGTCGTGCGCGGCAAGTTCATGGCGCTCAAGGAGGAGGACTACGTGGCCGCGGCGCGCCTCCACGGCGCCAGCCGCAAGCGGATCATCTTCCGGCACCTGCTGCCGGGCTTTCTCAGCCACATCATCGCGTCGCTGACGCTGTCGATTCCGGCCATGATTCTGGGGGAGAGCGCGCTGAGCTTCATCGGCCTGGGGCTGCAGGCGCCGGCCATAAGCTGGGGCGTGCTGCTGGCGGATGCGCAGAAGACCCACGTGCTGGCGCTCTCGCCGTGGCTGCTGATTCCGGGGCTGTTCATCATCGCCGTGGTGCTGACGTTCAACTTCGTCGGGGACGGCGTGCGCGACGCGGCCGACCCGTACGCGCACGTATGAGCAGTGCGGAGGCCCGGCGTTCCGGCGAGCTGCTGCTGGACGTGAGCGAGCTGCGCACCCACTTCGACTCCCGCGAGGGGACGGTGCGGGCCGTGGACGGGGTGAGCTTCGAGCTGCACCGCGGGGAAACCCTGGGCATCGCCGGTGAGAGCGGCTGCGGCAAGAGCGTGACCGCCCAGTCGATCATGCGGATCGTCCCCCGCAACGGGCGCATCGTCTCCGGCAGCATCGTGCTGCATCGTCCCGGCGGCCCGGTCGAGCTGACCGGGCTGGAGCCCGGAGGGCGGGAGATTCGGGCCATCCGCGGCGCCGAGATATCGCTGGTCTTCCAGGAGCCGATGGCCGCCTTCAGCCCGGTGTACACCATCGGCAACCAGATCACGGAGGTGATCCGCCAGCACCAACGCTGCTCGGCGCGGGAGGCGCGTCAGCGCGCCGTCGACATGTTGCAGCAGGTCGGCATGCCGAAGCCCGAGCAGACCATCGACGCCTATCCGTGGGCGGTCTCCGGCGGCATGCGGCAGCGCGCGATGATCGCCATGGCGCTGGCCTGCCGGCCCAGCCTGCTGATCGCCGACGAGCCGACCACGGCGGTGGACGTCACCATTCAGGCGCAGGTGCTGGAGTTGATGAAGGCGCTGCAGGAGCAGTTGCGGATGGGGCTGATCATCATCACCCACGACCTGGCCGTGATCGCCGAGCTGTGCGACCGGGTGATGGTGATGTACCTGGGCCGGGACGTGGAGTCCGGCCCGGTGGAGCAGGTGTTCCAGGCTCCGAAGCATCCGTATACCGTGGCGCTGCTGAACTCGGTGCCGACGCTCGGCGAGGGCCACGACCAGCGGATCGAGGCGATCGGCGGCAGCGTGCCGTCGCCGCTGGCCGCGCCGCCGGGCTGCCCGTTCCATCCCCGCTGCACGCACGCCATCGCGGGGGTGTGCGACGGCGCCTACCCGCAAGCCCGCCCGGTCGGGCCGGAGCACCTGGTGAGTTGCTACCTGTATGAGTGAGCGAAGCGAGCGCCTGCAGGCCAAGCCGATCCTGGAGGTGAGCGGCCTGGTCAAGCGCTTCCCGATCACGCGGGGCGTGATGCGCCGCCACGTCGGCGACGTGCGGGCCGTGGACGGGATCAGCTTCTCCATTCAGCCGGGCGAGGTGCTGGCGCTGGTGGGGGAGAGCGGCTGCGGCAAGACCACGACCGGCCGCTGCGTGCTGCGCGCGATCGACCCGACCGCGGGCAGCGTCGTCTACCGCTTCGACGGGGAGGCGCCGCTGGACGTCACCACGCTGAACGAAGGGGAGCTCAAGTCGTTCTGGCGGCGCGCCGGCATGGTGTTCCAGGACCCGTACTCGTCGCTGAACCCGCGGCTCACCGTGCTGGAGTCGGTCGGCGAGCCGCTGATCACCCACGGCGTGATCACCTCGCGGCGAGACCTGGAGGAGCGCGTGACGGCCCTGCTGGAGGACGTGGGGCTGGATGCGGCCTACCTGCGCCGCTATCCGCACGCCTTCTCCGGCGGCCAACGGCAGCGCATCGCCATCGCCCGCGCGCTCGCGCTGGGGCCCCGGTTCCTGGTGGCGGACGAGCCGCTGTCGGCCCTGGACGTGTCGGTGCAGGCGCAGGTCCTGGAGCTGATGCAAGAGCTGCGCCGGCGGCACGACCTGACCTACCTGTTCGTGTCGCACAACCTGGCCGTGGTCGAGTACCTGGCCGACCGGGTCGCGGTGATGTACGTGGGGCGGATCGTCGAGCTCGCCCGTACCAGGACGCTGTTCTTCGACCCGAAGCACCCCTACACCGAAGCGCTCCTGTCGGCGGTCCCCTCAGCCGATCTCAAGCGCCGCGCCCGCACGCGCATCGTGCTGCCGGGCGACGTGGCCGATCCGGCCGACCCGCCGCCGGGCTGCCTGTTCCACCCGCGCTGCCCCTACGCGCAGGCGGAGTGCTCTGCCGAGGAGCCGCCCCTCGTGGACGTGGGTGACGGCTCGGAGCAGCACCTGGTGTCATGCCACTTCGCCGAGACGCTGGACCTGACCGGCATCGAGCGCGGTCGGCGGCGCGGCGCCTTCCGGCTCGACGTCTGAGGCGCGAACGGGATCGAGGGCTGGTAGACTCGGCGGCCCATGGCGCACGCAGGCGGCATCGATGTCCTGGCACTGGACGGGTATCTGGGCGAGCGCATGCATGCTCTCTGGGAGGGCAATCTCAGCCGGCTGGACTGGGAGCGGGATTTCCTGGCGCCGTTCCGGGATCGCCGGGAGGCGGGCGGCTACGTCGGCATGGGCAAGACGCTGTCCGCCCTGAACGGCGTGGCGCGGCTGTACGGCGGCGCTGCGGCGGAGCTGCGGGAGCGGGTGACCGCCGGACTGCTCGCGGCGCAGGAGGACGCCGGGTACCTGGGGATCCTTGCCGAGGCGCATCGCACCCATGGCATCTGGGACGTGCACGAGCACGGCTACCTGCTGCAGGCGCTCACGGAGGCGTGGAAGTGGTTCGGCGACGCCGGCGCCCGCGACGGCGCGTGCCGCCTTGCCGCGTGGCTGCTGCCGCGGCTGTCGGACGGGGGCTGGCGGCGGGTCGGCGGCGGCGCCATCTGGTATCCGATCGTGCTCCTGGGGGTCGATCGCGGCATGCTGGCGGTAGGCGAGATGACCGGCGACCGCGCGTATCGCCGCTTCGTGGAGGACGACCTGGGCGTGCGCGACTGGTTCGAGCCGATCGTCGAAGGGCGCGAGGGCGTGGTGGCCGGCCACGCCTACGCCTATCTGGGCCGCTGCCTGGCGCAGCTCGAGCTGTACCGGAACGGCGCGGGGGGCGCGCTGCCGCGGGCGACTGCCGCCGCGCTGGGCTACCTGCGCAGCGGCGGTGGGCTGACGGTGAGCGGTACCTGCGGACAGGAGGAGTGCTGGCACTCCGACCAGCGGATGGACGGCAAGCACGGCGAGACCTGCGCGACCGCGTACCTGATTCGCTGGGCCGGCCACCTCCTGCGGCGCACGGACGACTCCTGGTATGCCGACCTCACCGAGCGGGCGATGTACAACGCCCTGTTCGCCGCCAACAGTCCCGACGGGCGCAGGATTCGCTACTACTCGCCCGCGTCGGGCCCGCGGCTCTGGTTCACGCGCGACACCTACTGCTGCCCCGGCAACTACCGGCGCATCGTGGCGGAGCTGCCGTCCCTGATCGCCCGCAGGACGGCCGACGGCGTGGCGCTCGATCTCTACGAGGCGTGCCGGCTGCGGACCGCGATCGGCGGCGCCGCGGTCGAGCTCCGCGTGCACGGCGGCCTGCCGTGGAGCGGTACGGCCGAGGTCGAGATCGCCGTGGCCGAACCGCTCCGCTTCGCGCTGCGGCTGCGCCGGCCGGGCTGGG
The DNA here is from genome assembly GCA_028818385.1 of Spirochaetaceae bacterium. Next base: position 10,110 of record JAPPNY010000164.1, read on the forward strand.
CGGAGTCGGCGGTCGTGGCCGTGAACGGCGTTGAAGTTTCGGCCGCGGACGGTCCCGGCTGGTTCGCGATCGACCGTACCTGGAAGCCGGCCGACCGCGTGGAGATCACGTTCGCCATGCCCTGGCACCTGGTGCGCGGGTTCCGCCGGCAGCGCGGCCGCGTGGCGATCATGCGCGGGCCGCTGCTGTATGCGACGACGGAAGTGGCGCTGGGCGATGACGGTGCGCCGCCCGCGGACGCCGCGCCAGACGTGACGACGTGTCGGGCTCGGAATGGCGCCGGACACGGCATCCTCGACGCCGAGTTGCCCGATGGCCGGCACGTGCGGCTGCCGGTGGTACCATTCAGCGATCCGCGGGTGACGGAGACTTACTTCCGCGGCGTCAACGGGGCGGCGGACCGCCGCGACTTCCTGCTGGACGTCGAGGTCCCGGCGGTGGGAACGCCGCCGGCGCCGGGAGCATAGGAGGACACGTGCGATGGGTGTATTGAGCGATGCGGACCTGACCTTCTTCCGCGAGCAGGGCTACGTGGTGGTGCCGGAGGCGGTGCCGCCTGCGAACCTCCAGGCGGTCATCGACGTGATCTGGGACTTCCTCGGGGCGGACCCCGACGACGCGGAGAGCTGGTACCGGATCCCCCCGCGCGAGACCACCGGCAACGTCGGGCCGCTGTCGCAGTCCGGGATGGTGGAGGTCTATCACCACCAGGCGCTGTGGAACAACCGCCAGCACCCGCGGGTGTACCAGGCGTTCGTGGACATCTGGGGCACGCCGCATCTCCAGGTGAGCCTGGACCGCGCCAACATGAAGCCGCCGGTGCGGGATGACGATCCGGCGTGGCAGCATCCCGGGTTCATCCACTGGGACCTCGAGACCGACCTGGACCCCGTGCCGTTCCGGGTGCAGGGCGTGCTGTACCTGACCGACACGGGCGCCGACCAGGGGGGCTTCCAGTGCGTGCCCGGCTTCCCTGCGCGCTTTCCCGAGTGGGTGCGCACGCAGCCCGCTGACCGCAATCCGCGCGTCCCGGACCTGACCGGACTGGAGGTGCGCTCGATCCCCGGTCGCGCGGGAGACCTCCTCATCTGGAATTCGCTGCTCCCGCACGGCAACGGCCGCAACACCTCCGACCGCCCGCGCCTGGCGCAGTACATCACCATGAGCCCGGCGCGCCCGGCCGACGAGGAGCAACGCCGGGAGCGCATCACCGCCTGGCGCACCCGGAAGCCGGCCTCGGGCTGGCCCGGCGACCCGCGCGGCTGGGAGCTCCGGCAGCCGGGACCGGCCAAGCTGACCGAGCTGGGCCGGCGGCTGCTGGGCCTGGACCGGTGGCCCGGCGCCGGCGTGGCCGGCTGAGCGCGAGGACGACGCCCATGCCCCGCCAGCCGAACATTCTGCTGTTCATCAGCGACCAGCAGCGCACCGACACCATGGCCTGCTACGGCAACCCGTGGATCCGCTCCCCTCACCAGGACGCGCTGGCCGCGCGCAGCTTCGTGTTCGAGAACACGTACGTCACCCAGCCGGTCTGCACGCCGGCGCGCGGCTCGCTGGTCACCGGCCTCTACCCGCACACCCACGGCTGCCTCATCAACCGGGACAAGCTGGCCGACCGGATCGCGTCCCTGGCCGAGATGCTGCCCGACGAATACCGCACGGCCCACTTCGGCAAGTGGCACCTGGGCGACGACTCGGAGCGCCAGCACGGCTTCGACGAGTGGGTGAGCACCGAGGACGACCACCGCGACCGCTACACGCGGCCCGGTCTGCCGTTCTCCAGCTACTACCACTGGATGCGGGAGCAGGGCATCGAGCCCGAGGACCGCTCGGCCACCGGCGAGGTGATCTTCTCGCCCGCGCAACGTTCCACCCTCGGACCCGAGCACCAGATGGCCGCCTTCGTCGCCGGCCACTCGGAGCGCTTCATCCGCGCCAACGCCGACCGCCCCTGGCTGCTGGTGTTCAGCACCTTCGAGCCGCACCCGCCGCATCACGGCCCCCACGACGGCATGTACGACACGGACGCGATCCCCGACCGCCCCACCTTCCGGGAGGTCCCCGAGGACCACTCCCTGTTCAATCGCTCGCGCGCCGCCCATCACCCCAATCCGGGGGCGCCGGACGAATCGTGGCGTGACGACGCGGACCTGCTGCAGCAGCGCGCCAACTACTACGGCAACGTGAAGATCATCGACGATGCGGTAGGCCGCATGGTGCAGGTGCTGGAGGAGAGCGGGCAGATGGAGCGCACCATCTTCGCCTTCACCAGCGACCACGGCGAGATGCTCGGCGACCACCGCATGATGGGCAAGCGCGCGTTCTACGAGGAGTCCGCACGGGTGCCGTTCCTGCTGTCGGTGCCGTGGCTGACGCGGACTCAGCAGCGCATCGACGGCGTGTCAGGCCACGCCGACCTGGTGCCAACGCTGCTGGATCTGGCCGGCGTCCCGCGGCCCGACACGCTTCAGGGCCGCAGCTTGGCGGGCGCCCTGACGGGCGATCTCGACCTGCGGCAGCATGCCGCGTTCATGGAGTGGAACGGGGTAGGCGACCGCGACCTGGGCAATCCGGTCACCAATCTGATGGCCACGCTGCCGTGGCGCAGCATCGTCACCGGCGACCGCTGGAAGCTGAACCTGTGCGTCGGCGACCAGTCGGAGCTGTTCGACCTGAACGCCGACCCGTACGAAGAGACCAACCTCTTCGACGATCCGGCGCAGCGCGACCGGGTCCGCGAGCTGGCGGCGCGCATCCGCCTGTGGCAGTTGGAGACCGGCGACGACGCCCCGCTCCCGGCGGTGTGAGCCCTATTCCCGGATCGTGAATCGGGCGCTGAGCTGCGGGACACCCAGCGCCCGCGACCGGCGTCCCGGCGCGCTGGCGGCCACGTACAGCGTGTAGCGTCCCGGACGAGGGGCCTGGCTGCCGTCGGCGTCCACCAGCGCCAACGCGTCGGCTGGAATCGTTCGCTCGAACCGCTTCGATTCGCGGGCCGCGAAGTGGCAGCGCTCGAAGGCGACGAGCTGGCACCGCGGCGCGTCGATGCCCGCGTCCTCCGCCGAGAAGTAGATCTGGATCACCTCCTCTCCGGCGATATCGCTGTCGTTGCCGATCTCGAAGGAGAAGGTGAGGCGGCCACCTGTCACGATGGCGTTCTCGTCCAGTTGCAGACCGCTGTAGGTGAAGCTGCTGTAGCTCAGGCCGAACCCGAAGGGGAAGACCGGGTCCCCACCGAAGTAGCGGTAGGTGCGGCCGGACATCCTGTAGTCGTCGAACGGCGGCAGGTCGGCGGTCGCGCCGTAGAAGGTGACCGGCAGCCGCCCCGCCGGATTGGCGTCGCCGTACAGCACGTCGGCGACCGCGTGGCCGCCCGCCTGCCCCGGGTACCACATGCACAGCACGGCGTCGGCGTGCCGCGCGGCCTGGCCCAGCGCCAGGGCGCTTCCGGTGCCGACCACGACGACCAGCGGCGTGCCGGTCTCGTGGAGCGTTTCCAGCAACTCGCGCTGCGCCGCCGGCAGCTCGATGTCGGCGCGGTCGCCGTTCGCCTGCGAGCCCATCGCCGCGCCTTCCTCGCCTTCCAGCGTGCTGTTGATGCCGACCACGGCCACCACCACGTCGACCCCGGCGGCAACGCGCCGAGCTGCCGCGATCCCGGCCCTGGTGTCCCCGTGCAACTCGCAGCCGGGCTGGTACTGCACCGCGGCGGCGTGCCCGACCGCGCCGGCGATCCCTTCCAGGACCGTGGTCAGCGCCGGGTTGATCCCGTGGTAGTTGCCGAGCAGCACCGGGACGTCCGCGGCGAGCGGTCCGGTGACCAGCAGGCGGGCGTCGCGCTGCAGCGGCAGGATGGCGTCGTTCTTGAGCAGGGTGATGGCGTTGGCGGCGGCGCGCCGGCTGAGGGCCGCGTGCGCGTCGAAGTCGACCGCGCCGGGGGAGGCGGTCGTGTCGCCCAGCACGCCCAGCCGCTCGCGAAGCGACAGGACGCGGGTGAGCGACCGGTCGACGTCGGCTTCGCCGATCAGGTTCCGCTGCAGCGCGCCGGTGAGCGACCGGTAGCAGCGGCCGATCTCCAGATCGCAGCCGGCGCGCAGCGCTGCTGCCGCCGACTCGGCCTCGTCGCGGGTGTAGCCGTGCCCCTGGTGGCAGTCGGCGATCGAGAACGCGTCGCTCATGACCAGGCCCCGGAAGCCCCAGTCGCCCCGGAGCGTCCGCTGCAGCAACTCGGCGCTGGCGCAGCACGGCGCGCCGTTGACCGCGTTGTAGGCCGGCATGACCGCGGCGACTCCGGCATCGACCGAGGCCCTGAACGCCGGCAGATAGGTCTCCTGCAGGTCCTTCGGCGTGACCGGCACGTCGAAGCCGTGCCGGAGCGCTTCGGGGCCTGAGTGCACGGCGAAGTGCTTGGCGCAGGCGGCGACCTGCGGGGACTCGGGGTCCGGCCCCTGCAGGCCGCGGATGGTGGCCCGCGCCATGGCGCTGGTCAGAAACGGATCCTCGCCGAAGGTCTCATGGCCTCGGCCCCAGCGCGGGTCGCGAAAGATGTTGACGTTCGGCGTGCAAAAGGTCAGGCCCCAGTAGCGCTCCCGGCGGCCTGCGAGCCGGTGCTTGTAGAGCGCCTCGGCGGCCACCGCCTCGTACACCTCCGCCACCAGCCCCGTGTCGAAGGTGGCGGCCAGGGCAATGGCCTGCGGGAAGACGGTGGCGACGCCGGCGCGCGCCACGCCGTGCAGGCACTCGCTCCACCAGTCGTAGGCGTCGATGCCCAGCCGCGGAACGGCCGGCGACTCGTGCATGAGGAGCGCCACCTTCTCCTCCGGCCGCAGGGCGGCGACCAGCTCAGCGACGCGGCTCTGCGCCATCAGCAGCCTCCAGGTGCACGTGCAGGTACCAGCCGTCGACCTGGCAGAACAGCAGGTTCGGCTCCACCTCGATGATCGTCGCATAGGTCGAGCCCAGACCGGGGGGCAGGGTCGCCACGCGCCACGCGTCCCAGTCGCCGCCGCCGTCGCCGCTGACGGCCAGCTTGAGCAGCGAGTGATCCTGCCAGCGGGGACCACTCTGATCGAGCCGCGAGCCCGGCGGCCAGCGCACCCCGTAGTTCAGGAGGATGCGGCCGTCCGCGAGCCGGGTGAGCTTCGGGCAGCAGCCGCGGTCGAACCCGGTGTATACCGGGGGGCTCCACGTCCCGGCATCGTCGCTGCTCCAGCACGCATGGAGCGGCGAGAAGTGCCCGGTGCGCAGTACGCACAGGATCCTGCCGTCGGCAAGCCGCTCGATCGTGGGCTCCCCGAAGCCTTCGCCCACCGGATCGCCGGCGACCGGGGCGGCTATCGTCGAACGGTAGCGCCACGTGCGTCCTTCGTCGGAGGAGGAGACCACGATCGACCGATTCCGGAACTTCGTCTCCAGGGCGCTCTGCCGGTCGGTGGGCGCAAGCGTGTCTTCCTCGAAACTGGCGGTCATCGCCGCCAGCCACGTGCCGTCGGCGAGGGTCAGGATCCCGCGGCTGGACGAGAAGTAGACGCCGTGCCACGTGTGGTCCCGGGCCGGCCGGGCGCCCTCCGGCACGTGCAGCTCGACCGTCTCCTCTTCGAGCGTCGCCAGACCGTCGTGCGAGCGCCATGCGCTTGCCGCATACCGTCCCGGCGAGAGGTAGCGGGGATGCCCGGCCGCGGCGTAGACCAGCCCGTCCCGCACCAGGGTCGCGCCCTCGGGTCTGCGGGTGACGGGTGCAAGCGAGGGGCCCGTGTGTGCCAGCACCTCGCCGCCGTCGGGGCTGCACTTCCGGTCGCCGTGCAGGTAGATCCAGCCGTCCGCGCCCCGGAAGCAGTAGCTCCACGCCGCGGCGCCGTCATCTTCGGCCCCGAAGGATCGCCTCCCACTCACCGGTCGGGCGAGCCCTCCGTGTGACTCCACGCGCATGATCAGCGACGCGGCAAGGAGTAGCGACCTCCGGTCGGCGCGTTGGTCCGTGGGGCCTTCGGCATGGCATGACGCGGCGGCATCGATGCCGACCGTAGCGCCATACAACGGCGGGATCAACCGTCACTTGCGAGTGCGCCGACCTTCATGCAGAATCGCAAGACTATGGAGGGTGAGGCATTGTCCACGACGGCTACCGGACGTTCTGCACGTGCCGCCCTCTCACTGGGGATTCCCCTCAAGAAGCAGATCTACAAGAACAGGTACTACTTACTACCTGTTGCTGATCCCCGGCGATCGTCTACCTCGCTGCCATCTCGGGCATCGATGTGCAGCAGTACGAAGCCGCCTACGTCGACGGAGCAAACAGGCTGCAGCAGGCTGTTGGTTAATGCCCTTGCACGGCGCTTCAGCGAGCATGCGCTGTGGTAGACAGCGCCGTGGCGAGCGGCCGGCGATGGGCGGCGCGTCGCAGCGGGCGTTCGACGGAGAGAAGACGGAGGGACTCACGGGATTCGACCCGCAGGTCCCTCCGAACGGTGGCGTTGCCACCGCGAAAAAGCCTCCTCTGAAAAGGAGGCGTACCACTCACGAGGGGGATTCTCATGAAGAGTCTCAAATTTATTGCGCTGCTGTCGGCCGGGCTGACCCTGGTCGCTGGCGGAGCGTTCGCTGCGCCGACGGAAGAGACGGCCGCGGCGGACGCTCCTTTGGAGATCGTCTGGCAGGGGGTCGCCGGGCCGATGAGCTGGGGGCCGGAGGATGGCAATCCGGTGGAGCTGCTGATCGAGGAGCGCTTCGACGTGAGCATCACGCCGCTTGCCTTCCCGTCGATAGAGGCCAGAGACCTGCACTACGCGTCCGGGAACACGGCGGACAAGATCACCATCTTCCCGCGCGAGACGATCTACAAGTTCATCGATCAGGGGATAATCAGAGCCTTCCCGGAGGAGTGGCTGTGGGAGTACATGCCGGCCTGGATGGAGCGGATGGTCTTTCTGTTCGGGAGAGATCTGGTCGTGGACCAGGCGCACTACAAGGGAGAGGTATACGGAGCTCCCTACGGCAACTACGCTGACTTCCTTCCCAGTTTCCCGGTCGTCCGCAAGGACTGGATGGACAACCTGGGGGTGGCCGAGGCACCGCAGACCCTGGACGAGTTCCACGACCTGGCGGTCCGGTTCACGCGCGACGACCCCGACGGCAACGGCAAGAACGACACCTTCGGGGTGCATGACCGGAGCGATTACGACAGGTCGAGATTCTCGTACATCTTCGCCGCGCACGGCGTCAGCTATTTTGCCTACGAGCTCATCGACGGGAAGGTCACCTTCACGCCGCAATCGGACAACTGGAAGGAAGCGCTGCGGTTCGTGAGGGACCTGTACGCGGCCGGCGCCATCGACCCGGAGTTTCTCACGGACAAGCGGGATCAGCAGCGCAAGAAGTGGGCCGCCGGCATGTTCGGCATCCTCTGGGACAACGCCTGGTGGATGGTATCGTCGACGAAGGGGAACGTCCTGGACATGGTCCGTGACCAGAACCCGCAGGCTGAGTTCGCCTACGTCGGCCACCTGCAGGGACCGGATCACGGTCGGGGTCCTCTGACGTCGCAGCCGATCGGACTGTACACCGACGCCAGCGCCCACTTCGGGGCCAGGACCAGTGACGAGAAGGTCCAGCGCATCATGCAGATCCAGGATGCATTCTCCTCCGATCAGGACTTCTGGCTCAGGGGACACTGGGGCGAAGAGGGAGTCCACTGGGACTGGCAGGACGGCATTCTCACGCGCACGGACGTGTCGCGCGAGGAGCTGGAGAAAGCGGGAATCTGGTTCTATTCTCCGATTCCCATGCTCCTGGACGAGGCGTACCTGACGCTCGACGAGCCGTCGCAGGGGATCTACGCGCACGCGTTCTCTCTCAATCCCGATCCGAATGCGGCGGTCGGGGTACGGCTCTCGTATCCGAGCACCAACACGCCTGCGATCGAGCGAGGGGCCGATGTTCTGACCATCAAGTCGGAGTTCTATTTCAACGTCGTCCTCGGCAAGATCGATCTGGATGCCGAGTGGCCGAACTTCCAGCAGCGGCTCAAGGATGCTGGCGTTGAAGAGATCAAGGCCGAGTACGAGAGGATGAACGCCGGCGGGTGAGCGTGCTGATACCGTGACGCGGTGAATCTGGGAGCGCGGGTTGGAGACGCCGACCCGCGCTCCTTCATCGCCCTCCCGTGGTGAACACGAAGCGTTGCTTTGGTCAGCAGGGAGCGACCGTTCGTCAGCGGCCTGCTCCGTGCGGTCTTCAGCATGCCATGCCGCCGTCCGTGACCATAGCGGCGCGCAACGGTACCGTCAACGTGCTCGGCGTCGTGTCGGGGCTTGCCGTGCAGCGCCGAGCGGCCGTCGATCCGGGGGAAGCGCGCGCGACCTCCCGCTTGCAGGACCCGCGGCCGTCGTGTAAGAGTTGGGACCAGGAGGTGAGGCGTTGTCCACGACGGCTCCCGGACAGTCTCCAGCACGTACCGTTGTCTCCTTGGCGACACCCCTCAAGAAGCAGATCTACAAGAACAGGTATTACTACCTGTTGCTGATCCCCGCGATCGCCTACTTCCTCCTCTTTCACTACAAGCCGATGTACGGCGTGCTCATCGCCTTCAAAGACTACCGGATGATGGATGGGATCCTGGGGAGCCCGTGGGCGGGGTTTCATTATTTCGACCGGCTGTTCAGCAGTCCGCTGTTCTATCGCGTGTTCCGCAACACCGTCATCATCAGCGTGCTCCGGATCGTATTCGCGTTCCCGGCGCCGATACTGCTCGCCCTGCTCCTGAACGAGATATACCACGTACGCTACAAGAAGATCGTCCAGACCATCTCCTACCTTCCCCATTTCATATCGTGGGTCGTGATCGGTGGCATGCTCCGGGAGATCCTGTCACCCAGCTATGGCGCAGTGAACGCCGTGCTCGGTCTGTTCGGTATCGAGCCGATTTTCTTTTTGGCCACCCCGGAGTACTTCCGCGCCATCCTGGTCGGTTCGGGCATCTGGCAGGAGATCGGGTGGGGTTCGATCGTCTACCTCGCCGCCATCTCGGGCATCGATACGCAGCAGTACGAAGCCGCGTACGTCGACGGAGCAAACAGGCTGCAGCAGGCGGCATACATCACCATCCCGGGGATCGCGCCGGTCATCATCATCCTCTTCCTTCTCAGCCTGTCGAACATCATGAACGCCGGATTCGAGCAGATCTTCAACCTCTACAATCCACACGTGTACGAGGTCGCCGACATCATCGACACGTACGTCTACCGGGTGGGCGTCCTCTCGGCGGAGTTCAGCTTTGGCGCCGCCGTCGGGTTGTTCAAGAATGTGATCGGGCTCGTGCTGCTCCTGGTGGTGAACGCCTTTGTCCGGCGTTTCAGCGAGCATGCGCTGTGGTAGACAGCTTCGCAGCGGGCGTTCGACGGAGAGAAGACGGAGGGACTCGCGGGATTTCGACCCGCAAGCTCCTCCGGATGGTGGCGTTGCCACCGCGAAGAGCCTCCTCCGAAGAGGAGGCGCATCACTCACAAGGGGGATTCTCATGAAGAGTCTCAAATTTTTCACACTGCTGTCGGCCGGGCTGACCCTGGTCGGTGGCGGGGCGTTGGCTGCGCCGACCGAGGAGGCGGCGGCAGCGGACGCTCCTCTGGAGATCGTCTGGCAGGGGGTCGCCGGACCGATGAGCTTTGGACCCGAGGATGGCAATCCGCTCGAGCTGTTGATCGAGGAACGCTTCGACGTGAGCATCACGCCGCTTGCCTTCCCCTCGATCGAGGCCCGGGACCTGTACTACTCGTCCGGGAACACGGCGGACAAGATCACCATCTTCCCGCGCGAGACGCTCTACAAGTTCATCGATCAGGGAATCATCAGAGAGTTCCCGGAGGAGTGGATGTGGGAATACATGCCGGCCTGGATGGATCGGATGGTCTTTCTGTTCGGCAGAGACCTGGTCGTCGACCAGGCGCACTACAAGGGCAAGGTGTACGGAGCTCCGTACGGCAACTACGGTGACTTCCTTCCCAGCTTCCCGGTCGTGCGCAAGGACTGGATGGACAAACTGGGGGTGGCGGAAGCACCGCAGACCCTGGACGAGTTCCGCGAACTGGCGATCAGGTTCACGCGCGACGATCCTGACGGCAACGGCCAGAACGATACGTACGGGGTGCACTCCCGCAGCGATAGAGATCGGGCAAGATTCACGTACATATTCGCTGCCCACGGCGTCAACTACTTCGGCTACGAGCTCGTCGACGGCAAGGTCACGTTCCCGCCGCAAACGGACAACTGGAAGGAGGCGCTGCGGTTCGTGAGGGACCTGTACGCGTCCGGGGCCGTCGACCCGGAGTCTTTGACAGACAAGCGGGATCAGCAGCGCAAGAAATGGGCCGCAGGCATGTTCGGCATACTCCTGGACAACGCCTGGTGGATGGCATCGTCGACGAAGGGGAACGTCCTGGACCTGGTGCGCGCCCAGAACCCGCAGGTCGAATTTGCCTATATAGGGCACCTGCAGGGACCGGATCACGGCCGCGGTCCTCTGACGTCACAGCCGTTCGGGCTGTACACAGAAGGCAGCGCCCACTTCGGGGCCAAGACCAGCGATGAGAAAGTCAAGAGGATCATGGAGATCCAGGATGCGTTTTCCTCGGATCTGGACTTCTGGCTCAGGGGGCAATATGGCGAAGAGGGAGTCCACTGGGACTGGCAGGACGGCGTTCTCACGCGCAGGGACGTATCGCGCGAAGAGCTGGAACAACAGGGTGTTGGGGTGTTTTACTCGTGGATTCCGGCGCTGCTGGACGAGGCGTACCTGACGCTCGACAAGCCGTCGCAGGAGATCTACGCCCACGCATTCTCCCTCAATACCGATCCGAATGAGGCTGTTGGTGTAAAGCTCTCGTATCCGAGCACCAACCAGCACGCGATCGAGCGAGGGGTCGATGTTCTGACGATCAAGTCGGAGTTCTACTTCGACGTGGTCCTTGGCAAGGTCGACCTGGATGCCGAGTGGCCGAACTTCCAGCAGCGGCTCAAGGATGCCGGAGTGGAAGATATCAAGGCCGAGTATGAACGGATGCACGCCGGCGGGTGAGCGTGATCACACCGTGACGCGCTGAATCGGGAAGCGCGGGTTGGAACGACTCCGATCCGCGCTCCTTCATCTTTCGGGGAAACCAGAGCATGCTGAGGGCCAGAGGGAACGTCGTCTTCGACATCTGCAACTATCTGTTTGTCGGCGTTCTGGCCTTGCTCTGTCTCTATCCGCTGTGGGACACGCTCATGCTGTCGTTGTCGACGCCGGTGAACGCGATGCGGCTGGGCGTGAGGTTCTTCACCAGTCCGATCACCTTCGATTCGTACGGAGTGATCTTCAGCTCGCAGATACTCGCGGTAGCGTATTACAATTCGATTCTGCGCACGGTCGCGGGCACCGCTGTTACCCTGCTGGTTACGTACTGCGCAGGTTATGCGCTGGCACGGGCGGACCTGCCGTTTCGCAAGAGCATCACCGCCTTGGTGGTGTTCACGATGTTCTTCAACGGCGGGCTGATCGCGATCTATCTCAACATACTCCAATTGGGGCTCATGAACAGCCGGTGGGCGCTCATCCTGCCGCTCGCTACCAGCGCCTGGAATCTGCTCATCGCGCGCAATTTCATCATGGCCCTCCCGCGAGAGCTGGAGGACGCTGCCCTGGCCGACGGGGCGCACCCGCTGCGCATCGTCTTCTCGATCATGTTTCCCATCTCCACGCCGGTGCTGGCTGTCCTGGCGCTGTGGACCGCGGTGATGCACTGGAACGCCTGGTTCGACGCCCTCCTGTACATGAGGGAGGAGAGCAAGGTCGTCCTGCAGATTCTGCTGCGCCGGCTGACCGTGGAGGAATATGAGATAACGCGCCGGCCGTTCCTCCTGGAAACCCGCGGGACTACCACGCCATCGATACGAGCCGGGACCATCATCGTGACCATAGGACCGATCATCCTGATGTATCCGTTTCTGCAGCGGTACTTCGTGAAGGGGATCCTGATAGGCTCTCTCAAAGGTTGAGGCGAACGTCAAGGAGAGGATCAGATGAGCGAGAAGAGCATTTCGGAACGGATCGTCGCCAATTTCCTGGTGCCGCCGGATCCGAACCGCGACTACGTGCACTGGCGCAACTTCCTGCGCCAGTGGTTTGTGCTGGGGCCATTCTCGTTCGCCGATCGTGAGTATGCCAAGTCCGAGCCGGCCCGAGCGCTGGATGAGGCCTTCCTGGATGACGAGGCGGACCTGGTGCCGCACGAGGACCAGGAGGTGGCCGGGCGCACCTGGCGGCGCTACTCGGCGGTGGCGGTGATGAGCAAGTGGTGGGAACTGGCCCCGGAGCGGGTGCTGCTGAAGCAGCATCACGGGCTGCGGATGCGCAGCACCGATCCCGTGCTGGAGCCGCCCGGCGGCGTGCACGTGACGATCGACCACTTCACGGTCGACGACGAGTTGATGCCGTGCTGGACATCGGAACTGGAAGGCGCGCCGCGGGAGCCGTACTGCCCGCGCTGTGAAACAGCAATACCGGAGCGGCCGCAGCGCTGCCGCGCGTGCGGTCAGCGCATCGGCTCCTACACCTCCTACAGCTCCTGGGGGTTTCCCCGCCGGGCGTGGGAGCGGCCGTCGTATCCGTACGACTACTCGGTGACCTATCTGGCGGCCCTGGTGCACGCGCAGGAAGGGGGAGACTACGCCCTGCGCTGGAGCTCCACCACGCCCTGCCGCATCTGGGTCAACGGCGCGGATGCGGCCCGCTTCGACGGTCCCTTTCTCTTCATCGGCACGAGCCAGACCCGCAAGTGGGACCTGTTCTCCGATCCGGTGCACCTGCGGGCCGGCTGGAATCGCGTGATGGCCAAGACGGTCCTGTCGACCTCGCATGACGGTGAGCATTGCTTCAGCGCCAGACTGGAAAAGCCGGACCGCTCCCGGGTCTCCGTGCACAGCACACGCGGCGAGCAGGTCGCTGCGGAGCGCAGGCTGCACGTGAGCGTGAGCGAACCGATCTACATCGGCGTAAGCGACTTCGCACCGGCGCTGATGCGGTGCTCCGACGGGACGCTGCTGGTCAGCGATTACCTCAGCCGGGATGAAGGAAAGACGTGGGAGAAGGCGGGGCCGAAGCACCTTGCCTCGATCGCGGGGGTGGCCGTGAACCTCCCGGGCGGACCGGACCTCGTCGTCAGCTCCACGGGAACGGCCGCCGGAGAGGGAGTGGCGACATGCGCGGCGTATCGATCTGCCGACGGGTGGCGCACCGTGGAGGACATCGAGCTGACGTTCCATCTCGGCGCGCATGTTCCGTCGATGGGTGAGGACGGGGTGGTGCGGATCAACACGCTGCATCGCGGCGCGGTCGTCATGCCTGACGGCAGCATGGTGGGAATGTGCTACGGCTTCTGCGACCACGACCTGGTCTACACCGACATCATGTCCGACGGGTGGGACAAGTACCCGCACGCGTTCAAGATCTACAAGTATTCGAGCTGGTGCCTGCGCTCCGAGGACGGCGGCATGACCTGGCGCTATGCCGGCTGCGTGCCGCCGTTGCCGGAGATGGGCGACGAAGGCTGGGCCGAACCCGGCCTCACACTGCTGCCCGACGGTGAGCTGCTGACCATCTTGCGCAACGGAGAGGGCAACGCGCCGCTGTACCTGTCGCGCTCGGCGGACGGCGGCAGGACCTGGAGCGACCCGGTCCGCAGCCGTCTGAATGGCCAGTGGCCGGGCCTGTTGACCATGTCGAACGGCATGATCGTCGCCACCTACGGCCGCCCGGACAACCGCATCGCGGTGTGCCTGGACGGACGCGGCGAGGGATGGCCGTATGAGATCATCGTCTCGACCGCATCGGGTTGGCAGGGCGTGTCAGCGGTGGAGATCGCGCCCGATGAGCTGCTGGTCGTATGCGAGGACCTGCTGTGGCGTCCGGAACGCGACGACATGCGCAGCCAACCGTACCGGCACCTGGTAGCGCACAAGGTGCGTCTGGAGCTGTTGCGGTGAGCAGGTGAGATCACATCCACATCAGTTCCACCCAGGTCTTGTCGGCCGCGATCATGGTTGGCCCGTGGTGCTTGGGTACGTCGATCTTCCTGGCTGCGGCCAGGATCCGCTGCTGCGCTCGGGAGAGTTGCCCGGACTCTTCGGTCAGCCCCGCCGCTTCGAGCGTCTGTCGTGCCTGATGGATCTTGAAGAGCTCCCGCATCCGCACGGTGTGCTCGAACACGTTGCGCTCGGCTTGCACGCGGTGCTTGTGGAGGTCCCGCCGGGCGCGGCGATGCGCCCGTTGCAGCAGTTCGCGTGCGTCGGCGATCAGCTCCTCGGTCAAGAGATCAAGAGGCACTTCCCAGCCCGGCCGGCAGCGGATGTGCGATCCGCCCCACACGTCGTAGAAGTCCGCGGTGGGCTCTGAGCGCCCCCAAGCCTCGTAGCGTTCGACGATCCGTCCGTAGTGCTCGGCGATCAACGCACCGGCTGCCCGGCCGAACCGGGCTTCGGCATAGTCGCGATACAACTCCTCGAGGGATGCCGTGGACCTCCAGCCCAGCCGGCTCATCGCGAGGTAGTTCACGCCGCAGGCCGAGAACAGGTAATGGTCGGTCATGTCGCCGCGCACGGAGCGATCGTCGGCTTCGCCGATCTCCAGACAGGTCGTAACGGCCTGCCCGCCGATCTGCCGGATGAACTCGACGTTTCGCTTGATCAACCAGGCGAAGGGGTACTCCGCCATCACGGCCGTGAACGCCGTCCCCGCGAAGATCCAGCCGAGGTTGACGTTCTCTGTTGCGGCCCATTGCACCAGCGCTTCGGGATGAACATGTCGATTCAGGCAGTTGTCGGAGTCCAGCGGATGCGCGTAACACGGCACGAGAAAGTGATCGCACTGAAACCGCCCTGCCGGCGTGACGTTCTGCGGCGCATGCTCGGTCGTGCACCAACCCCAACTGAGGACACGGACCTGCGGATGCGATCCCTCGATCCCACGTGCCACCTGACCGATCAGGTGAGCCAGGTGATCGGACGTCGCACGCCACCGGCTCGCATGGTGCGGAATGTTGCTCCACATTCGATCCGGCTGCACCAGTTTCCGGCACTCCGGGCACTCGCACCCTTCCCACTTGGTATCCGGCGGCCAGAGTCCCATCACGTCGATCTCGGGGTGCTCATCGAGGAAGCTCTGCAGGTTGCGAATCACCGTCGCAACGGCGTGCGGGTTGGAAACGCACAGGCTCATCCCGCTGCCGGTCAAGGCCGGGACCGCGTCCGGCCCGTAGCGGGTCGGCGGGCCATACGGCCCGGTCTGCTGCCGTTCGCCGCCGCGCAACGGGAAGTACTCCGGATGCGTTGCGAACAGGTCGCGGTCTTCGTACATCAGCAGGGCGGGCCAGGCGAGGTGTGAGCCGAGCGCGAACTCACACCCGCGCTGATGGACGTAGTCCGCTGCCGCATACCAGAGCTCGTCGAACCCGGTGAGGGTCGGGGTGTCTCCCCGCAAGAGGGAGTGCAGGTTGCAGCGCTGTCGCGTGAACCACTCGATCATGTCGATGGTGATCTGCAGGTCCCGCGCATTCGTCGGGCAGTAGCAGTTGTTGCCGCGAATCGGGAAGTCGGGGTTGTCGACGCCGGCCTCAGGCTCGGCAGCAAGATCGAACGTCCGCCCGGTCAGCTCCCCCGGTTGGCCGGGCTCCGGCCAGCGGACGCCCAGGGACTCCAGGTAGCAATAGCACCCGAACAGGGTTCCGCGCGGCAGGTGCGCGGCGACGTGGACCGTGTCGTTCGCTCGATAGAGAAGAAAGCCGTCGTCGCGAACACGGGACAGGGCATCGGTGGCGTTGGCGGGCAACAGCGGCGCGCCCAGGCAGACCGATCCGCCAGGCACGCTCTCGCCGTGGCGCAACGCGGTCACCGGGGCATCCACACCCAAGAGCCTGAAGTGTTCCTGCAGCTCGCGAGCGGCCAGCCGTTCCGGCGCCGAGCATACCGCGTTGAGAAGAATGCGGCGCGGCATCGCACGCCTTGCAACGTCACTCACGTCAACTCGTCGGCGGCGGAGCGAAGGTCCGTGCGCGAGAAGTCGTCGCCCTTGAACAGCAGTGGGGCGTCCAAGTGCTTGGCAAGGGCGTAGGCGAAACAGTCCCCGTAGTTCAACGCCGCTCCATGCCCGGTGCCCTTGCCATACTTCCGGTAGGCGTCGAAGGCGATGTCGGCGATGCGAGGTGAGACCTCCATGACCTTCATGCGGCTCTTGAGCAGGAAGGCGTCCAACGCCAGGACCGCGGCGTCGCCGGATCGGGCATACAGCACGATCCGAGTCTCCAGGAGGCTCGCGGCGCTGACACAGGTCGCGGTCGCCGCCTCGATCATACGATTGAAGAGCCGGCGTTCGGGCTCATCGTCCAGGATGGCGATCAGAGCCGACGTGTCGATCACCATCACTCCGGCAGACCGCGCTCGTCATAGCCGATGATCTGTTCGGCACTCCGCCGGTCGAGCCGCGGCAGGTTGGCGCAGTGCAGGGCGATGTGATCCAGTTCATCGGCGAGCCGGATTGCACCGCGCGACGTCTCCACCTGCGCCAGTCGCTGCTCGATCGCGCGCTTGACGGCTTTGGTCAGAGACTCACCGGTAAGGCTGGCGAGCCGTTTCGCCAAGGCGTGCGTTTCGGCGTCCTTGATGTTGAGCGGCATGCCGATCCTCCAAGGTTGATCTTATGGAGGAATGCAGGAATCATCAACTCGGCTTGCGCCGGCGGCGCCGTAGTCCTTAGTACGTGAGCTCGAGCTGGATGCGGTCGATGGTAAGGGTTGCCGCGGCCGCAGGGGAGGTGCAGTGGGCGAAGACCCGGATCTCGTTCCTGCCCTTGCGGAACGCCTGCAGGCCGTCGTGGAACTCGATCCAGGCGGCGACCGGATCGTCGGTGAGGAGCTGCAGGGCGGCAGGCCTCCACGTGTCGAGGCGCGCGCCGTTCACGGTCAGCCACAGCCGGTGGTGCCGGGTGAGACCGCCGGTGACGTGCACGCAGAGCGCCGTGTGGCGCCTCGCGCCTCCGGTCGATGGCGCCACGATCTCCTCGCCCACGAACAGAGGTAGCGGCTCGGTGCCATCCGCGTCCGCCTGCACCGGCCAGCGGTCGCGGGTCAGGCGCAGGTCCGCGAAGGTGCGGCAGCCGGCCCGCTGTGACGGCAGGAAATCCCACTCGTACACGGTGTCCTTGCCGGCCATCGTCTCCTCCTCGCCCACCTGCCACCACTGCGGGCGGGTCGGGTTGAAGAAGTTGAAGAGCTGAAACCCGTCGGCGCCCTGCACGCGCAGCGCGCGCGCCACCCCGCGCCACGCCGGAAGATTCCCGTAGTGCTCGAGTTTCGACGCGTGCTCGCGGCCGATGGCGGCTGCCGGGGTCTTGCGGTGCGGCGCGAGTATCGGATAGATCGGCGTGTCGTGGCGGTGGGCCAGCGCGGCCAGCGGGCCGATCGGCGGGATGTGCTCGGCGCCGTACGCCAGCGACAGCAGGTCGACCAGCCCCTCTTCAAGCCACGCCTCCACGTCCAGGCCGGCATTGCGCGAGATCTCCTCGTCGCCCACGCACCTGCCGGCCAGCAGGACCGGCCGGCCGCGGCGGTCGGCCTCCTCGTCCACGGCCTGCCGGATGCGGCGCACCAGGTCGGTCATCAGGTCGCGATGCGCCGCGGTCACTGGCTCGTGCCGCATGCTCTCCGGGAAGTAGCAGGTGAAGCGCCAGAAATCGAGCTCGATGCCGTCGATGTCGTAGGTCCGGGCCACCTCGCGCATCGCCTCCACGGTCAGGTCGCGGATCGCATCGACCTCGAAGTTCCACGCCGTCCACAAGGAGCGGATCTCCGGGTAACGGTGCCGGCGGCCTTCCTCCCGCGTGGACAGCGACCACTCGGGGTGCTGCCTGCGGATGTGGTACAGGATCGCATCGTCGAACGCGTCGTGGCAGTCGTTCATGCGGTTGGAGTAGAAGATCTCCACGCCGTGCCGCCGGCAGGCATCGATCATCACCTCGAGGGCGTCGGCGCCCTCGGCGACAAGGCGGCGGTAGTTGGCCGTGGCGGTGCCGTCGGGATCCGGGCAGCCGTACAGCCGGCCGACCGGGCCGCCCGAGTGGTGCAGCCGCATGCCGTGCGTCGAGTAGTACCAGATCGAGTCGACCTGGGAGCCCCAGAGCGCCGTGGTGCGCTCGGCGAGCAGTGCCTCGGCTGCGCTCTCGTGCCGGTCCGGACGCATCGAGAACAGGTCGTCGCCGTCGTTGTTGAAGATCAGCCGGCGGCGGCGCCGAGCGAGCGCCTTTCGTTCACTCATCGTCGTCCGGCCGCGTGCCGCGCTGCCGCTTGATGGCGCCACGCTGTGCCTTTTCCTGCAGGCGCCGCTCGTGGGCGGCGCGGCTCGGACGGGTAGGGCGTCTCGGCCGGGGCTCCTGCATTGCCCGCGCGATGAGCGCGGCCAGCCGTGCGCGCGCATCGCGGCGGTTTGCCTCCTGGGTGCGGAAGCGGCGTGCGGTGATGAGCACCGCGCCGTCGGCGGTCAGCCTGGATCCGGCGGCCCGCAGCAGGCGCTCCCGCACCTCCGGGGACAGCACCCGCGAGCCCGCCGCGTCGAATCGGAGCTGCACGGCCGTGGCCACCTTGTTCACGTTCTGGCCACCCGGCCCGCTGGCCTGGATGAAGCGTTCGTCCAGCTCGTGGTCCGGGATGACGAGATCGGGCGTGACCTCCATCACGTCCCGGGGCTACGCGGCCGGAGCGGACCGCTCGCCGGCGTCGTCGAGCCGCCGCTTCGCCTCGCCAAGCGTGTCCTCCGGCAGCGGCCCGCGCTGCACGGCGGCCACGTTCTCCTGCAGGTGCGCGGGCCGGGTGGTGCCGACGATGATGGTGTGGGCATGCGGGTGGCTCAGCGTGTAGCGCAGCACGAACGCCGAGCGGCTCTCGCCGGCTTCGCGCAACTCGTCCAGGCCGGCGCGCTCGAAGACCGCCCAGCGATCCGGCGACCCGCGTCCGCTGCCCGGCTCTCCCTGCGCCACGCCGCCGCGGATGACGATGCCCACACCGGCCTCGCCCGCGCGGGTGATCCACTCCTCGTGCGCGCGCTCCAGCGCGGAGTAGGGGATCTGCATCACGTCGAATACCCCCCACTCCAGGTAGGTGGGCAGATCCGGCAGCATGGTTGAGACGCCGATGAAGCGCACCTGCCCGTTGCGGCGCATCTCCTGCAGGGCGTCGACTAGGCCGCCGGCCTCGCACTCGGCGACGCCGGGGTTGTGGAGCTGCATCACGTCGACGCTGTCACGGCCCAGGCGTTTGAGGCTGATCTCCAGGCCGCGGAACAGGTTGTCGCGCGTCCACTCGTGCGTGGACGCATTCAGTCCGGGCAGCGTGTCGGTGCAGCCGCACTTGGTGGCCAGGATGAACTCGCCATACCTGCTGCCCAGAGAGGCGCCGATGCGGCGCTCGGACTCGGCGTAGTCGTACGCGGTATCGACGAAGTTGATGCCGGCGTCCAGCACCTGGTTGAGCTGCCGGTCTGCGGTCTCATCGGTCCAGTGCGGCCTGTCGGGGCCGGCCAGGGCGGTGCCGAAGCCGAGCCGGGTCACGTTCAGGCCGGTGTCGCCGAAGGCAGCGGCGGGAAGAGCTTCCATGCATCCATGATACACCTGCATAGGAGGCTGTCGTTCACGCCTTGTCGCGAGTTGTTCGATCGCGCAGTGGAGGATTTGACGCCGACACTCGTGCGAACTTGAACGGCCCCTCGCCCGGGTGCATCATGCCTTCATAGGAGGTGGTCCAATGAAGAAGTCGACCACGTTCGTTCTTGCGCTGATGGTTCTGCCGGTGCTCGGTCTGGTGGCAGCCGGCCAACAGGTCGCTACCACGGCGGAGCCGATGGAGATCTCCTGGTTCGGGCTCTACGGGGCCGAGATCCAGGACGGCAACGAGGTGCAACAGCACCTGGAGGAGATGTTCGACGTCACGCTCGTCAACAAGCAGATCGACTACAAGGATCGGGAGAAGATCAATCTCATGATCGCTTCCGGCGAGCACACCGACTACACGTACGCCTTCGTGAACATGGTCGATTTCTTCACGAAGGGGGCGTTCCGCAGCATCCCGCGGGACATGATCCGCGAGCACGCGCCCGGCTACACCGCGTGGCTGGACGCCAGCGGGCCGGTGGCATGGCACCTGGGTCTGGTGCCCGGATCGGAGGACGAGTACATGGGGCTGGTGCGGGCGCTGGACTACAAGATCGGCACCACCTATGAGCCGTTCTTCCGCCTGGACTACCTGGAGGCGGTCGGCGTCGAGGTTCCGGGACTGATTCCGGTCGGCGCCCGGCACTGCGAAGGCGCCTGTTTCTGGACCAAGGAGGCGTTCACGGCCGACCAGGTCGAGGAGATCCTGTACCTGTTCCGCGACGGCGATCCTTCCGGCGGCGTGCACGACGTGATTCCACTGGGCATCTCCAACGAGTCCAACGCGTTCGGGCTGTACTACATCCTTGCGCTGCACGGCCTCAACGGCGTCGACAACTACGACGACGGCGGCAAGACCGTGAAGCAGGCCGTGCACTCGCAGTTCCGGGAGGCGCTGAAGACGGCGCAGCGCTGGTTCCAGGATGGGCTGATGGACTCGGAGCTGCCGGCGGTGAACCGCAAGCCGACGATGTACGACAAGATCATCGCCGGCATCTACGGCACCTACACCTTCGCCTACGGCAACATCGGGCTGAGCGGCGATCCGAGCCGCGACCACGAGATCCCGCAGTCGATCATCGCCCGCTACCCCGACGCCAGGGTGGTGGTGACGCCGCCGACTATCGCCTACGACGGCAAGCAGTATGCGCCCGCCGGCGTCGCCGCGTTCCCGATCGATGCCAACGGCATCAGCGCCGTGCACGTCGGCGTGTCCGACGAGAAGCTGGCCAGGATCCTGCAGATCTACGACTACGTCAACTTCGACGACTACGGCATGCTGTACACGCAGTACGGCACGGAGGGCGTGAACTTCACGTGGGACGGCGAGGCGGGCAACTCCTATCCGACCGCGATCGAGGGCCAGCGCGGCTTCGGCGGCCAGTGGGGCTTCGGCTACTACAACGCCAACACCCGCCACACGGAGCTGTACAGCCGCTACCAGATCCCGGTGCTGAACAAGGAGCTGGAGCAGTACTTCAAGCTCGGCCCCGGCGCCGACTGGGCCGTGCCGCAGTTCCGGCAGGACGTGCTGGGAGAGACCGATTACATCGAGCTGTCCGCGAAGCTGCGCGGGGCGCTGAACACGCTCCGCGACGAGTTCACCTGGGAGGCGGTGACCACCGACCTGGACATCGACGCCGCGTGGGACGCCTACGTGGAGCGCTGGCTGTCCGCCGGCGGCCAGGAGCTGCTGGACGAGCTTGCGAAGATGCCGCAGGTGCTGCCGCTCCGCGAGGGAAAGTTCGTCTACTAAGGCGAGAAACGGTTCCTGACGTGAACCGGTACACAGCCACGGGAAGCCCGGCTCTGCGGCCGGGCTTCCCCCATTGAGGCCTCCCGTGTCGGAACGGGCTCCCGCCGCGGCCCCGCCGGATGCGCCCGCGGAACTGCACCGCGCGGCGCTGCGCCGACAGAAGATCGCGCGGGCGATCCGCATGCGCCACGTCTATTCGCTGCTGGTGCTGTCCTTCGGCCTGCTGGTGGTCTTCAAGTACATCCCCATCTACGGGGTGCTGATCGCCTTCAAGGACTTCACCATCCACCGGGGCATCATCGGCAGCCCCTGGAACGACTTCGAGCACTTCCGCTGGCTGTTCCGCGATCCGTTCTTCTTCCGGGTGCTGTTCAACACGTTCTGGATCAGCGTCCTGCGCATCGTCTTCTCCTTTCCCATGCCGATCATCCTGGCGCTGATGCTCAACGAGGTGCGCTCGAGCCTGTACAAGCGGACCTCGCAGACGATTACCTACCTCCCGCACTTCATCTCCTGGGTGATCCTGGGCGGCATCCTCACCGAGGTGCTGTCGCCGCAGCGCGGCATCGCCGGCTATCTCTGGACCCTGCTCGGCTGGGAGCCCGTCAACTGGCTGGCGCGCAAGGAGACGTTTCGAGGGCTGCTGGTGGTCACCGGCATCTGGCAGGGGGTGGGGTGGGGCAGCATCATCTATCTGGCCGCCCTCAGCTCGGTCGACCCCACGCTGTACGAGGCGGCGGCCATCGACGGCGCCAACCGCTATCATCAGGCGCGGTACGTCTCCCTGCCGTCGCTGATTCCCGCGATCGTGATCCTGTTCCTGCTCCAGGTGGGCAACATCCTGGAGGAGTCCTTCCAGCAGATCTTCAACCTGTACAACCCGGCGGTGTACCCGGTGGCCGACGTGTTCAGCACCTACATCTATCGCTCGGGCATCGAGCAGGCGCGCTATTCCTACTCCACGGCGGTCGGCCTGTTTCAGAACACGGTCGGCGTCGTGGTGCTGATCGGGGTGAACTGGATCCTGCGCCGCTTCAGCGAGTACGCGATATGGTAGCGACGGCGCTGGGGCGCCGCTCGGCGCTGGGCATGGCCTTCGACGCCTGCAACTACGCGCTGCTGCTGTTGCTGTCGCTGTCGATCATCTACCCGTTCTGGAACCTGTTCCTGACCTCGTTCTCGCCGGTCGAGGAGGTGACCTCGCTCGGCATGCACCTCTGGATCGACCGCTGGACGGTCTCTTCCTGGGGCTTCGTGCTGCAGGAAAACGACGTGCTGCAGGCCTATCTGAACACCATCCACCGCGTCGTGTTCGGGACGCTGACCACCCTGCTGGTCACCTTCAGCGGCGCCTACGCGCTGGCGAAGCGCGACCTGCCGGGCCGCGGCACCATCACCACGCTGTTCATCTTCACGCTCTGGTTCGGGGGAGGGCTGATCCCCACCTATCTCCTGATCCGCTCGCTGGGGATGATCAACAGCCGCTGGGTGCTCATCATCCCGGTGGCTCTGAACGTCTACTACATCGTCATCGCCCGCAACTTCATGATGACGATCGACCAGTCGCTGGAAGACTCGGCGATCATCGACGGCGCCGGCTACTGGACGATCCTGTTCCGCATCGTCCTGCCGGTCTCCAAGCCGGTGCTGGCGACCATCGCGCTGTGGGCGGCGGTGTCGCACTGGAATGCGTGGTTCGACGCCCTGATCTACCTCAACGACGCCGACAAGCGTGTGCTGCAGATGCTGGTGCGCGACATGATCCAGCTCGTCACCTTCGACGAGCTGCTCGACTACGTGGAGGACCTGCCGGTCAAGGAGCACATCCCGCCGCAATCCGTGCGCGCGGTCACCATCCTGATCACCATCGGCCCGATCGTCATGGTCTACCCCTTCATCCAGAAGTACTTCGTCAAGGGCGTGATGCTCGGATCGCTGAAGGGCTGACCCCGGTCAGTCGACGTCGGCGAAGCGGAAACCGAACACGTAGCTGTTGCGCATGAAGAAGCGGAGGTAGACCGCCTGCCCGACCAGCGCGCCCAGGTCCTTGCCGCGCCAGGTGATCGGCGCGGCGGTGTCGTCCATGTGGTTGGGGTCGCACTCCGCGAAGGTATAGCCGGGGATGGCGCGCCCGGCCCGGTCGACCAGCTCGGTGTGCAGCGACCCGTGCCACTCGCGGCTGAAGGCGCGATGCTGCGCCGAGCAGTTCACCAGCAGCCGCGGACCTCCGACCTTGACCTCGCGCGACAGCAGGTGGCCGCCCGACACCCCCCCGTAATAGCCGACGAAGCGGTCGCGCCGGATGCGGGCCAGGCCGATGGCGCGGTTGTTGTCCGGGAAGCGGTAGCGCCACGGCCGCGACGACCCGGAGTAGTACATATAGAGCCACTCGCCGTACGGGATCGCGGCGCGGATCGACCAGACGTGGCCGGCGTCCCAGCTTCCCTCCTGCCCGCGCGGCAGGAACGGCTTTCGGTCGCGCGGCCGGTACCAGTGCATGCCGTCCGGGCTGCCGGTGAGCTCGATCCAGGAGTGGCCGGTGCCGTCGCGCGGCTGCACGCCCAGGTAGCCCAGGTACTGCGATCCGTACGGCTGCATGGTCATGTGGTCGAAGAACATCTGTTCGTCGTCGTCCGCGGCGTCCGGCACCAGCACCTCGCGCGGCGGGTACCAGGTCTTCAGGTCGGGACTGACGTGGATGCTGATCCGGGTGCGCACGTTCTCCACCGCGCCGGCGCGGCCGATGCCGGCGATGCCGGCCTCCGCGCTGCCGGGCACCTCCTCGCCCGCGCCGATGCCGCCGGCCATGGTCAGCGCCCGGCCGCTGCGCAGCGCGCGGCCGATGAGCCCCTGGAGCTGCTCGGTGGCGGCGCGGGCGAACGGCCGGCCGCTCATGATCCAGTGCTCCAGGCGCGCGTCCCAGTAGAGGTTGTACTTGCTGTCGAGCGCCGGGTGGAGCGGGTTGCCCTCGTAGATGCGCCAGTCGACGCCGTCGTCGCTGAATGCCAGGCAGACCGCGTCCTTGACCGGGTAGTCGTTGAGGTCGGCCTGCGCGTACTCGCGGTGGGCGACATCCTTGTACACGCACATGAAGCGGCCGCGGTCGGCCATCGGCGCCGGCGTCCAGGTGACCGAGAATTCCTGGCACCGCTCGCGGCCGGTCAGCACGATGTTGGTGCGGTCGAAGCCGCGGTAGGGGAAACGGTCGGACAGCGGCTTGCGCCAGTGCACGCCGTCGTCGCTCTCCGCGTAGGACATCAGGTAGGGGCCGTACTCGTCGGCCGCCGGGGCCCTGCCGGAGAGCCCCTTGGTCCAGACGCTGGAGCTGGCCAGCACGTACCACATGCGGAACAGGTTCTCCTCTTCGTCGTAGAGGACGTTGGGGCCGGCCGCGGTCCGCTCCCAGGGCAGGTCGGCCACCAGCACCGGATTGTGCGGATGGCGGACCGCCTCGTTCTGGACGCGCGTGGCGTCCCAGCGGTCCTCGATGGCGAAATCGTCCAGGAACAGGTGCAGGTCGTGGCCCGGATCGTCGGGCGTGCCGCGAAAGTAGGCCGGGATCATGGCTCCTCCTCGCCGCGTGTGGCTGCGGACATGGTCGCGGGTTGGACGCCGCAAGTCCATGACCGCGGCCGGGGCGAGACACTCGCCGTTTGATAGGATGCTCGCGTGTCCTCACCGGATGCCCCGCCCGGCGGTCTCGCGCCATTCCCAGCGATTCCGTACGGGCGTGCGTACTTCAAGGGCATTCGCCTGGAGGGCTGCCTCTATGTCGACAAGACGCGCTTCCTGCACGCGTTGGAGCAGGAGCGCTTCGTCTTCGTCATCCGTCCGCGGCGCTTCGGCAAGACCTGCTGGCTGTCGATGCTGGAGAGCTACTACGACCGCAACCAGGCGGACGACTTCGAGCGGGTGTTCGGCGGCCTGGACATCTGCCGGCGGCCGACCCCGAACCGCGGCCGCTACGTGGTGGTGCGCTTCAACTTCTCCA
The DNA here is from genome assembly GCA_028818385.1 of Spirochaetaceae bacterium. The sequence continues at coordinate 35,577 of JAPPNY010000164.1, forward strand.
CCTTCGGCAGCGATCCGGCCCGACTGGAACGGGAATTCGACGAGTACTGCCGCAGGCACGTCCGGGACGCCGTGGAGGACAATCCCGATCTCTTCCCGGATGCCGCGTTCGACCGCATCCAGACCCCGCCCACCATCAACGGCCAGCTCGACGAGCTGTTCCTGCACGCCCGGCGCGAGGGGATACCGCTCTACGTCCTGATCGACGAATACGACAACTTCGCCAACACGATCCTCGCGGGCGAGGGAGCGGAGGCGTACCACGCGTTCACCCACGGCGGCGGCTTCTTCCGCAGCTTCTTCGCGACGCTCAAGGCGGGCACCGAGAACGGCAGCGTGGAGCGCCTGTTCGTCACGGGGGTCTCGCCGGTGACCATGGACGACGTCACGAGCGGCTTCAACATCGGCGCCAATCTGAGTCTCCGGGCCGAGTTCAACGAGATGCTCGGCTTTACCGAGGGCGAGGTGCGACGCATGCTGGAGACCTATCGGGATCTTGGCGTGTTCGACCAGGACGTCGAGACGGCGCTGGGCACCATGCGCGAGTGGTACGACGGCTATCGGTTCGCGAAGACCGCCGAGACCGTCATCTACAACACCGACATGGTGCTTCACTACGTGAAGCACTCGATTCCCAACAAACGCGGACCCGACAACCTGATCGACAGCAACGTGCGTATCGACTACGGCAAGTTGCGCCACCTGCTGCTCACCGGGCGGCAGTTGAACGGCAACTTCGACCTGCTGCGCCGGGTGATCTCCGAGGGACGGGCCGACAGCGACGTCGTGGAGACGTTTCCGCAGGCGCGGCTGACAGATCCGGAGAACTTCCTTTCCCTGATGCACTACTTCGGCCTGCTGAGCATCCGCGACGTGGTCGCCGGCGTGCCGCGTCTGGGCATCCCCAACCAGACCGTGCGGCGCCTGATGTACGGCTACCTGCGCGACGCCTACCGGGACGTCGGCGTGTTCTCGATGAACCTCGTGAAGTTTGACCGGCTCACCCGGCGGATGGCGCTGGAGGGCGACTGGCGGCCGGCCGTCGAGCGGCTGTGCCAGGCGGTGGCGGAGCACACCGGCATCCGCGACTACATCCAGGGAGAGAAGGTCCTGCAAGGCTTCCTGGCGGCCTACCTGAGCGCCTCGGAGTACTTCGTCTTCCACACGGAGCAGGAACTGGCGAAGGACTATGCGGACATCGTGCTGGAGCCGCTCGCCGCGCGCTATCCGGGCATGCGGTACGGCTTCGTAATCGAGCTGAAGTACCTGAGCCGCGGTCCCGAGACGGAGGCACGGGTGACGGCGGTGGCCGATGATGCCCTTTCGCAGTTGCGTGCCTATCTGGCGGACGCTCGGCTGGAGCAGCAGTACCCGGACGTGGAGTTCAAGGGCGTGGCGCTGGTGTTCCGCGGCTGGGAGCTCGTGTATGGCGAGGAGGTGGCGGACGCCGACGCAGGATAGAATCGGTGCGCCGGCCCCGCATTCGCGGTTGTCGTCAGCTCTGCTCCGTGGACTGGTCGGCGAACAGGCGGCGGTACGCGGGGTTCGTACTCATCAGCTCGCCGGGAGTGCCGGTACCGGCAATGCCTCCGCCTTCGAGTACGAGCACGCGGTCGGCGAGCTCTATGGTCGACAGCCGGTGCGCCATGATGATCACCGTGCGGCGGTCCGCCAGCTCGCGGATGGTGCGCTGGAGCCTGACCTCGGTGGCCGAGTCGACCTGTGAGGTCGCTTCATCGAGCACGACGATCGGCGCGTCCTTGAGAAGCGCCCGGGCGATGACGAGCCGCTGCTTCTGGCCGCCGGAGAGCTTGATGCCGCGCTCGCCGATCAGCGTGTCCCAGCGGTCGGGCAGGGACAGGATGAAGTCCAGGATCGCCGCGCGCCGGCAGGCGTCCGCGAGGGCCACGTCGTCCGCCGTTGGATCGGCCAGCGTCAGGTTCTCCCGGATGGTGAGATTGAACAGCATGCTCTCCTGCCACGCCACCGCATACGACCGAAGGAGCTCGCGCCGGTCGATGCCGTACAGGTCCTGTCCGGCAAGCGTGACCGTGCCCGAGATCGGGCGCTCCACGCCGGTCATGAGCTTCGCAATCGTCGACTTGCCGCTGCCGCTACGCCCCACGATCGCGGTCACGGCCCCCGGCGGGGCGGCAGCGCTCACGGCGTCCAGCACCGGCTCGCCGGCTCGATACGCGAAGCTGACGTCCTGCAGCCGGAGCTCGCCCGATCTGTCGTGCTCGAACGGCGGTTGCTGCACGTCGTGCCGGCCGCGCAGGTGTAGGATCACGCGCCGGAGACCGGGATACGAGTCCTGGGTGCGCACGGTGATCTCCGCCAGCACCTGCGTCGCCTCGATCAGGTTGGTGTAGAGGCGGAGAAAGCCCAGGAGCACGCCGACCGACATCTGGCCGGTGAGCACGAACAGCCCGCCGACGAAGTAGGTGGCGCCGCGCGTGACGAGGTTGTCCTTGATCTCCGCAAGCCCCTGCTGGGCGGAGTTCACCAGCGCCTGCACGACGCGATAGTAGGTCTGCTCCTGGTTCAGTTCCTGAAACTCACGCTTGTGGCGAGCCTCCGCCGCCATCGTGCGGAGCTCGCGCCATCCCTGGATGCGCTCGTGCAGCCAGTCGACGTACTCGTAGTACCGCGGCCAACGCAGCTCCGCGTTGGCGCGCATCCGCCGGCTCAGCCAGCGCGCCAACCCGAAGGACGCCGCCCCGAGCGCCAGGCTGATCAATGCAAGCTGCCAACTGATGATCACGATGACCACGGCGGTAACGGCCGCCCGTGTCGCCTGGAATCCGGTCTCGATGACGTGCCCGCTGAGGAACGACTCGATCCGCTCGACGTCCTCGTCGACGACCGTGCGCATCTCCCCGGCCGAGGTGGCCGGCGCCTCCCCGTCCGGAGCGGCGAGGTAGGAGCTCCAGATGAGCCGCCTCACCTCCAGCGCCACCCGGTTGTAGACACGGTTGGCCTGCTGCGCCGAGAGCGTGTGCAGCAGCGTCTCCAGCCCGAACGCCGCGAGGTATGCGGCGAGCAACGGGACGAAGAAGCCGATCCTGCCACCCACGAGGACCTCGTCGACGAACGCCTGGAACAGGAACGCCGGCACCAGGCCGAGCGGCACGAGAAGGAACTTGAACAGCAGCGCGAGCGCGACGCCGAGCCGGTAGGGCCTGACGTAGGGCGCAAGGGAGCGCAGCACCACGCGCCGGTTCATCGTGCCCGGGTCCACGTCGCTCATTCGGCAGCTCCGAAGTGGACGCGGTATTCCGGGCAGGTTGCATGCAGTTCTTCATGGGCACCGACCGCCGCGACGCGCCCGCCGGCAAGGAACGCGATGCGCTCGCTCGACCGGATCGTCGACTGGCGGTGGGCGATGACGATGGTCGTGCGCCCCGCACTGGCCTGCGTGAGAGCGGCATGGATGGCCGCCTCCGCCTGGTGGTCGATCGCCGACGTGGCTTCATCGAACACCAGGATCCGGGAGTCGCGGAGCAGCACGCGAGCGATCGCCAGGCGCTGTCGCTGTCCACCCGACATCTGCCGGCCGCCGGCGCCGACCACCGTGTCGAGCCGGTCGGGTAGCGAGCGGACGAAGTCGTCGATCTTCGCGGCTTCGCACGCCGCCCACAGGGCCTCGTCCGGCGGGTCCTGCTCGATCCCCAGGCAGAGATTCGACCGGAGCGTCCCCGTGAAGAGAATGGGCTCCTGCCTCACCACGCCGACATCTCGGCGCAGTGCCACGAGCCGATAGGATGCGATGTCGCTGCCGTCGAGTGCGATCCTGCCGGCGCCGGGGGAATAGAACCGGAGCAGCAGGCTGATGATCGTCGACTTGCCGGCGCCGCTTGCCCCGACGAGCGCGATCTTCTCGCCGGCCGTCACGTCCAGGCTGAGTCCGGTCAGCACGTCGTCGCGTCCCGGGTAGCCGAACGTGACCTGGTCGAACCGGATTGCCCCGCGCTCGACCCGGCGGCGCATCGAGGTGCCTTCAACCTCCGTGGGCAACTCCAGGGTTCTGAGATACCGGTCGATGCCGGCGATCCGCTGCTGACTCATCACGCCGGCGAAGTTGATCGTGGCCAGCGCGGCCCTGGTCATCGCGAAGTACTCCACCAGCGCCACGAATCCGCCGACGGTGAGCTCTCCGCTGCCGATCAGCAGAACGCCCATTCCCAGGAGGGCGAAGTGAGCGATCAGGGAGATGGCCTCCGTCCACCGCTCCGAGGTGAACGTCGCGCGGGCGACGCCAACCTTGAAGCGGATGAGCTGCATCCAGTGGCGGACGAATCGCCGGTTGACGGTGGCCTCGGCACTGAGCAGCCGGATCTCGGGCAGCCCGGTGACGATCTCGTAGATCCATGAGCCCACGATTCCATAGCGGCTGCGGAGCGCGCGCGCCTGCGTGCCGGCTTTCCCACCGAAGCGGCGCGTGGCGTAGGCGGACGCCGGGAGCGTCACGGCCATCAGCACGAGCGCATGCCAACTGATCGTCGCGACGGCGGCCGTGCACACGGCGATCAGCACGCAGCCGCTGATGATGCGGATGATCTCCCCCAGCATCCGGTGCGCGTGGCCGGAGTCATGGTGGATGGTGGTGAACAGGTCACTGGTTCTGGACCCGTCGAGGACGTGGGACTCCAGCCGCAGCACGACGTCGTGAATGCGGAGGCGCGACCAGTACCAGAAATCCCGCTGCAGGGACACCTGCGTCAGCCGCTCCAGCAGGAAGAGCACCTGGTCGGCGGCGAAGAGCAGGAGAAAGCCCGCGGCGATCGCCCCGAGCAGCTCCACCTGGCGGTGCAGGATCACCTCGTCGACGATCAGCCCGAAGACGTACGGGTAGGCGCCGCGCAGGAACGAGGCTGCCACCATCGCCACGAACAGGTTCACGAAGGTGAACAGCGCCGGCCGCACCCATCTCCAGACGCCGCGGATCCGCCAGAGACGGCCCCGGCTCGCCGACGGTTCCGCCATCAGAGCCTTCGCGTTCGCAGCGCCTGCAGCACCGAGGTGGTGCCGACCGCGACGTCGATCTCGGTCGCGGTGCCGGCCTTGGGCAGCTTGCCGCTGTCGGGGTCGATCGAGGCGAGGATCCTGGCGGACCAGTTGGTGCCGTCGCGGGCGCCGTCAGTTACGGACGCGTCGATGACTCCGCCGTCATGTCGCCAGACGGCTCTCGTGCCGACCTCGACTGATGCGGAGATACGCGCGACGATCTCGACGGTGCCGTCGGACTCGACGCGGGTGATCCGGGCTGAAGCGGTCTCGAACTCGGTGAGCTCGGCTCTGGTCGCCAGGGTGTATAGCCCGTACGAGGCTCCGACGGTCACCGCAAGCGCCAGAAGCGGCGTCCGGATGCCGATGAAACGGCCGAACCTGCGGAGGACACCCACGCGCCGCGGGTCCATGTAGGAAGATGGCCGACCGGTCACGCATCGCTCCGGTCAACTGCGCGAGCGCCGCAAGGCCGCATGCGACTCTCAGGCGCCAGGCACTGCGGCGGGCTGAATCTGCTCGAGCTGTTCGTGCATTGCCTTCTCGGCGTACCAAAGGTCATGGTTCTGCTGCATGCGTAGCCATATACTCGGCCCGTTGCCAGCCAATCTGCCGATTCTGAGCGCCATCTCCACCGTGATCGGGTGCGTACAGCTCAGTATCCGATGAAGCTGCTGACGAGATACCCCAAGCCTGCGTGCGGCTTCGCTTACCGACAGCTTCAACTCGGGGAGAACATCCTCACGGAGAATCTCTCCAGGGTGTGTCGGCGGGCGCCGCGGCGGCCTGTTTACGTTGTGTTCCATCATGGTCCTGCCTCAATGGTATTGCTCGAAGTCGACCCGAACCGCTCTTCCGTCCTGCCATTCAAACGTGACGCACCAGGGTCCGTTTACGTGCAACGAATAACGTCGAGGTTTCCCGCGCAATGGGTGGAAGTCGAACCCTGGGACGTTCAGTTCCAACAACGATTCAGCCTGGTCCAGCGCGTCGAGGCGACGGATGCACCGAGCGTGCAGCTCTCGACTGACTCGGCGGCTGCGGCCCTGCTCGAACAGCTCAGCAAGGCCCTTGTGCCGAAAGCTGACGATCACTGCTCCGAGTGTAACACGTTATGAGACAGACTGTCTCCGAGGACCGGCAGTGAGAGTCACACGGCCGAAGTCGGGTAGGGTCGACGAGATGGCTTCGTTCTCCGTAGACTCCGTCGCCGAGGTCCGGCACACGCTCGGTCAGCACACCGCGGTCACGCGAGCCGGCAACGGCGACATCCTGGCGATGTACGGCGACTTCACCGACCAGATGGAGGGCCAGACCGGCTACCTGGTCCGGTCCCGCGACGGCGGCGAGAGCTGGGGCGAGCCGGAGCTGGCGCTGCGGCCGCGCTGGTGGCGCGGCGGCACCCACACCTCGCTCGGCATGCAGACGCTCGGCGACGGCCGCATCCTGCTGCCGTGGACCCACGGGGAGAGCCTCAAGCACAATCCCACGGGCCGAACCCGCTTCGTGTGCATGCGCTCCGACGACCATGGCCGAAGCTGGCAGGGGTGGGACGAGCAGGCGGTGCCGTTCCACCGCGTGTCGCCCTACGGCACGATCGTGGAGCTTGCCGACGGCACGCTGCTCTGCCCGGCCCATGGACAGCTTGGCCGTGACCGCGGGTACCTCGGCACCTGCTTCGTGCTGCGCTCGTCCGATCGCGGCGTGACGTGGGGCGACCACAGCTTCATCTGCCACGAGCACCCCAACGGCGCGAGCGAGACCGACGTGACCGTGCTGCCCGACGGCAGGCTGCTGGCGCTGATCCGAACCGTGGGGCTTCCGGACGAACGGCCGGCCTCCACGGGCGAGTTGCCCGCGCCGAAGGTGCACTGGGTCGACTACGCGCACTCCGAGGACGGCGGCCGAACCTGGAGCGAGCCGCAGCGCACCGACGTGGTCGGCCAGAACATGAACGCCTGGGTCACGGCGCAGGGGACGTTGATCGCCGCCTGCCGTGGGATCGACGGAACCAGCCTGTTGCGGGAGGAGCAGATCCGGCCCGCGAGCCGCCGGTACAGCGATCAGACCGGCTACGGGATTCACTTCTTCACGGCGGAGGCTCCCGCCGACGGCTCACGGTGGCGCTACCGGTTCACGCTGCCCGATCCTGCCGGGCTGCGCTACAGCGCCCACCATCAGTCGGGAGAGCCGTCGATGTGCAACCTGCCCGACGGCCGCGTCATAGTGGTGTACTACTCCTACGATGAGTCGATCTTCTGCGGACTCGCCGACGAGAACTGCCTGAATCCGCTGATCCGCGCGGAGATGGAGCGCATTCCGCACGTGTTCAAGCGCCGACCCTGCCGAGCGATGCTCACCGAAACCGCCGACGCCGGCTGAGGCGGCGCCGTCGGCGCTCCAAAGAAAAGCTGCCCCCGAGGCGGGAGGCCCCGGGGGCAGCCACACGATCGAAGCCGGCCTCGTTCGTCGGCCGGTCCGCTCAGCGCTTGACCTTGAAGTTGTAGGTGCGGTTGTAGATCACCTCCAGGTCGATGGCGCCGGCGCTCTTCACCTCATTGATGAAGTCGTCCCACTCATCCATCGGCCGGCGGCCGGTGATGAACAGGTCGACGTTCTCCAGCACCGTGTCCAGGGTGCTGGTCTTGAGGTCCGCGACCTTGCGCTGCTCGTCGACCGAGAACGGCAGCGGGAACTTGCCGATCACGTTGCTGTCCTGCTCCAGCTCGGCGATCTTCGCCGTGGTATGGGCAAAGGCCGGTGACGGCCAGCGCTGCGCGTCGCCGTCGAACAGGTGGATCTGGTACAGCGCCCAGCGCGGCCACACCTGGTACAGGCTGTAGTACTGCACCTCGCGCTTCTCCTCCGGCGTGACCTTGGTGACGTCCCCCTTCACGTCGTCGCGTTCGCGAAGTGCCTTCCAGCGCCCGTCCCGCTCGTAGAACTCGGGCGTGTTGCCGGTGTACTCCGGCCGCACGTCGACCTCACCGCCTACCAGGTCGTAGTGCTCGCCTTCCAGGCCGTAGTTCGTCCACCGGACTCCCTCCTCGGAGTAGAGCCAGTCGACGAACGCCAGCGTCTTGGCCAGCTTCGTGGGGTCGGACTCCAGGGCCTTGCTCACCGCCAGGCCGTCCGGGTCCAGCGAGCTGCCCGACAGCGGCTGCGCCAGCGGCAGGCTGATGCGGTCGCCCAGGAACAGCGGATAGACCTCCGGCCACCACTGCTCGCGCAGGCCGTTCACGGACCATTCGTGCCAGCGCAGGATGTTCGCGTGGCGGTTGATCTGGTAGGCCGAGAAGGGCGCCAGGGTGTGGCGGCCGTCCTTGTTGGGAGCCGCCTCGAACAGCTTCTGCCAATCCCGGTAGTTCTCGGTGATGTAGGTCTGCGAGATGAGCTTCTCGTCATACAGCCCCTTGACGTACTCGACCGCCTCCTTGAAGCGCGGATGCAGCGCCGTGTACAGGAACTGATCTTCGTCGCGGAAGTAGTTGATGTCGATGTCGCCGATGCCCATCGTGTTCAGGGTCGCCTGCAGCGTGGTGTTGGCGCCGTTGGCGATCCCCCGCCAGTAGAGGCCGACGATCGGGTAGATGTCAGGCTCCATGTCCCGGAACTGCGTGGCGACCTCGGCCAGCTCTTCGAGCGAGCCGGGCACCGGCAGGCCGCTGCGCTCCACGAGTTGGTCCTCGTTGTAGCCCCACTGGATGTCCTTGTCGTTCTGGGTCGAGAACTTGGGAGCCATGTACAGCGATCCGTCGAGCAGCGTGTAGGCGAAGCGGTACTGCTCGTAGCGGTCCAGCCAGCTCCGCAGGTTGGGCATCCAGTCCAGGTAGTCGGCCAGGTTCAGGAAGCCCCCGACCGTCCCGTACTCGAAGCTCTCGCTGGCGGTCACCTGCGCCAGGTCCGGGATGTTGCCCATGGCCAGCGTGATCTGCTTCTTCTCCGGATACGGCACCTCGTTGAAGGTGAGCTGGACGTTCAGGGCTTCCTGCACGTCGAGCCATAGGAGCTGACCCTCGGAGGGGTACCAGTACTTCGGACCGAGCATCGTGAGCTCGAGCGTGTCGTCGAACGGCATCGAGACGTCCGCCAGGTCCACGCCCATGCCGGCGGCCGCCTCCGTCGCGGCCTCGCCCTGGCCGTCGGCCCAGGCGCCGGCTCCGGCGAGCACGAGCCCCGCGGCGATCAAAACGAAGATTCGGAATCGGGGAGCGATCATGTCGCACCTCCTGTCATGTGGTTTGGAGTGGGATTCGAGGTCGGGCGCGCCACCGGGGAGGCCCCCTCGGCCATCCGGGTGAGGTCATCGCGTGTACTCCTGCATGGTCATCCGCGGATGGCACCGATCATGGTGCCCTTGATCAGGTACTTCTGGGCGAACGGATAGATGAGGACGATCGGGACGAGGGTGAGCACCATGATGGAGGCGCCGAGGATTCGCTGTACCGGCGGCTCGCTCAGATAATAGCCCTTGTAGAAACCGATGCCGGTGATCTCGTAGGCGGCCTCCCCCTCGATGACGAAGTCGCGCAGCACGAGCTGGATCGGATACCGGGCCGCATCGTCCAGGTAGATCAGCGCCGCGAACCAGGCGTTCCAGTTCATGATGAAGAAGTAGACGGTCATGGTGGCGAACAGCGCCGAGCACAGCGGCAGGTAGATCCGCACCAGCACCACCAGGTCGTTGGCGCCGTCGATCTGCGCCGACTCCTCCATCTCGTTCGGGATCTGCTGGAAGAAGGTGCGCATCATGATCATGTGCCAGGCCGAGAACGCGGTCGGCAGCACGATCGCCCACACGGTGTTGACCAGCCCCAGGTTCAGCACCAGCAGATAGGTGGGAATCAGGCCGCCCGAGAAGAACATGGTCAGCGCGATGTAGACGACGACCGGTCCCTTGAAGCGCAGGCGGCGCTTCGACAGCGGATAGGCCGCCAGCGTGTTGAGGACGAGCGCGGCGCAGATCCCCGTCGCCGTGTAGAAGATGCTGTAGCCGAAGCCGCGCAGCGTCCTGCTCCACCCCAGGATGAAGCCGTAGATGTCGAAGCTGGCCGTCTGCGCCCACGCGGCCAGGGCGTAGCGGTACTCCGGCTCCACCTGAGCGGGGTGGGAGAGCGAGATCTGCAGGATCTCCAGGAACGGGTACACGGTGAGCAGCGCGAACACGCCGAGCAGCGTGGCGTTGAGCACGTCGAACCCGCGTGAGAGCGTCTGCGATCTGATCTCAGTCCGCACGTGGGCGCTCCTTCACCACAGCCGGTACTCGCTGACCCGGCGGCTCACGGTGTTGGCGGTGAGCAGCAGGATCAGGTTCAGCACCGCCAGGAAGAAGCCGCTGGCGGTGCCGAAGGTCCAGTCGGCGCCCAGCAGCCCCTTGCGGTAGATGTAGGTCTGGATGACGTCGGCCACGTCGTAGGTGATCGGCCGGTAGAGCAGCAGGATCTTCTCGAAGTTGGCGTGCACGATGCCGGGGATGCGCAGGATCAGGAGGATGGCGATGGTCGGCCGGATGCCGGGCAGGGTGACGTGCCAGGCGCGCCGCGCCCGGTTGGCGCCGTCGATGGTGGCCGCCTCGTAGAGCTGCGGGTCGATGCCGGACATCGCCGCGAGGTAGATGATCATGCCGAAGCCGGTCGTCTGCCAGATCTCGGAGCCGATGTAGATCGGCAGGAACCACGGGCGCTCGACCATGAAGTAGATCGGCTGTCCGCCGGCCGCCGCGATGAGCCCGTTGACGAGGCCGCTGTTGGGGTCGAGCAGGTCGATGATGATGCCCGCGATCACCACCATCGAGATGAAGTTCGGGATGTACAGGAAGGTCTGCACCGTGCCCTTGTAGATCCTGTGCCGCAGCTCGTTCAGGAGCAGCGCGAACAGGATCGGCGCCGGGAAGCCGAAGACCAGGCTGCTGATCCCGAAATTCAGGGTGTTGAGGAACGCAACCCAGAAGTGGTCGTCCTCGAACACGCGGATGAAGTGCTTGAGCCCCACCCACGGGCTGCGCCAGTAGCCCAGGAACGCGTTGAACTCCTTGAAGGCGATCGTGATCCCGTACATGGGGATGTACAGAAACACCAGGATGTGCACGAGCGGCACGAGCAGCATCAGGTAGAGCCAGCGGTCGCGAACCAGGTCCGCCCGCAGGCTTGCGCCCCTGGTGGTGCGGACGCCGAGCTCGACGATTCCCGTCCGCCGCGCATCCATGCCGCGTGCCCTCACGCCGCTGCCGGAATCTCCAGCAGGCTCACGCTCTGCGCCGGCAGCCGCAGGGTGAGACGGCACCGGTCGCCTTCGGCTTCCACGGCGATGCCGCCCGCGTGCCGCCGCGGCCGTTCGAGACTCCGCAGCTCCGCGAGCTGCTCCGGCGCGAGTTGCCCCGGCCGTCCCATCGCTTCCCACGCGCGGAAGGTGTTGCCGTGCTCGCGGTCCAGCAGGTACCAGGAGGCCTCGTCGGGGCGCAGGGCGCCGTGCGCGTCGAGGCGGACGCGGACCTCCTCCGCTGCTCCCGCGGGCTCCGGCCCCTCGGCGAAGTGGTAGAGCAGGATGCGGAGCGAGCCGCAGGCGTCGCGGGTGGCGAGCCCCGCCACGCGGTCGCCCGCGCCGGCGCCGCCGAGGTCGAGGCGCTCGTCACCGAGGCGCGCCAGCATCTCGTACACGGCCCAGATCGGCTTCAGCACCGGGCCCGCGGTCAGCACCGAGCGGTTGCCCAGGAACGTGCCGCGGCTCGCCTCGTAGGCGAAGCCCCAGTACAGGATCAGGTCCGGCGTCTTGCCGCGTTCGGGGCCGAGCTCCGGGCGCCAGTGCTCCAGCGCCACCAGGCCGGTGACCAGCTTGGCCAGGAACAGCCCCGCGTACTCCGTGTCGCGCAGCTCCATCGCCCGGAAGTGGCGGGTGCCCCACGCGTAGCGGCCGATCAGGCCCCACTCGTTGAGATGGAACGGCACCTCCAGAATCCGCGGGAAGGTGCGCGCGTACGCCCAGTACTCCTCGACCCAGCGCACCAGGTCGCCCACGTAGGGGAACACCAGCGGGAAGTTGCGCGTCTCGTCGGCGCTCATGGCGTAGCGGTGCGAGGAGACGTAGTCGATGCGGACCGGGCCGCCGCTCACCTGGTCGCAGCCGCGCCCGACGTGCTCCAGGAACTGGCCCAGGGCGGCCGTCCACATCGCCGGGCCGCCCACGCGCAGCCGCGGGTGCACGCGCGTGACCGCGGCGACGAAGTGGTCGTAGAGCAGGTTGTGGACCCAGCCCGGCATGCGGTCCGGCTCGTTGTAGCACTCGAAGTACCAGGACAGGACCTCGTCCTCCCCATAGCGCGCAAGCAGGTGCTCGGTGAAGGCGCTGATCAGGGCCGTCCACCTGGCGAAGTCGTTCACGGGAACCGGACCCGACGGGGCGCGCAGCAGCGACGGCACCCGGTCCATCTCCACGATCGGCCTGATGCCGGCTGCGACCCAGCGATCGTAGACCTGGTCCATGATGGAGAAGTCGTAGGCAGGGCGACCGGCGTCGTCCTCGTGGTAGATGCCGCCGCCCATCGGGATGCGCTCGGTGTCGTCCTCGCCGACTGGCGCGAAGTCGGCCATCTCGTCGGAGAGGGCGTGGTGGTTGCGCAGGTAACGGATCGCGCCGGTCTCGCCGATGCGCGCGAACAGGTGCTCGGCGGCGCCGGAGCGGGTGTCCTGGTAGAGGTGGTCGCAGCCGAGGGCCTGCCAGAATTTCGGCAGCGGCGTGCCGGGTCCCGCCGCGTCGATCGACAGCTCCCGCATCGAGCCTCCTTCGGCGCCGTCCGGTGGTGAGGATCAGTCTGCGAACCGGTAGGCGTACACCGTAGCACGGTTCACGGCGAGCCTGAGCGCCACGCGCTGTCCCTGCAGGAGGGAGAGGTCGCCGCCGCCTTCCCAGGACACCGGATGGCGCACGGCATCGCCGTAGAACGGCTCGCACGCCGCGAGCCGGAAGCCGTCGATCTCCCGTCCGTCGCCGTCGAGCAGGGCCACACGCACGGTCCCGCCCATCTCCAGCCCGGCCTCCCAGCGGTACCCGTAGTAGCTGCGGGCGTTGAGGTACAGGCGTTTGCCGGAGACGGTCACCGGCGTGGTCACGACCTCACCTTCGCGCAGCTCCAGACCTCCGCCGCCGGCGCCGTAGGAGAAGGCCGAGCCGCCGCCGAGACCGGCGAACCGGTCGCGCTTGATCACAGCCACCCCCAGGGAGCCGAACTTGCCGTCGGCCGGCGTCCGGCGTCCGGTGTAGTAGAGCAGCATGTCGTCGCCCGAGAAGATCGGGCTGTTGACGGCCATGTCGATCTGGTCCTCGTCGAACGCTCCCTCGTCTCCGCGGGCCAGCCACGGCTCCTCCCGCCGCGGCCGCTCCCACACGGTCCCGTCGCGGCTTGAGAGCAGGTAGGCCTGACACCATCCCTCCCGCGTGCTGACGCTCGAATAGATGCCGGCGTGCTGGTTGCCGTAGGGGAAGCAGTTCATGAAGTGCGCCTGCATGGTCGAGCCGTAATCGTCCCCCTCGTCCAGGGGGAACGGCTTCCACGGCACGCTCCAGTGCAGCAGGTCGGGGCTGGCGGTGAGGTGCGGGGTACGCACCCGCAGCCCGTGCCGATTGGTCTGTCCGCGCTTGCAGGCGAGCAGCCAGCGGGAGTTGATGGCATCCCAGCGCAGGCAGGTCGCGTCGCTGATCCCTTCCAGGACCTTGGTGGGGGGCTCGGTCCAGCGGATGCCGTCCGGGCTGGTCAGCAGGACGTGGACGTGGCGGCTGTCGCCGCGCCGCCAGGCACAGGTGAGCAGCTTGTAGCGGCGCTCGGGATCGGGTTCGCTCGGATCGATGACGACGTTGGGACTGTCGAAGTGGGTGAGGTCGCCGGTGGCAGGCGAGTCCGGGCCGAGGTAACGGCCGCCCTGTTCCGCGGTCAGGCCGGCTCGTGATTCACCCCCGTACACGTGTGAGACGTCGCCGTCCACCATCAGCACGATGTTGGTGGCGGCGTGCTCGCCGAGCGCCCACATGCCCAGGTCGGGCTTGTCCCAGGCGATGCCGTCGCGCGACTCCGCGTAGCACAGCGTCACGGGAATCCGCTCGTCCTTCGCCATGTAGCCGGTGCTGTACCAGAGCTGCAGGACGCCGTCCTCGGGGCGCCTGAGCACCGTGCCCCAGGCGTTTATCTGATCGCCCTCCCAGGCACGGTCGGGACGCACGACCGGCTCCGGCCGGCGGCGCGGGCGGCCGCTGACCGGCGTCAGGTTGGTGACGCTCGCCACCTCGTGATCGTCCAGGAACAGGTGCAGCCCCGGGTCGTGCGTGCGGTCGTCGATCGGCGGACGGTTCTCGGACGTCATCGCTTCAGCCTCCCAGCGTCGACTCACCATACCGCGATATGGCACCATGCCACGATGTGCGGACGAAACACCGCAGCACGTTGCGCTCGGTGTTCGCGAAGCCGACACCTGCAAACATCAGATGGACGGACGTTACGGCCATGCTGGCGTCGCTTGGTGTAGAGGTGTCCGAGGGCTCGGGGTCACGAGTACGTCTCGTCAAGGATGCAAAGGCGATGGTCATTCATCGTCCTCATCCAGGACCGGAGGTAGGAAGAGCTACCGTCAGGGATCTGGCGAGATTCCTCGCGTCACTGGGAGTTGAGCCATGATGGAGTACAAGGGCTACGTGGCCAAGGTGGAGTACGACGATTCCATCGGCATGCTGCACGGGAGCGTGATCAATAGCGGCGACTACCCGATCGCGACATGTGAAGCAAAAGACGTAGATACGCTACAGCGAGAGTTTCGGCTGTCGATCGACGACTACCTGATGGCGTGTCAGGAATCCGGTATCGAACCGAGGCAGCCCCTTTCCGGAAAGCTCCATCTTGAACTCGGCCGGGAGTTGCATCAACGCGTCTCGATTTCAGCCGCACGCAGCGGGATAAGCATCGACACTTGGATCACGGAGGTGCTTGACGAGGCAGCCGCTCGACGGTGAGACAGTAGGTATCGTCGGCGACACCTCCGGCTCAGACTTACGTCCGACATCGCCGAAGGCAGCGGTGCGAAGAGGCACACGGGTCCATGATCCATGATACGATACCGCACATGTCGAATCCTCCACTTGCCGACTGCATGCGGCTGCCTTCCGCCGCAGATCATGTGGCACGTTCCGACGGGAACCGGGCGTGGTCGCGCCTTAGGGATGCCGGCGTTTGCCCGACCTGCCGCGAGATCGAGACCGGTGTCGCGACGGCAGATGAGGACGGTCGCCTGATCTTCGAAGACGAGCGATCGTTCGCCATGCTGGAGCGGTTTCCGCGTGGCTTGGGTCACACGATCGTGATTGCCAAGCCGCATGTCGCCGACATAGCGGATCTGCCAGAGCCTCTTGGATGTCACCTGATGACGGTGATGGTGCGCCTGGCGCGTGCCCTGACGGAGGTCACGGGTTGCGAGAAAGTGTATCAGGTTACGATGTGCTCAGGGCCACTGTCTCACCTGCACTTTCAGTTGATACCGCGGCTGCCAGGGGAACAGATCGGTGGTGGAGTGTTCTCGACCGAGCGTATGGTGCTGGAGTCGCCAGGACCGCTGGCCAGTGCGATCAAGGCGGCGTTGAGGAGTCCGCACGGCGCCGACCGCGAGTCGCGCGTCCCGAGTGTTGAAGGGCCCTGAGTTCACCTGTCCCTCGAACCGGACCGAGTGTCGCCGGCCGCGGCGGGACATCCGGCCTCCCGCCACCGGCGGCGGTGCGGAGGCCACAAGGTGCTTCTGGCGGGCGTCGACCAACGCGGCGAATCCCTCGAGCGTACGAGCGCCGAGCAGGCGCAGATCGTTGGCATGCGCGGAACCACTTCATCGACGGTCTCGAAGCCACCGCTTCGCAGATAGGCGTAGCCGACGTCTCGCCACTACCACGGCAGCGGGCGGCGCGGCGACGGCGGGCCGCACGACACCACGCTGGCCTTCTTTCCAGAGCTGGAGTGATCGATGGAGGTGGCATCAGGGCGTGCCGACTGCCTGGCCGACGAGGAGTGGATGCACGGCCCGCCGATCGACTTGTACTCCCGGTGAACTTCATCCACGAGCGGGGCGCGCGCATCGGCTTCTGCGGCGGCAGCGACCACGCCGGCAACTCCCCTGCTCGACCGGGGTCTGGCGTGAGGTGAGCGGCCCGGGGGTGTTCGAGGCGCTGCGCGCGCGCCGCACGATCGCCTGCTGCCGCGGCAAGATCGCCCTCTGGACTCGGGTGGCCGGACAGCCGATGGGCGCGGTGGTGGAGGCCGTGGGGCCGGTCACCATCAAGGCGCGGATCGCCTCTCCCGTGCCGGTCGCGACGGTGTCGCTCTGGCGCGACGACCGCTGGCTGGAGCATCGCGCCGTGACCGGTGACCGGATCGACGTGTGCTTCACCGATTCCGGCGCCGGAGCGGGGGAGCATCACTAGGTGGTGCGCGCCCAGTCGATCGCCGACGGGCTGCCGGTGGGGCCGCTGGTAGCGTACTCGTCTCCGACCTACGTAAGATCGGGTTCCAGGGGCAAGAGCGGAACATGACGGATCGATCGAGGAGGGTGACCGAGCAGGAAATCTCGTTCTTTCAAGAGCAGGGCTACATCCGCTACGAAGGGTTCTTCTCCGCCGGCGAGATGAGCGAGCTGCGCGAGGCGATAGATCGTGCGATCGGGGACAACCGAGCGCGCATCACGGGTGCGGAAGGCGGCGGGCGCGTATCGGAGGAGTACGAGCGCGTATTCAACCAGATGGTCAACCTGTGGACGGACTGTCCGGCGGCGAAGACGTTCGCCTTCCACGCCGAGCTCGCCGAGGCCGGGAGGCGCCTGTCGCGGTGCCGCCACGTCCGCATCTACCACGATCACGCCATGGTCAAGCCGCCGGGCCAGACCAGCCGGGCGACCAACTGGCACCAGGACGCGCCGTACTGGCGGATGGACCCGGTCGGCTCGTTCTCGGCCTGGATCGCGGTCGACGACGTCACCGTGGAGAACGGCTGCCTGCACTTCGTGCCGGGATCGCACCGCTATGGCCGCCAGGAGCCGATCTCGCTCACGGTGGCGGGGGAGAGCATCATCGACCGGATGCAGGCACAGGGGTTCTCGGTGGCCGAGCCGGTCTCCATGGAGATGGCCGCCGGCGGCGTCACCTTCCACCACGGCTGCACCTTCCACTACGCAGGGCCGAACCGCACCGGCACCCCGCGGCGAGCGTTCGCGATCATCTACATTCCGGACTATGTGACGTTCACCGGCGGCAACGACGCTGCCGGCGCCGCCGACGAGATGAGGGCCGGCGGCCCGTGGGACCATCCGGTCCATCCGATCCTGGCGGGCGATCCGTGAGGAGGAGCGGCAGATGTACTTCGATTCCAGCCTGAACCCCTACAAGATCGAGTTCCTGCGGCCGGACGAGTTGCGCGGGCGGATCGATGCCTGTCCGGTGGCGTTCGTCCCCCTCGGCACCCTGGAGTGGCACGGCCATCACAACCCGATCGGGCTGGATGCGCTGAAGGCGCACGGCGTCTGCCTGCACGCGGCGAAGCGGCTGGACGGCGGCGTGGTGCTGCCGCCGTGCTACGACACCGGGCTGGTCACCCCGATGTACCAGAAGGAGCCGCAGCACTTCGGCAGCCTGATGACCATGCACCTGACCTCGCGCGGGGTGATCGAGGACACGCTGGTCAACCTGGAGCGCACCGGCTTCAAGGTCGTGCTCTTCTACGGAGGCCACTACCCCGCGGCGCGGCTGGCCGAGCTGATCGCGAAGGATTACGCGACCGAAATGGAGGTGCGCTCCTTCATGGAGCGCACGGTGGAGGCGACAGACCGGACCGGCGATCATGCGGGATTCGTCGAGACGTCGCTTATGATGGCCTTGCTCCCCGACCACGTGGACCTGGACCGCATCCGCCGGCGGCATCCCGACAACCTGTACGACGACCCGCTGGAGGGCATCTCGGAGAGCGATCGGCCGGTGGTCACCGCGAACGTGGAGGACGGCCGCGCGCTGCTGGCGGCGATCGCCGCGGAGCTCGCCTCGATCAGCCGCGACCTGCTCGCGAAACAGGCCGGCCGGCCGACCCGGATCACCTACGTCGGCTGCACATGAGCCGCCGGGCGCGTATCATGGGTACTCATGGCGCCATCAAAGTTTCTCGTTGACCTCAGTCCCGACGAACACGGCGACCGCATCGCGCTGGTGCGCGATGGCCAGGTTTCCTACCTGTCCGCGACCCGCGTCGACATCGGCTACACCCACGAGGGCGCATCGGGGAGCTGCCGGTACGTCCGCCGAGCGAGCAACGGCGACCTCTACGTCACCGGGCCGAGCCTGCGGCGCACCATGTTCCGCTCCACGGACGATGGCAGGTCGTGGTCGGCCACGCCCTACGACCTGGGCATGGAGCGGTTCGAGCTCCGCCAGAGCGAGCGTGACAGCGAGTACGGCTGGATCGGCGCCTTCACGATCCTGAAGGACGACACGTTCCTGATCTTCGTCGCGCCCTCCAACCACCGGCGCTGCACGGAGGGGTACCTGTCCCGCTCCACGGACCTGGGCAAGACGTGGTCGACCGAGCCGATCGACCTGCCGCTGGGCCGCTACCGCGCGATCTCGGCCGGCAACGCCGACATGATCGAGCTGGCCGACGGCACGCTGCTCCTGACCCTGCACTTCTACTACTACGTGGAGATGGAGGAGGAGGCCGCCCTGCCGTTCGACCAGCAGGGCTCGTTCGGCTACGTGCTGCGCTCCACCGACGGCGGCCGCACGTGGCCGGAGGCGCACTGCCATCTGCTCTACGGCGGCGAGGCGCACCTGCTGGAGCTGCCGTCCGGGAAGCTCCTGGTTGCCAGCCGCAAGCAGCGCAACGCCCGGCTGCCGGGCGACCCGGAGGACGTCACGGTGACGATGCGCGACAACGGCTACGACCCGGAGTACACCGGCTTCCACGAGCCGATCGAGAAGGGGACGGCGTCCTGCAAGCACATGGCGGTCTCGGAGTCCCACGACGGCGGCCGCACCTGGGTGAACGAGCAGCGCGTCACCGGCTACGAGCAGTGCTCGGGGGAGCTGACGCTGCTGGCGGACGGCTCCACCGTGGTGCTCACCTACGATTACCGCTATCCCGACCGGTTCGCGTGGTCGGGCGTCCGCGGCAGGGTGAGCTACGATGAGGGCCGCACCTGGGAGCCGGAAGAGTACGTGCTCGGCGAAGGCGAGAACTACCCCGGCTGCATCGCCACGGACGACGGCGGTCTGATCACCGTCTGCCCCTACCGCAACCGCGGCCCGATCCAGGCCGTCCACTGGCGGCCCCGGCCTCAGGACGCCCGATGAGCCGGGCTGCCCGGCAGGAGTGTTGCGGATGAGTGCCGGCACGTCGGGCCTGCGCTACACGGCAGCCGTCGACAAGCGCTTCAAGAGCCCCGGCCCCCAGCCGAACGGCATCCAGGCAGCGGAAGCCGGGCTGTGGTGCATCGATCAGGTCGATCTCAAGGTGTACCTGCTGGACTGGGCGACCGGCGCGACGCGCCAGGAGTTCCAGACCGCCACCGAGCACTCCAGCGGTATCACCCTGGACGGCGACGGGAACCTGTGGATCACCTCGACCCGGCAGCTTCATGTGGTGAAGATCGATCCGCGGACCGGCATGGAGCTGGCCCGCTATCCGGATCCGGGAGCAGGTCTCACGGCTCAGGCCGAGCAGGCCGATCCCGATGGAAAGCGGACGGGTTCGCACGGCATCGAGTGGCGCGCAGGAAGGATCTACTTGGCGGCTCCGCCGACGCAGCGCCTACACGTGATGGACGCGGCCACCTGGGAGCCACTGCGGACGTTGCCGCTGCCGGGCCTGCGCCCTCACGGGCTGGGCTGGAACCACGACGGCCGGCTGTGGGTCTCGGATACCTCCGCGGGAACCGTCCACGCCATGGACCCGGAGACGGGGCGCATCCACGACGTGTTCCGCGTCGCCGAGCCGGCCGAGGTGCACGGCATGACGGTGCGCGACGGGCACGAGATCTGGTACTGCGACGCCGGCACGCGCGACGTGGGTGTGCTGGTCAGGTGAGCTCCGCTCCGCAGATCGAGGTTTCGCCCGCTCCCGAGTAGAGCAGATAGGTCCCGCCGGCTTCCCGGTAAATCGCAGGGTCGCGCAGCTCGTTGACCGGGTCATGCACGGCTCCGGATCTGGAGGGCCGCAGGGGCAGGTCGCTCCCCTCGTAGGGCAACTCGGGGCGCAGTACCTCGACCGCTTCGGAGGCATGCCAGCGGCGCCAGTTGCCGTCCAGGCTCATGCTGGAGGCCACGATGCGCTCCGGGCAGTCGGCCACGCGGCTGTAGAACACCCGCAACGAGGCACCCTCCTTGACGACCGCGGCGTGGCGCATCCTCGGGAGCACAGCCGGCCCGGGCTCGAACCGGTCACGCCCGTCGGGCGAACGCAGCAGAATCCCGCCGCCGCTCAGGTCGGGCACCCTGGCGATGGCGAACCAAGCCCCGTCGTGCTGGAACACCCGGAAGTACGACGGGCCGAGGGCGATGTGCTCGGCCTCGAAGCGCAGGCCGTCCGCCGACGACGCGCGGAAGGAGAGCTGCCCTGCCAGCGTCACGCCGTGAAAGTACAGGAGGATCCGGCGGTGTTCGTCGAGCACGTGAACGTCAGGGGAGGCAATGTGATGCTGGCAGTCGGTCTGCTCCAGCCTCAGCACCCCTGGGCGGTATACCGTCCACGGCCCGTGCACGTCGTCGGCATACGCCATGCGAATGAAGGTCCCCTGATGGTGGGCGAAGTAGAGGTAGTAACGTCCCAGGGGATCGCTCACCCAATTGGGCACCCGAATCAGCGACGGCCCGTTGAGATTGGCCCCGATGCGCGGGTCCATGCCGGCATGGAGGAGGGGATTCTCATCGAAGCGAGCGACGCGATACATCCGAGCGAGTGGGTGCTCAGGTGACTCTCAACGACAGGTCACCGATCATTCGTCTGAGAAGTAGTCGGCGTCGATTCTCTTCACCTCATAGGTGGCATCAGTGGTCACGCCAACCCCATGGTCGATCATGAACTCGGCGAGTCGGTCTCCACCGATCAGAATCACCTTGGTCTCGATATTTGATGCAAATTGAGTGGCTTCCTTGGAGAAGGTGGAAGTTGTAATGAAGACGCCCTTTCGCGCCCGCTGTCCCTGCAATGCGCCTGCGAACTTCTGAACCTCCGGTCTGCTGACTACGCCTTCCCATCGTTTTGCCTGGATGTAGATGATATCCAGTCCCAAACGATCTTCCTTGATGATCCCGTCAATGCCTTCATCGCCCGATTTGCCGATGACTTCACCAGCTTCCTGAAGCGAGCCACCGTAGCCCATCCGTACGAGCAGGTCGACAACGAGTTTCTCGAAGAAACCTGCGGGTGAGTTCTTGACCGTATCCAGTATTTCCGCCGCGAGATTTGACCGGAGCGTCTGATACGCTGAGGTGGTCCCGGTCGGTTGGACAGCTCAAGGGGTAGGCTAAGGTGTAACCCG
>JAPPNY010000205.1 GCA_028818385.1 Spirochaetaceae bacterium
TGGCCGAGCTTCCGCCGCCGGTAAGCACAAGCTCGAAAGAGCCGGAGCCGGCCTCCACGACCACGCAGTCGTCTTCCGCCCGTGCATCGGTCACGCCCGGAGCGCCCGGCACGTAAGCCCCGCGCCGCCACACCGGCCGCCGGCCTTCGGTAACCCGGACGCCCGGTCGCCCTCCGGTGGGGAGCCGGATCTCCGCGCTGGCGTTGGCGGGTATCTCCGCCGTCAGGCGCAGCGCGCCGTCGTCCAGCATCCGCCACGAGACCGCCGCCGGTCCGCGCACGGTCTCGATCGACGCGGAGGCGTGACGCACGGGCCCCACCACGCGCGGCGCTACGGCGATGCGGCGGAAGCCGGGCGCGAGCGGGCGGATTCCGGCGACGTCCCGGTAGAAGAACTTGTCGACGCTGCCGAGCAGCTTCATGTTCAGGCTGAGCTGCTCGTCACGGTCGTCGGACCACGCCTCCCAGAGCGTGGTGGCGTCCCGCTCCAGCATGAATCCCCAGCTCGGGAAGGTGGTCTGCGTGGCGATGCGGTACATCATCTCGGCGGCGCCATGACGCGGCAGCGCGTACACCAGCGCGTTGGTGCCGACCATGCCGGTCGACAGGCGGCCCTCGTGGCGGACGGTGACGTCGTGCAGGAGATGGTCCAGCACCCGCTCGACCGCCTCGGCCGGCACCAGCCCCATCTGCAGCGCCACGGCGTCGGCTGTCTGGCTGCCCGAGGCGTAGGTGCCGCGCTCGGGATCGAGGAAGCGGCGGTTGAACGCCGCGGCAATCCGCTCGGCCAGCTCCGCGTAGCGCGCGGCGTCCCCGCCCCGGCCAAGGATCGCGGCGATCCGCCCCAGCGTGCGCACATCCCAGTACCAGATGGCGGTCGAGGTGAGGGCCGTGGGGGTGTGCCGGGGCGACGAGGAGGTGCTGCCGTCCGGCTGCGGCTCCATGTGGTCGCCCAGGCCCGGCTCGATCACGTGCTCCTCCGCCAGGCTGCCGAGCCACGCGACCAGCCGCGCCAGCCCGTCATAGTGGCGGTCCAGCAGCGCCTCGTCGTCCAGGAACCAGTAGAGCGTCCACACCAGCGCCGCGTAGGTGCTCGACCAGACCGGCGCCGGGTAGGCGTAGGCGTCGTAGGTGCGGCGCCAATGCAGGGGGCTGATCACGGGCACGTGGCCGTTCTCCTTCTGGGCGTCGGCGATGTCGTCGGCCCACTTGGCCCAGAAGGAGGCGCAGTCGAAGTTGTACAGGTAGTCCTCCGGGATCGGATCGCCCAGCCAGCCCACCCGTTCCGAACGATCGGCGGCGTCCTGCGGGTAGCCCTGCATGCTGCTGGCGAAGGTCCACCAGCACATGGCGTGGATGCGGTTGAGCAGCTCGTCCGAGCAGGTGAAGCGGCCCGTGGCGGGCGCGCTTGTGCGCACCCCGCGCCCGTCGACGGCGTCGAGCGCGGGGGTGCCGGGGTAGCCGGTGACCTCCACGAAGCGCGATCCGTGCAGGGTGAAGCGCGGCTCCCACTCCTCGCCGGCCGGATCGCCCCGCAGGATGTAGCGATCGGTCTGCCGGGCACCGTGCATGGCCGCCGCATGGTGCAGGTTGCTGCGCGGGTCGAGGCTGCCGTCCTCGTGCACGCGCGCCGCGTGCGCCAGGGCGATCTCCGTACCGCGCGGGCCGCGGGCGCGGAGGCGCGACCACCCGCAGCAGTTCTGCCCCAGGTCGAAGACGAACACGCCGGGCCGGGGTTCGAGCATGCGCTGCGGCGCACGGGTCTCCATCACCCTGATCGGAGGCAGAGGCTGCGCGACCAGCCGGCCGCCGGGTCCCGGCACCTCGCTGGCTGCGGCCCAGCGGTCGTCGTCGTAGGGGGCGTCGTCCCAGCCGGGCCGCTCGCGGCGGGCGTCGTAGGTCTCGCCGTGGGTGTAGTCGTTGTAGACGATCGGGCCGCTCGCGGTCCGCCACCGCTGGTCGCTGGCCACCGCCACGCGGCGGCCGTCGGCCAGCTCGACGTGGAGCTGCAGCAGCAGACAGGGGCGAGGGCCGTACGGCTCGCGGTGATCGGGGGAGGGCGGCACGTCCGCTTCGGCCGAGTACCAGCCGTGGCCGAGCATGACGCCCAGCGCGTTGGCGCCGGAACGCAACAGGGCGGTCAGGTCGTGGGTCACGTACAGGACGCGGGAGCCGAGTGGGAAGGGCTGGTCGTTGTGGTAATAGCTGGTGGCCGGGTCCAGGAAGTGGTCGCCGACCCTGGCGCCGTTGCACGAGAGCTCGTGGTAGCCGAGCCCGGAGAGGTAGCAACGTGCGCGGCGCACCGAGCCGGGGAGCGTCAGCTCGCGCCGCAGCAGGGGGGAGGACACGCCCTCCGGCCCGGCGATCCAGCGGCCGTGCCACTCGTCACGGGACAGGAGCCCGGTCTCGAAGCTGGCCGGAGCGCTGAAGGCGGTGGCCGTGCCATGCTCGTCCCAGCCGCGCACGCTCCAGAAACAGCGCATGCGGGAGGCCAGCGGTGCACCGCCGTAGCTCACCGCCGTGCGGCCTCCGTCCACCCGGCCGGAGTCCCACAGGTCCGCGGCGCCCGGCATCAGTTGGCCGGGTGAGCGGGCAACCAGCACCTGGTACGCGGTCTGCCGTGCGCCACGCTCCGCCGACCGCCAGCTCCAGGTGAGCCGCGGCGCTGGCTCGTCGATGCCGAGCGGCTCGTTCGTGTAGCCACAGCGGAGATCGGCGGCCGTCATGGCGCGTTCTCCTTCCGGCAGGTCGTTCTGGCCATGCGCGAACCATGCCACACTGCCGGGGAGCATGCGGTATCGCGTCAGTTCGAACTGACGCAATACCGAGCACGCTGATCCGGAGGCTCCATGCAACCCATTCCCGACCGCCTGGTGGTCCTCACCTTCGACGACGGCCGCAGGTCCGATGTCGAGCTGGTCGGGCCGCTGCTCGCCCGGCACGGCTTCGGCGCCACCTTCTACGTCACCGAGGGGCTGGGGTTCGAGGACAAGAGCCGGTTCCTGAAGTGGGATGAGATCAGGTGGCTGCACGACGCCGGCTTCGAGATCGGCAACCACCACGGGCGGCACGTGGCGGTGGAGACGCAGACGCGCCAGGAGTTCGAGCGCGACCTGCGCCACATGGAGGAGAGCTGCATCGAGCACGGCATCCCCAGGCCGGTCACCTACTGCTATCCGGGCGGCCATCACTGCCGCATGGCCGTGGTGGCGCTGCACGACGCGGGCTACCTGTTCGCGCGCCGCTGCTGCTCGCCCGAGCACGTCGACCACGCGGATGGCGCCTTCGGGCGAGCCTATGATCCGCAGGAAGACCATCCGCTGCTGATCCCGACCGCCGGCATCGGCGGGGCGGCCATGGGTCTGGGTGATCTGCGCGCGGCGGTGTCCACGGCACGCGACGGCAGGATCGCGGTGATCTGCCTGCACGGGGTTCCGGACGATCATCCCTTTGGCAGCACGGAGCCCGAGCTGTTCGAGCGTTTCGTCGAGCATCTGGCCGAGCACGAGTACACGGTGATCGCCCTGCGCGATCTTGCCCGCTACGTGGACCCGTGCCGGCGGCCGGCCGACCCGTACGCCCCGATCGAGGCGCGCCTCTGCGTGCGCCCGGGCGAGCTGACGTGCGGGTACACCGATACGCCCGGCGTCGAGGACGCGCGTCCCCGCTTCCACTGGGTCTTGGCTTCGGACCAGCGTGCCCAGCGTCAGTCGGCGTACCGGGTGCTGGTGGCCAGCCAGCGGCAGCTCCTGCAACCGGGCCGCGCCGACCGCTGGGACTCCGGCAGGGTCGAGACCGGCGTGGACGGCAGGCCCTGCGTGACGTACGGCGGGCAGCCGCTGGACCGCGGCGAGGTCTGCTGGTGGACGGTACGCTGCTGGGACGCCGGCGGCCGGCCCGGTCCGTGGGCGGAGCCGGAGTGCTTCGACACCGCCTCGCGCGGCCTGGAGGACAGCACCGGTTCTGGAGCCGAGCCGGACGCCAGGCTGGGGATCGAGGTTCCCGACCCGGCGAATCCGCTGGCGAGCGCCGCCGAGGTCCGCATCCGGCCCCGCCTGCTGGATGGCGGGACGCGAGCCGCCGGGTCTGCAAGGACCGTGCGCGGGCTTGTCGCGGTGAGTTGGGAGCGGGCCGCGGAGGCGTTCGCGACGCCGGGGGCGTTCCGGCTGCAGGTGACGCTTCCGGCCGGGACGCGCGGCCGTGTCACCGTTCCCACGCTCGATCTGCCGGCGTTCCGGATCGACGAGCACGGCGCGCCGGTCTGGCGCCACGGATCGACGCGGTCGCCCCGTCCGTGGCAGGTGGAGGGCGTCGGCGCGGCGATCCCGGAGGACGGCGGCGTCACCTTCGAGCTGGGCTCGGGCGACTACCGCTTTCGGGTGACCGCCCTGGACGCCGACTGACGCCCGCCGGGCGCCGGCTCCACCGGGTCAGCCCTGCGCCGCTTCCTCCTGCAGCTCGGCGAGCATCCGGTCGCAGATGATGTTCATCGCCTCGATGACCTTGGCCGTGATCTTCGCGCCGTATTCGTCCAGGTCGTCGCAGCGCGGGTCCTCGGCCACGTCGATGTCGCATTCCGGATCGATGATCGACACGATCGTGCTGCCCGGCTCGGGCGGGATCTGCGACAGGTCGACCAGCTCCGGGCGCAGCGTCCTCAGGATCGAGGTCTCCCACTTGCCGGCGTGCTTGTCGTGGAACGGCCGCAGGAACTCCTCGTGCTCGCTCTCCGGAAAGGCGTCGCGGATCGGGTCGGACTCCATGCCCGCGTACACGCGCATGCCCGGGTTGGCCTCCATGAACTCCTTGGCGACCGGTTGCGCGTCGTACACCAGCGGGTAGTGCCCGTACAGCATGAAGATCACGTTGAAGCCCAGGCTCTTGATCTGGTAGAGCATGTGGTGCAGGAGGAGCTGGTAGCTGACCACGTGGCCGTTCATGTGGCCGGGCGCCATGAAGCCGTGCGGCAGCCCCATCGCGTCGGCCAGCTTGCCCTTGGGATCGAAGTTCCGGTCGTGCACGTTGGTCTCCCGGTCCTCTCCCCAGAACTGCACCGGCATGCACACGCCGCCGCCGCGCCGCGCGGCCCGGATGCAGAGCTCGTGCGCCTTGACGCCGTCGAGCCCGACGGCGCAGTGCTCGCCGTGCCACTCCAGGATGCCGAGCGGCAGGTAGGCCACCGGCTTCGCCGTGCGCGCGGCGACGGTCTCGTGCGGGAGCATCTCCTCGTAGCGAACGGTCCTCATGTTCGTCCTTCCTCGTGCGGCGTACCGCGGTGCGCGCAAGACGTGCGCAGAATGATGTTCGTGCCGACGTAACGGAACGCGGCGCGGGTATACAGGCCGATGGCGGGGGTGTTGTCAAACATCGTGTGCAGCGTCGCCTCCCGCAGGCCGGCCTGCCGCATGTCGATGAGCATCTCCCGCATCAGGGTCATGCCAAGCCCCTGCCGGCGATGGCTGGCGGCGGTGGCGACCTGGTTGATGTATCCGTGATCCCGTGCCGCCGGGTGCCGCGACAGCGCGCTCATGCGGTGCCACGACACGCGGGCGGCCTCGACCCCGCCGTCGGCGATCGTGTACCGGTGCAGGACCTCGTGGCCGAACCGTTCGGCGGACTTCTCGATGGGCCACCCGTCCGCCGACGCAGTACCCTCGCAGCCGAAGTCGAGCGACCGGTGGAACACGACTTCGCGGTGGAAGGTCTCGAACCCGCCGGCAAGGAACAGGTTGGCGACATGGCTCTGCTCCCAGCAGCCGCCGTGCATGGACGTGTAGAACGGATACCCGTTCTTCATCTGCCACGCCTCGATGCGCGTGCAGCCCGTCCCGGACAGACGATCGACGGCCGCGTTCAGCAGCGCGGCCCCGACGTCGGATCGTCCCGCGGGAAACGTGAGAAAGCGGATCAACCCGCACTCGTCGAGGCGGTGGAAGTGCACGAATCCGGCCGCGGCTCCCTCCACCCGGGCGACGAGCAGCGTGTCGGGATCGAAGGGCAGCCCGGCATGAGCCAGGGGCCCGCCCCCGATGACCTCGTCGGCGAACTCCGAGTCGGTCACCGGCCAGTTGCACGGGATCGTCTCGACAAGCGCGTTGTAGAGGCGTACGACCTCCTGGAGATGCCCCCGGCGAAAGCTGCTGAGATGCACGTCGGCCACGTCGATCAGCTCCTTAGAAACAAGCAGAATCAGGCAGTCTCCGGGACCAAGTTGAAGCCGAG
>JAPPNY010000024.1 GCA_028818385.1 Spirochaetaceae bacterium
CGTGTTTCTCCCATGCCAACGCCGGTCCGACCCGGCCGGTGAGGAAGCTTGACATCAGCACGGACGCAGACGGCGTCGATTGTCGCGAGCTGCTCGCCGCGATGAATCGACGCATCACGGTCCTGCTGGACCGCGAGCACCAGATCGGGCACACCTACTTGCTGGGTGTCGACACACTGGCGGCGCTCGCCAGCACGTTTCGGACCCAAGTCCTGCCACTACTGCAAGAGTACTTCTACGACGACTGGGAGAAGATTCGCGCGGTCTTGAACGACAACGGGTTTGTCCGGAAGTCGGATCCGCCCGAGGAGCTGGTCAGCGCGGAGTTGGTGGATGCGGACCGGGCCGTGTACGACCTACTGCCCGCCGCCGACGGCCGGTGGACCGCGGTGACCGCGTATCAAGCGATCTACGAGCCGAAGACGTCGATGGAAGACAGTAACGCGGCACCCGACGCCTGACCATGCCGACCCCGCGCGTGCTCGTGGTTCGAGAGCACGAACCGCTGACCGGATTGCGTGAGGACGAACAGCGTGATCTGGAGAGATTCGCGCTCGCACAGGCGACCGACGAACGGGGCCGGCGCTGGCCCGTTCTCTCGCTCCGGAACGGTCGCCTCCACGCGCAGAACTACGTCGGGATCATCGAAACGCGCCGGGGAACCGTGATCGAGATCCTCCCGAAGGTCGATCTCTCGAACGACGGGGACGGCACGACGACGACCAGCGGCGACGCCGGCGAGCTGACGGAAGGCCGTCCTGGCTCCAGAACAGGTAGGGACGAAAACACCCGGCGGGTCTTCCTCACGATGCTGCGAGACTGGCGCGGTCTCTGGCAGGCACAGCTTGACGGTGCCAGCATCCGCGCGACTCGGCGCTTCGACATGTTCGAAGCGTTCGTCCATCTGTTCCTGGTGAGCGTTGTCCTGCTGACCCGGCGTGGCCTCGCCCGGGCGTACCGCGCACAGGAGGCGAATCTCCCCTGTCTGCGGGGCCGGATCTTGTTCCCGCCGCACGTCCGCGAGAATCTGGTCGACCGCTCCAGGTTCTACGTCGGCTACGACGAGTTCACGGCGGACCGACCCGCCAACCGCCTGATACACAGCGCGTTACGACGGCTCGCGGGTATCGTTCGCCATCCCGAGAACCGGCAGCGCGTCCATCAGTTGCGCATCGTTTTCTCCGATGTGCCCTTGTCGACGAACCTGGACGACGACTGGGCACGGCGCCGCGTGGACCGTTCGATGCGGCACTACGACACCGTGATGCCGTGGGTCGGGTTGTTCCTTTTCGGCCGGGGGCTCGTCACGTTCCACGGTCCACACGTCAACCGTGCGCTGCTGTTTCCGATGGAGGAGGTGTTCGAGGACTACGTCACCGCCGCCCTCCGCCGCCACCAACGGCGGTTCACCGTGCGCGCCCAGGGACCGCTGCGGTATCTGGCGACGGACAGCGCCAGCAAGGAGGCCTTTCGGCTGAAGCCGGATGTCGTCCTGATAGAGCGCGGGCAGTTCCGATTCGTCCTGGATGCGAAGTGGAAGCATCTCGACCCCGCCGCACCGAACCATGGTGTCAGCCAGGACGACGCGTACCAACTCTTCGCCTACGGGAAGAGGTACGGCTGCCGGCGCGTCGTCCTGATCTATCCGAGGACGACGGCGTTTCGCGAGGCGCTGGTCTTCCGATTCGTCGATGGTCTGGAAATGGCCTGCTTCCCGTTCAACGTGGCTAACTCGGATGGGGCAGTCGCCGCGATGATGCAGGATCTGCTGCGATGACCGACGCGGACGACCATATGTCCCCCACGAGCGCGAAGGCGCTCGGTAGGGCGTCTGGAACGCCGAAAGACGGTTGTCTCGGGGCTGGCGGCGGCACGAGGGCACGGCACCAAGGCCGACCGTGGTAGGCAGACTGACGGCGGTAAGCCGCCCGACCGCTCAGGACCGCTCGCGGTCAGAGATGGCGGGCCAGGAAGTCGTAGGCCAGCCGGCCGCTGATCTGGTGCCGGCCTTCGAAGTCGTCGGTGACCAGCATGTCCTCGGCGTCGAAGGCGCGCCACGCCGCCCGCGCCCTGTCCACCGACGCGCGCACGCCGTCGATCGGAAAGATCGTGTCGCGCCGGCCCGCTTCGATCAGGCAGGGGCGGGGCGCGATCAGCCCTGCGAAGTCGCTGAGCTCACCGTGACCCAGCAGGCCGGGCACGAAGTTGCACGTGCAGTGCGCGAAGGTCAGGATGCTCTGCCGCCAGTCGCAGAAGTAGCCGGAGATCACGCAGGCGCGGATGCGGTCGTCGCACGCGGTGGAGAAGTAGGTGTGCGCGCCGCCGCCGGAAATCCCCATCGCCCCCAGGCGCGCGATGTCCGCCTCCGGACGGGTGGCCAGGTAGTCGACCGCGCGCAGGCCGTCCCAGACGCGCAGGCCCATCACCGAGCCGCCCAGCATGATCGCGTAGGTGCTGGCGTTGTGGCAGGTCGACGGCTCGGGGCCGGTGAGCTCGTCGGCCAGGGCCGAGTAGTCGGCGCGCCGCTCGCCGAAGCAGCTTATCTCCGGCGCCGCGACCACGAATCCGCGCTCAGCCAGGGCGCACCCGAAGTCCTTGTGGTAGCCGTCCGGCTCCCACCGCTCGGAGCCGTCTTCCCACAGGCCGACGATGTCGCGCACGCCGTAGCCGTGCCCATGCAGGGCCAGCACGCACGGCGCCGGTCCGTCGAGGCCCTTCGGGACCAGCACGTAGACCGGCATGGTCGCGTCCGGCCACGTGCGCAGCACCACCCGCTCCCGGACGTAGGAGCCGCGGTCGACGGTCTGCTCCAGCTCCGCCTCCACGGCCGGCGCCGGCCGGTCCAGGAACCCCAGGTGCCCGGATAGCGCGCGTCGGGCGTGCGCCTGCCACGCGCGTGCGGCGTCGGGGGTCGCGGCGTTGAAGGCGCAGTCGCGCTCGGCTCCGGCGTGCAGGGCGTCCAGCAGCCTGAGCGGATCGAATTCCGTTCGCTGGCTCATGCCGCAACTCTGGAAGTTGGCGGCGGCCGTGGCAAGCATGCTTGATCCCTCGCAGGGCGGCGCGTAGCGTGGGCGGCATGTTTACCGAGGTTCGCGTCGCCGCATGTTCGTTCAAGCCCCGCAAGTTCGACGTGGCAGCCAACGCGGATCGGCTGGAGGAGCTGTTCCGCCGCGCCGCTCATGCCGGCGCGGAGCTCGCCGTCGCCCCGGAAGGGGCGCTCGACGGCTACGTGGTGATGCCGATCATCGAGGGCGCGCATCCGGCCGATCGCATGCACGAGGCGGCGGTGAGCCTGCGCGGGCCCGAGATCGGCCGGTTCCGGGCGCTCGCCCGCGAGCTCGGCATGTGCCTGGCGTTCGGCCTGGCCGAGCGCATCCGCGGCGACGTCTACAACTGCGCGGTCTTCATCGACGGCGCGGGCGAGATCCGCGGCACGTACCACAAGATGCAGCTCGCCGAGGGCTACCACGACGACTGGTGGTTCAACCGCCTCGGCAAGCGCTCGCGCGCGTTTCAGACGCCGTTCGGGAAGTGCGGGGTGCTGATCTGCAACGACCGCTGGAATCCGGACATCGCCCGTATTCCGGTGCTGGACGGCGCCCGCTACCTGTTGATCCCGTCCTTCGGGTCGCGTTCACGCAGCCAGGACCGGGCCGTGCTCGCGCGGGCCAGGGAGAACGGCGTGCCGATCGTGGAGGCCAACGTCGGCGTGACGCTGATCGTCAGCAAGGGCGAGGTGGTCGCGTGCGAGCGCCGGGTGGATGCGCTGACCACGGGAGTCATCGACGTGCCGGCGGCTCCGTCGGCCGCCAACCGCGACCGGCACGAGGAAGCGTTCCTGCGCTGGCGGGCCGCGGAGATGCCCAACCGCTACGAGCAGGGCGAAGCGCGCCGCAAGGCGGGCACCGGGCACCCGGCGCACCACGACCCGCACGGCCGGCTGGTCGCGGCCGGGTAGCGCGGAGTCACGCGACGAAACGAAACCCGTAGATCCTCATCCGGCGCAGGTGGAACTGCAGCCGGACCGGCGTGCCGGCCCAAGCGCCGAGGGTGGCGCCGCCGTCCCAGGTGACCGGCGCGTCGAGCGCGTCCGCGTTCAGCGGACGGCAGCGGTCGAACGTCAGTCCCTTGATCGGCGGGCCGTCGTGCCGCGGAAAGGAGCCGGCCGGCGGGGTGGTGTCTCCCCGCACCACCTGCACGCGCAGCTCCGCCTCCGCGCCGGTGGGCTCCGCGTTCACGGTGAGCCGGCGCCCGGCGAAGCGGATCTCGCGCGTCGCGAAGATGCCGAGCTCGCTGCCGGCCTCGATCCCGACGAACCGGTCGCGGCCGAACGTGACCCGCCCCATGCCGCCGTCGGACGGCGTATCGCCGTCACGCAGACCGGCGGCGTGCCACGGCCCCGGCGTGTAGGTCGCGTCCACCGCGCCGTTGTGCGGTCCCTGACCGGTGCGCGTGTAGAGCGCCACGCGGTCCGGTGAGTCCGGACGGTCCGGTGAGGCCGGCAGGATGCCGGGACCGGCGTAGATCCGGAACTGGTCGTAGGCCCCCGGCTCGTCGCTGTTGGCGACGATCGGCGCTCGCGTGGGACGAATCCAGGTCCGGTTGTCGCGGCTGACGGCGAGCTGCAGGTCGAGCTTCCCGCTCCAGTGGTGATAGGGCGAGAAGAACATCAGGTGCATGTCGCGGTACGGACTCCACGGACCGTTGTAGAAGTCGACGTCCAGCCCGTCCTCGTGGTCGGGCGCCAGGACGATCTCCGGCGGCGTCCACTCGGGGTGAGGCCCGTCGAAGCGCATCGCCTCGATGCGGGCGACCGACCGTCCCCAGCCCTGCGGCAGCACGGGACGGTCGCCGACGTCGCGGCCGGCCCGCTTCAGGCTGTTCGAGCGGATGTAGGCCACGTAGCGGCCCAGTACCGGGTCGTAGTTGGCCACGTTCTGGGTGTCCAGGCCGGGGATGTTGTAGCCCCACGGATACAGCGACCAGGACAGCCCGTCGCCGGAGAAGGCGCCGCGCAGGCCGAACGGCGTCCGGCCGCGGTGCAGCATCTTGTAGCGCTCGGCCGGCGGCGCCGTCGGGTCGACGAACACGCAGGCGCCTTCCGCGTAGCGGTCGATGTCGCCGCGCAGGACCACGTTGTTCGCCGTGGACCCGTCTACCTCGACCAGTCCGAGGGCGGGTTTGCGCCAAGTCACGCCGTCGTCGGACTCGGCATAGGCCACCATCATCTGCGTGACCGTGCCGGGCTCGCGGGCCGGCCGTTGATGGGGGTAGCGCGGGTCGCGGGCGGAGCGGTGATCGGTGTTGTACCAGCAGCGAAAGCGACCCCCGTCGTGCAGGACCGTCACCCAGTAGATGCCTCCGGTCTCCCACGACGCACCTCGACCTGGCAGCATCACCGGTGCCGGGTCCTTGACGGCGGTGCCCGGAGTGAACCGGATGTTGACCGGATAGTCCCGCGAGGCGACCGTGCCCCGCGTCAGCAGGAAGTCATCGCAGAAGAGCTGCACGTCGTTGGCCACGTCCAGCACGTGCGATGCGCCCGTCGCCCCGAAGTCGATCCGTCCACCCGGCGGCAATCCGGTCGAGTCCATGATCCTTCCTCCACCGACACTAGCCTAATGTGTTGCGAGGTAATGATATGGGGAAAGGGGAGTGACAGAGCGGTATTGGGCTACAGTGAGACCGCGAGGCACAACCCCGACTCGCGGGTTCGACTCCCGCTCTCTCCGTCCATCAACGGAGTTCCGCGAAGGAACCACTTGGCCCCGCTACGATTACGGCTTCACTCCAGTGGCCATGTCGACCACCAAGCGAGCCAGCCGGACCGCGTCCTTTGGCCGTTCCGGACACCTTTGGTTTCCCCACGGCACCGAAATGTGCGCCCACGCGCCCACGGGTGTCAACGTCAACAAGGTGGTGGGTCAGTTTCGGATCACGGTCTGGTGAGGGTACCTTCCAGCGTAAGATCGTCGCACGACTCGGTTTCGGAAATGGCGGTCCAGCGCAGATTCCTCTCGCTGAACTTCATGGTTCCAGCTGATCGAAGAACATCACCACACTGAGGCAGTCCGCTATCTGCACGGCCAGAGCCATAGGTGAACTCGCCGGCGTCGCTGATGTCGCCGACGTGGCGCACTGCACAGGACGATCCCACGCTCGGGTCCGTTGGTCGGGGCGGAACCCTCGATCAGC
>JAPPNY010000068.1 GCA_028818385.1 Spirochaetaceae bacterium
CGCCCCATGATCCCAACCTGCCTCAAACCGTCCGCCCCGGCTGAATAGTTACCTCAAGACGATCATTCCCAGTCGCAAGATGACACGACGGTACCTGGGAGGTGGGTTGCGATGAATCTGACCGAAGAAGAGCAGCGGTTGCTCGATTCAGTCGAGCGGGGAGAGTGGAAGACCATTCCCGGCTTCGATCAGGCAGCCGAGCGCTACCGCGCCGCCGCTCGTGCAACTCTGCGTAAGGACAAGCGCGTCAGCATCAGGATGTCGGAGCGCGACCTGATCCACTTCCGGAAGGCGGCCTTGCGCGAGGGGTTGCCCTACCAGACCCTCATCTCCAGCGTTCTGCACAAGTACATCAACGGGCTCCTCGTGGACGCGAGAGGCAACTCGAAGTAGTCGGCGAGTCCACGACTCTGACTCTCGACCGAACAGGGGATCCCGCGGACATCTTGACCTCACCCGTCGGCCGCAGGAGATTGACCCGGCGATGAGCGATGACCAGGTGCCGGCCGGCCCGGATGCCTGCGACGACCTGAACCCGGGCTGGCAGCCGGGCGATCCGATCGCGTACATCGATCCGGAGTCGCCCGCCGCGACGGTTCCGCCCTACCGGGGCGAGCGCTACGAGGCGCTGGTGCCCGACACGTTCGACGTGGCCGAGCGCGCGCGGCAGGTGATCAATCCGCTCACGGAGGCGACCGACGCCGGCGCCGACCGCGAGATCTACTTCATGGGCGTCCTCTGCGTCAAACCGGCTCTGCTGTGCCACGGCGTCAGCGACGCCAACGTGCAGCCGAAGTTCCAGCTCACCGTGCCACTCATGCGCATGATCAGCGGCAGCGAGCAGAACCTGCAGGTCGAGGCCGACTGGCTGACGCGGCTGCGCCGCTGCATCGGCCCGGACGGGCTCTTCTACTTGCCGCTGCGGGGCCGGCCGTGGGGGCGGCCTCCATCCCCAACTGGATCCGGAACGGACCCGGCAGGGACCAGTACCTGAATCCCTTCGCCATGGGCATGACGCTGGCGGCCATGACCCTGCTGGCGCGGCGGGATTCCGGCGAGGAGTGGTCGGCGAAGGCGCGCGCCACGGTGGACGGGCTGACCGGCCTGGCCGTGGACGAGGGCGACATCGCCTACTTCTGGCCCAGCGCGTTCCGGGCGGTGCAGAAGCGGCCGGCCGCCACCGAGCCTCCCGTCACCGAGGAGAACGGCGAGGCATGCCGGCTGCCATACGGCCTGGTGCACGCCTA
The DNA here is from genome assembly GCA_028818385.1 of Spirochaetaceae bacterium. The sequence continues at coordinate 1,248 of JAPPNY010000068.1, forward strand.
TCGCCTCCTCGGCCACGAGCCGGCGCTCACGCTGGCGGGCAAGAACCTCCGGTACCTGCGGCGCTACTTCTTCCGCGAGGACGGCAGCTTTCTGCGGGAGCCCGGCGACGCGATGACCGTCCACTTCCACGAGCATTCGCGTGCGATCCTGACGACGCTGGAGTACGCGGCGTCGGCCGGCGACGAAGAGATGATGGACTTCGCACTCCGCAGCTTCGAGTGGGTCAGGAACCTGGGCGTACATCCGCGGGGGCGCGCTTCGAGCGTCTGGCAGCCAGGCGGACCCGGCGGCCCGCTAGTCGGCTACTTTCCGGAGTTCGTCAACAGCGTGCAGTGGCATGCATCCGAGCTGTGCAACGTCGCCGACATGATCGCGCTGGCGATCCGGTTCTCGGAGCTGGGGCGTGGCGACTACTGGGACGACGCCGACCGGTGGACCCGAAACATGTTCGCCGAGGGGCAGCTACAGACCACGGACTGGATCGACCGCATCACCGAGGCGGACGCCTACAACCCGCCGCCCGCCGAGTTGCTGCCCACCGGAGCATCGTCGGGCCGTGGTGCACGGCGGACTCGGTTCCCGAGCGCGACCGCGGCGCGTTCGCCGGCTACCCGGCCGTCAACGACTGGTACGTCAGGTACGGCATCGGCATCCAGCACTGCTGCACCGCCACTGCGGCGCTGACGCTGTACCAGCTCTGGAAGATCATCGTGCACCGGGACGCCGGCCGGCTGCGGGTGAACCTGCTGATGAACCACGCCTCGCGGTGGGCGGACGTCGACAGCTTCCTCCCCTACCAGGGCCGGGTCGAGGTGCGCCCGAAGGTCGACGCCGACCTCGACATCCGCATCCCGGAGTGGGTGCTCCCGGAGAGGCGGCATGCACGGTCAACGGGGCACGGCGCGAGCTCGCCTGGGACGGACGCTACGCTCGGATCGGCCCGGTCGGCGCCTCAAAGCGGGTCTCGCTCACGTTCCCATCGGCGAGCGCACGGACGTCGCCTACGTGGAGAAGCACCGCTACGTGCTCACGCGTCGGGGAAACGACGTGGTCGACATCGATCCGCCGGGCCGCCACTGCCCGCTCTACCAGCGGCGCCACTACCGCGATGGCGAGCCCCGCCTGCGCACGGTCACCCGCTTCGTCAGCCGCGAGAACGTGGACTGGTAGCCCGCTGCCGTCTTTGCCGACCCTGCCGCACACTTGGTCGCCAACGTCGATTGACAACGACAGAGCCAAGCGTAGCATAGACGCGTGGCGCGGGTTCGCCGCGGTGGTTATGTCTTCGTCACCTGGATTACCGACCATGCTCCGCGTCACGTTCACGTCTATCGCGACCGGACATTGGTCGTGAAGTGGGACCTGGAGAACCGGAAACCCATGAGAGGCAGTGCAACACGCCACATCCTGAACTTGATCACAGAGCTTGAGGCCGAGGGAATTCTGTGAAGATCCGCTCGGTACGGTTCAGTAATCGAAGGCAAGTGTTCGAGATCGCGACGTGGTCGAAGAAGTACCCATTTCCCTACAGCAAGGCAGACCCTGCGCCGACTGCCGGCGACCCGGTGGTGGGTTGCGTGGTTGATGAGGAGTTGGCGCGTGAAGCATTCGTCGTCACCATGAAGTCAGGACGGGAGGCCACGGTCCACATCGAACAGATACTCGAACTCAATCGGGACCCTGGCTACCTGCACGATCTGTTTTTGTACGAACTCTCGCTCGAAGCGCAGCGGAGAGTGAACGCAAGCGGTCTCTCCAGGGATGAGATCATCCGCCGTCTCGGCACCTCCGACACGCAGTTCGATCGCTTGCTGGACCAGACGAACTACCGCAAGTCAGTCGATAGAATACTGAATCTGCTGCACGTCCTGAACTGCGATGTCGAGATCGTCGTGCGGTCAGGCGACCGTGCGACCCCACCTGAACGCTGATTTGTCGACGGACGGGCGCCGGCCCCGCGTCATCCACCGCGAGCCCGCAGTCGAGGGGTTCAGCGTCGAGACCGGGGTGCTCAGCTCGACTCAGAACGTCCAGGTCAACTTCCGGCCGCGCGGCTGGTACCGCCGGGAGGAGTGGTTCGGCCGCAACCGCGACAGCGCGCTGGGCATGTGGTCACTGGCGGTCCCGGAGATGATCGGCACCAGCGAGGGGTTCGTCTTCGGCTTCGAGGTGCCCGACAGATGGCGGCCGACCGGCGGCGGCGACGCCGTCGAGTACACCGCCGAAAGCCGCCCGCTGGGGCCGGATTTCGACCGGGCGTGCTTCGCGGGCCCCGACCACCTGATCGACCGCGACGGGCCGGTCCGTTACCGGGCGGAGATCGTCGTCGGCTTCGATCTGGTCGAGGTCGCGCTCCACATCACCAACCTGTCCGAGACGGCGACCACGTTCTTCTCCCACGTCTGCTGCCGCTTCCATGGAAGGGGACTGGTCTGGGGCTGGCGCGAGCGTGCGCTGGTCAACGTGGAGGGCAGTTGGATCCCGGCCGACCGTCTGCTGCGCGGCGACGGCTACCCGCCGGCCCGGCACTGGTTCCTGCCGGCAAACCACCCGGGCCGCACATTCATGGAGATGTTCCGCCCGGGCAGTCCCGACGACCCGCGCACCCAGGTCATCACCGGTCCCTGGATCGCGATGCCCATGCAGGACACCCGCTACACCACGATCTACGGATCGCCGCAGGCGGGCATGCTGTTCGTCAACCCGGACAACCCCTGCCTGCACAGCGACGCGGTGAGCCGCTCGGTCGCCCCCGGCGCCACCGCCGTGCAGCGCACGTACCTCGCCGCGTTCGAGTTGCCGCTCGACGAAGCACTTGTTGAGCTCGACTCCCGCATCGGGCACCGGACCGCCACCCCCTGAGAGCGCCGCGGCGCGTGGTACGATCGCCGGACCATGCGCCCGAAGCCCGCTGGCGGCGCTCCCGACCCGTCACCCGCCGGCGACGTCGGGCTCCTGCGAGTGGAGGAGCTCAGGACCCACTTCAAGACGCGGGACGGGGTAATCCGGGCCGTGGACGGGGTCAGCTTCTCCCTGGACGAGGGCGAGGTGCTCGGCGTCGTCGGCGAGAGCGGGTGCGGCAAGAGCGTCATGGCGCAGTCGGTGCTGCGCATCCTGCCGGAGCCGCTCGGCAGGATCACAGGCGGCGCCATCCACTACCGTCGAGCGGCCGGCGACACGGTCGACCTGGCGGGCTACCGCGCCGACGACGAGGAGCTTCGCGCCCTGCGTGGCGGCGAGATCTCGATGGTGTTCCAGGAGCCGATGAACTCCCTGCACCCGATCAAGACGGTCGGCGCGCAGATCATCGAAGCGATCCTGCTGCACCAGGACACGGACAAGAGAGCCGCCCGCGAGCGGGCGGTCGAGCTCATCGATCGGGTCGGCATCGCCGCGCCCGCCCGGCGGGTGGACGACTATCCGGGTCAGATGAGCGGCGGCATGCGCCAGCGGGTGATGATCGCCATGGCGCTGAGCTGCAACCCGCGCCTGCTGTTCGCCGACGAGCCGACCACCGCCCTGGACGTCACCATCCAGGCGCAGATCGTCGACCTGATGCTGGAGCTGCACGAGGCGTACGGCATGTCGCTGGTGGTCATCACCCACAACATGGGGCTGGTCGCCCGCATGGCGCAGCGGGTGGCGGTCATGTACCTGGGCCGGATCGTCGAGCTCACCGACGTCCAGTCGGTGTTCAAGCGCCCCCTGCACCCCTACACGCAGGGGCTGCTGCGCTCGATGCCGCTGCGTGGAGTGACCAAGAGCACGGCCCTGGAAGCGATCGAGGGGACGGTGCCGTCGCCCTACGCCCAGCGGCGCGGGTGCAGCTTCGCGCCCCGATGCCCGCACGCCGAGCCTCGCTGCTTCACCGACGAGCCGCCGGTGACGGCGACCGGCGAGGGCCACCGGGTGGCCTGCTGGCTCTACGAATGAGCGTTCTGGAGGTCGAGGGGCTCACCAAGCTCTTCCCCATCCATCGCGGCCTGCTGCGGCGCCGCGTGGGCGACATCCGCGCCGTGGACGACGTGAGCTTCTCGGTGGCCGTGCGCGAGACGCTCGGCATCGTCGGCGAGTCAGGCTCCGGCAAGACCACCGTCGCCCGCTGCCTCATGCGGCTGGTGGAGCCGACCTCCGGCAGCATCCGCCTGGCCGTCGACGGCGCGAGCTGGGACGTGGTGGCGCTGCAGCGGGACGAGCTCAAGGCGATCAAGCGCCACATGCAGATCGTCTTCCAGGACCCGGTGTCCTCGCTGGACCCGCGCATGTCGGTGGGCGACGTCATCGGCGAGGGGCTGGTGCTGCACGGCATGAAGCGCCGCAGGGAGCGCGAGGCGCGCGTGGCCGAGTTGCTCGACCTGGTCGGCATGGACCCGGCCGTGATGCGCCGCTACCCGCACGAGTTTTCCGGCGGCCAGCGGCAGCGGATCGGCATCGCCCGCGCGCTGGCGCTCGGCCCGCGGGTGCTGCTCTGCGACGAGCCGGTGTCGGCCCTGGACGTCTCCATCCAGGCGCAGGTGCTCAACCTGTTCAACCGGCTGCAGCGCGAGCTCGGCCTAAGCTACCTCTTCATCGCCCACGACCTGACCGTCGTGCAGTACGTCAGCGACCGCATCGCGGTGATGTACCTGGGCCGGGTGGTCGAGGTGGCGCCGGCCGGCGTGCTCGGCGAGCAGCCGCTGCACCCCTACACGGAGGCGCTGCTCGGTGCGATCCCCCTCCCCGACCCGGACCAGGACGCGCAGCCGGCGGTCAAGGGCGACATCCCCGACCCGTCGTCTCCGCCGGCCGGCTGTCACTTCCACACCCGCTGTCCGTACGCGGTGGAGGAGTGCCGCCAGCGGGAGCCGGAGCTCCGCGAGCTGCGCGCGGCAAGCCGGCATGAGGTGGCGTGTCACCGCGCCGACGAGCTGAGCCTGGCGGGCCTCCACCTTTCACGCGCCTGAAGCGCGTCCTCTGCGTCAAGGCCGGAAGAAAACGGTCTCGACCTCCTCGATGCCTTCGTCCGCCGTGAAGCGCCACACCCCGATGTAGCCTTCGCGCAGATCGCCCTTCTCGTCCCAGTCCAGCGTGGTGGCGACCCCCTCGTAATCGACCTTCCGGCCGTCGGCCAGCAGCCGAAGGGCATCGGCAACGCCGCCGGGGGTGCCCGGAACGGCCTGTCCCGGCGGGCTGCCGATGTCCCGCAGATGGTCCCGTATGGCGGCGCCGTCCAGGCTCCCCGCAGCCTGCGCGGCGAGGGCCACGGCTATCGTCGCATCGTAGGTCTCCTTGACGTAGGTGAAGGCAGGCGGCCCGCCGTGCTCGGCCACGAACGACTCCTCCCACTCGCCGGCGGCGGCGCTGTCGGGAGTCGGCGCTCCGGCGGTACCGTACATGCCGCCCAGCGCGGCGCCTCCGAGCTCCCTGACCAGTCGGGTTCTCTTGCCGGCGTCGGCGAAGACGAATTGCGCATAGATGCCGTGGTCGATCGCTTCCCGGACGATGGCCAGGGCCTGGTCCTCGAAGGTGACGACCACCAGCGCCTGAGCCCCGGCGCCGGCGCTCCGCCGCAGCTCGGCACGATACGTCGGCTGGTCATCGGCGACCGGGACAGCCCGCAGCGTCCCATGCCATGCGTCCGCGAAGATGTCCGCCAGTCCCTGTCCGTAGGGGTCGTCGCGGTAGATCAGGCCCACGTTGTCGAAGCCGCGCTCCCGCGTCACCCGCGCCAGCACGGGCCCCTGGGCCGTGTCGGCGAGGGTTGTGCGGAAGAAGAAGTCGTCGTCGTTGGCATCGGTGAGCCGAGGTGAGGTCGCCGACGGGCTGATGGTCGGGATGCCGGCCGGCCCCGTCACGACCTCCGCCACCGGCAACGCCGCCGCGCTGGCGTTGGGGCCGACGACGGCATGCACTCCTTCCTGCTCCACCAGGTGCCGCGCCGCGCGCACCGCCGGATCCGGGTTGCGGGTGGCGTCGGCCGTCACGCCCAGCACGGGCCGGCCCAGCACACCCCCGCCGTCGTTCAGGTGGCGGATGGCCAGGTCGAAGGCACGTTTCCTGTCCGCCGACGTTTCGCGAGCGCCGGAGAAGTCGAGCAGCAGACCGATTCTCATCGGCTCCGAGCCGTCCGCCCAAGCCCGCCCCGCGCCCAGGACGGCCGCTAGCAGTGCGCACACGACCACAAAACGAACGCTTGCACCGCCTGATCTGCTTCTCGACCGGGATCTCCGAATCCATTCCATGCGGTACACGCTCACCGCAGGGTATCACGCGGGGTCGGCATCTTCGGACAGTCGGTTGACGGCCCCTGCCAGCGATCGGATATGCTCTGGAGTATGGCCATTGTCCGAATCCGTTCCGTTCAGGGTCCGTTCGACGATCCCGTGGTTGCCCACCTCGCGGTTGCGGTTCTGACTCGTGCGGAGGCAATGGGGCTGCTTCCCCCGAAGGAAGCGATCGAACGGTTGGACATGCACACGTTTCGGCGTCTGATCGAAGGGATTGCGCAAGCGGGCATCGGCAATGGCCTGCTCCCCGACCTCGCGGCGTCTTCGAGTCCGAATCCAAGGCAGCTCGCGGTCACACTGCAGAAGCTCAACGAAGCCCTTGATGCGTCGCCGATGCCGACGTGCGAATGGGCCGGCGTGAACGGCGTACTGGGCGGCGATGTGCTCGCCTCGCTTCTCGGAATCTCCTCTTCCAGCGTGCGCCGCTATCTGTCGGGGAGCCGCGCGACTCCCGATGGGATCGCGGCTCGCCTCCACTTCCTGGCACTGGTCATCGGCGACCTTGCGGGGGCCTACAATGACTTCGGCGTCCGCCGGTGGTTCCAGCGCCCGCGGAAACTGCTCGGCAGCCGCTCACCTGCTCAGCTCCTGGATGGCACGTGGCAACCCGAGGACCCCGGCCCGCAACGGGTGCGCGACCTTGCCGCCGCCCTGGTCTCCTCGCCGGCAACGTGATCGCGTTCCGCCACACCGATCCCCGCTATCCGTTTCTGTGGGAGAGTCGTTCGCAACCAGCCGGGCGCTGGCACGCACAGGGCGAAGGACCGGCTCATTACTTCAGTGACACACCGGACGGAGCGTGGGCCGAGTTCCTGCGTCACGAGGAGATCACCGAGCCCGAGGACCTGTCCGGCATCCGGCGTGCGCTGTGGGTAGGAGACATGGGAGGCGAGCCGCCGCAACGGCCCACGATGCCGCTGCACGTCACCACCGGCGGTCCCGAAACGTATGAGAGATGCCAGGCGGAGGCACGGCGTTTGAGAGCTGAAGGAGCCACGGCGATCGCCGCTCCTTCAGCGGCCCTCCTGCCGGGCGCGGCGAGAGGATGGCGGGTTGACGGCGGCCTCCGCCCCGGCACGGCGCGGGACGGCAGGGTATTCGTCCTCTACGGCCCGCGGCCGGACCTGACCGGATGGGCCACAACCGTTGCCGGTCGTCCGGGCAGCGAGCTTCTGCCCCACGTCCGTCATTTCTGACGCCCGGCACATCTGACGCCGGGCAAGAAAGGAAGGGCGCGTGCGCGCCGAAACGTCCACGCGCCCTGGGTCTGGCTCCTCAGGCAGGCCGAGGCGGGTCTATCCGTGCGGCCCTACTCCAGCCACCAGCCTTCGGGGAAGTACTTCCAGGCCACCCACGAGTCGGGCTGGAAGTGTCCCAGCGGCATGTTGACCAGGGTGTCCCGGACGAACGTGAACTGCTGCGCGCCTGCGCCGACGCCCAGCCACAGCGCCTTCTGGTAGGCCATGATGTTGGCGTCGCGCGCCATCTGCTGCGCCTTGTCCTCGTCGGTCTCCGCGGCCCAGCCGATGGCCAGGTCCAGGTACTCCTTGAACTCGGGCGGGGGCTCCTCGCCTGATGCCCCCTGCGTGGCGTACCACTGCTCCCACAGCGGCGCCCACCAGCTCACCTGGATGAACTGCCGCGGGCTGAGCAGGTACTGCAGGTAGGGGATGGTCATGGCCCACATCGTGCCTTCGTGCTCGTTGCCGGCCGCCATCTCCGTGAGCAGGCTGCGCTCGACCAGGTTGAAGTTCAGCTCGACGCCGATCTCCTTCCACTGCTGGGCGATGATCTGCGTCTGGTCGGAGGACCGCCACTGGTTCTCGACGATGGTGTCCATCGTGAAGTTGATGGTCAGCCGCCGGCCGTCCGGCATCAGGCGGAACCCGTCCGAGTCGCGCTCGGTCAGCCCCATGTCGTCGAGCAGCCGGTTGGCCTCCTCGACGTCGTAGGCCAGCACGTCGGCCTCCGCCGCTTCCACCTCCGCGTCGCGCCACGGCAGCGCGTGCAGGTAGCCCATGCCGGCCACGCCCTGGGGACCGAAGACGATGTCCAGGATCGGCTGGCGGTTGATCCCCTTGGACAGCGCGCGGCGGAACCGGGTGTCCTGGAAGATCTCGCGCTTGACCGGGTCGTCCACCGTCAGGTTCAGGTGGATGACCATCTCGGTGCCGCCGAGGTTGCGCGGGATGTTGCGCTGCTCCAGGCCGACCCGCGAGATGTCCCCGAACTGCGGCCGCTCCGTGAACGGATACCAGCCGCCGACGAACAGCTCACCGGCGATGTCGCGCGCGCGCCAGGTCTCGCCGCCGTTGGTCATGAACTCGGCGTTCATGGCGTCGATGTAGGGAAGCTGCTTGCCCTCCTCGTCGACCTTCCAGTAGTAGGGGTTGCGCTCCCAGCGCACCAGTTGCGGCGAAGCCTCGACCGGCATCCACGCCGCCACCGTGGGCACCTCCGGGTAGTGCTGCCCCAGCCAGTAGCGCTGCCGCTGCTTGCTGAAGTGCTCCTTCCAGTCGGAGGAGCCGTTGTCCTTGGCGACCTTGTCGGCGTCCTCGTTGTAGTCGATGTGGAACTGCTTGTAGTGGTGCGCCGGCAGGTAGATGGAATCACCGCCCTGGTGGCCGACCTGGGCGAGCTGGGACAGGAACAGCAGCGCCAGCGGGTTCGGCGCGCCGAAGTCCAGCCGCAGCGTGTGGTCGTCGATCACGTGCATCTGCCACGGCTCTCCGTTCACCAGGAACTTGCCGTTCGGGGTCGGCGTGAGGTCGGTGTTCATCACCACGTCCTCGTACGTGAAGCGGAGGTCCTCGGTGGTGAACTCGGCCTGGCCGTCCGACCACTTGACGCCCTTGACGAAGTGCAGCGTCAGCGAGCTCTTGTCGTCGTTCCACTCCCAGGAGCGGGCCAGGTTGGGATGAATCCTGCTCTCGGTGTCGGCGCGGACGATGCCCTCGATCGCGAACTGGACCGCCGGCCACCAGAAGCCCTGGCCCATGAAGTTCGTCTCGATGGCGCTGCCATCCTTGTACTGGCCGACCTGGAAGTCCGGGGGTCCCATCGACACCACCAGCGGTTCCGGAGGCAGCCGCTCCGCGAGCGGCGGGATCTCGCCGGCCGCGGCCGCGCGGGCCAGCACCGGCGCCTCCTGAAACTGGGCGGACACCATGCCGGCACTCAGCAGCAGCGCGAGCGCCAGGAACAGGTACTTTCTCATTACGTCTCTCCTTGATGACTTCTGCGAGAGCGCTCGACTACGCGCCGGTAGGTTCCTCGGTCTCCTGTCAGCGTACCTCCTGAGTTGTCAATTCGCTCACTTCTCGAATGGGTCGGCCGCGTCGCGCAGCCCGTCGCCCACGAAGTTGAATGCCAGCACCACGATGATGACCAGAATCGCCGGGATGAAGAACCAGGGGTGAAAGGCGATGGCCATGAACGTCTCCGCCTCCTTGAGGAGCACCCCCCAGCTTATCGCCGGCGGCAGCAGTCCCAGGCCCAGGAAGCTCAGCGCCGTCTCGCCTATGATCATGCCCGGCACGCCCAGGCTGAGGGAGACGATCAGGTAGCCGATGAAGTTCGGGATCAGGTGGCGGGTGATCACCCAGCCGCCGCCGGCCCCCAGCGCCCGCGAGGCCATGACGTACTCCTCCTCGCGCAGCGCCAGGAACTTGCCGCGCACCACGCGCGCCAGGTCCGTCCAGCCGATCAGCGACAGGATCACGACGATGGAGAAGTAGCGCTGCACGGCGCTCCACTCCTTGGGAATGGCGGCCGAGAGCGCCAGCCACAGCGGGATGTGCGGGATGCTGCGCAGGAGCTCGATGAGCCGCTGAATGACGTTGTCCACGGCGCCGCCGAAGTAACCGGAGATGCCGCCCAGCAGCGTCCCGAGCACCAGGCTGGCCAGCACGCCGATCATCCCCACCGACATGGACAGCCGGCCGCCGTATATCGTCCGCGACAGCAGGTCGCGGCCGATGTCGTCGGTGCCGAACAGGTTGATCGGCTCCGGGTCGTCGGTGCCGAAGAAGTGCAGCCGGGAGCGGAACAGGCCCCAGAGCTTGTACTCCGCGCCCTGCACGAAGAAGCGCATCTCCTTCTTGTGGCCGCGGTCGTCCTGGTACACCAGCGCGCCTGTCTCCATGTCGTAGCCCTCCGTGAACTTGTGGTACACGAAGGGGCGGAGCTGCAGGCGGCCCTGATCGAAGAAGCGGATGAGCTCCGGCGGGCTGTTGACCTTGACGCTGGTGCTGATGACCCGCGGGTCGTAGGGGGCGAAGAACTCGGCGAAGATGGCGACGAAGTAGAGCACGGCCAGCAGCCACAGGGAGACCAGCGCGACGCGGTGCTCTTTGAACTTCAGCCACATCAACTGCCCGTGTGAGCGTCCGATCGGGGCCAGCGCCGCGTCGGCCATCAGTCGTAGCGGATCCTGTGATCGACCGCCGCCAGGATGATGTCGGAGAGCAGGGTGCCGACGACGGTCAGCACGCTGAGGATGAACACCAGGCTGGCCGCCAGGAACATGTCCTGCGTCGTCAGGGCGATGAACAGCAGCGGGCCGACGGTGGGCAGGTTGAGGACGATGGCGACGATCGCCTCGCCGGAGAAGATGGCCGGCAGGAGCCAGCCGATGGTCGACAGGATCGGATTGATGGCCACCTTGAAGACGTGGCGGGTGATCACGCGCATGCCCGGCGCGCCCTTGGCGCGGGCGGTCACCACGTACTGCTTGCCCAGCTCGTCGAGGGTGGTGGCGCGCATCACCCGCATGGTGCCCGCGGTTCCCGCGGTACCCAGGACGACGACCGGCACCCAGAGGTGCGTGAGCAGGTCCCACAGCCTAGCCCAGCTCCACTCGGCGTACAGGAACTCGCGGGAGAACAGGCCGCCCATGGTGATGCCGAACCAGGACCAGCCGAACCACATCAGCACCAGCGCCAGCAGGAAGTTCGGGATCGACAGTCCCAGGAATCCCAGGGCCGTGAACAGGTAGTCGGAGACCGAGTAGTGGTGGACGGCGCTGTAGATGCCGATCACGACGCCGACCACGAGCGTGAAGGTGACCGACAACACCGCGATCAGCGCCGTGAGCCCCACCCGGCCCCAGATTAGCTCCGAGACCGGCTGGTTGTTTATGAAGGACCAGCCGAAGTCGCCGCGCAGCACGATGCCGCCGATCCAGCGGACGTACCGGTGGTACCATGGCTTGTCCAGGCCGAACTGGGCGCGCAGATTGCTGACCTGCTCCGGCGCCATCTCGAAGCCGGCCGCCTTGAGCGTGAGCACGTGGTAGCTGACGAAGTCCCCGCGCGGCAGCTCGATGATGACGAACGACACCACCGAGATGCCGAACACCAGCAGGACCATCGTCGCGAAGCGCCGGGCGAGGAATCGACCCATCAGCTACGAGCTCCGCATGCCACCGAGTCTGTCGGTTCACCGCGCCTGCGGCAAGTCATCCCGAGACGGCGCGTCGGTCTGGATCGGTGCCGGGTCGGCGGCCAAGCGAGCCCGCATGGTAGTCGGTGCGCCAGTGTCGGAGCGCGAGCGGACGACGCCAGGAGTGGTATGATGGACTTGGACTCATCATCGCCGGTGCGGCCGAACTATGGAAGAACCAGTCTTGCACAGTAATCCCCGGATCCAGGGCGGCGTGCCCGTGTTCACGGCCACGCGCGTCCCGGTGAAGAACCTCTTCGACTATCTCGAAGCCGGCGACACCCTTGATCAATTCCTGATCGACTTCCCCGCTGTCGATCGGGCCAAGGCGGTCGCCGTGCTGGAGATGGCACGGGCAGCTCTGGACGTTCATGCGAATCCTGCTCGATGAGTCGCTACCAAGACGTCTGATCCGCGAGCTGTCTGGGCATATCGTCTCAACCGTGACCGACAACGGTTGGTCGGGTCTTGAGAACGGCGAGTTGCTTCGAACCGCCGCGGGTCGGTTCCATGTCTTCCTTACCGCCGATCAGAACATCGAGTTCCAGCAGAATCTCCGTGAATTGCCGATGGCTGTAGTGGTGCTTGTAGCCGTCAATAACCGACTCGATACCTTGCGCCGGCTCCTGCCTGAGTTGCTGGACCGACTCGGACGACTCGAGCCCTGCACCCTGGTGAAGGTGGGCGGACGACGATTGAGCGAGGCCGACCCGGACTGAGAGCGGAACGCCCACTCCACTGCTTCCTTCACGTCGGCTTCCGCAATGCCGAGCGCTACTTGCTTCCTCGTACGACGGCAACCCGCTCGATTGCGCGCTCAGCGTCGCCGCAGGTCGACCATCACCGACCGCGGGCAGCGCAGCGACAGGTTGTCCCACCACTCGACCGGCGTGATGAGTCCCATGCGCGGGAACGCGTCGAACAGCGCCCGCAGCGCGATGGACGCTTCGACCCGGGCCAGCGGCGCGCCGAGGCAGAAGTGGATGCCCCAGCCGAAGCCGAGATGGCGGTTCTCGGCGCGGGCGAGGTCGAGACGCTCGGGCCGGCCGAACTGAAGGGGATCGCGGTTGGCGGCGGCACGCCCCAGGATCGCCGTCTGGCCGCGTTCGAGCCGACGGCCACGGACGGTCACGTCCTCGGTCAGCAGCCGCGTGTCCTGCTGAATCGGCGGTTCGTACCGTACCAGCTCCTCGATGGCCGACGGCATCAGGGCCTCCTCCGCGCGCAGCCGCCGGAGCTGGTCGGGATGGCCGAGCAGGGTGACGATGCCCGAGGCGATCAGACCGACGGTGGTCTCGTGGCCGGCCGCGAACAGGAACACGCACAGCCCGAGCAGCTCGGTCTCGCCGAGGTGCCCTTGCTCCTGCGCGTCGGCCAGCGTGGTGAGCAGATCGTCCCGCGGGCGCGCCCGGCGCGAGCGGACCAGCTCGCGGAACAACTCGCTCAACTCCCGGCGGCTGCGGTCGGCGCGCTCGGCCAGTCCCAGCAGGTACGGGCCGGCGCCGCCCACGAACGCGGCGATGTCCTCCACCCAGCGACGGAACTGCGAGCGCAGCCCCTCCGGTATGCCCAGGATCTCGCAGATCACGGTCGCCGGAAGCGGATAGGCGAACGACGCAAGGAGGTCGGCGTCCTCCCCTTCGGGCAGCGCTTCGAGCAGCTCCGCCACGATGCGGGCGATACGCGGCCGCAGCCGTTCCGCCAGGTCGGAGGTGACCGTGCCCGCGACCAGGTTCCGCATGCGCGTGTGCTTCGGCGGATCGGTGAAGCCCAGCCAGTTACCGACGTGCTCTCCCAGGTCGCGGTAGCGCTCGCGTTCGGCCGGCGGCAAAGCACCCATGTTGACGCTCGACCGGCCGCTGGAGAAACGCGCGTCCCGGTTCGCCGCCAGCACGTCGTCGTAGCGGGTCAGGACCCAGGCGCGCAGCCCGTCGCACCAGTGCACGGGCTCGCTCTCCCGCATGGCCCGGTAGAGCGGATACGGGTCCGGCGGGAGCCGCCCGCGGCTGAACGCGCCGTAGGCGTCCGTCGCCTCGAACCCGGCAGGGCTCACGTCAGAATGGCGACCACTTGGCAGTGCCGGCGGCGTTCTCGACCACGCGCTCCATGAACCGCACCCCGCGGGCGCCGTCGGCGACGCCCGGGAAGTCGAGTTCCAGCTCGGTCGGCTCGCGCCCGGCCAGGCGGGCGCGCATGGTGTCAGCCGCGTTGGCGTAGATGTTCGCGAACGCGCCCAGGAACCCCTCCGGCGCTCCGGGGAACAGGTGGGTGGCGCGCTCGGCCGCCGCGCACAGCCCGGGGTCGCCGGCGCGGGCGATGGTGGCGTCGCCGCCGGGGTCCAGGAACAGCAGGCGGTCCGGATCCTCCTGGTCCCACAGCAAGCCGCCGTCGGTGCCGTAGACCCGCAGGGTGAGCCGGTTCTTCGCGCCGGCGGCCACCTGCGACACCCAGAGGACGCCGCGCGGGTCCTCGCGGGCGACGCTCCCATCGCCGGGCGCGAACCGCAGCAGCACGCTGACGTCGTCGTCCAGCCGGCGCCCCGGCACGAAGGTAACCAGGTCGGCGCTCAGCTCGCGTATCTCCAGCCCGGTGACGTAGCTGACCAGGCTCTCGCAGTGGGTGCCGATGTCGCCCAGGGCACCGGCGATTCCCGCGCGGGCGGGATCGGTCCGCCACTCGGCCTGCTTGTGGCCCTGGGCGTCGATCGGCTCCGACAGCCAGCCCTGCGCGTACTCGACCACGACCCGGCGGATAGTCCCGATGCGCCCTTGGGCGACCTGGTGGCGGGCCTCCTTGACCATCGGGTAGCCGGTGTAGTTGTAGGTCACGGCGAACACGGCGCCGTGCTCGGCCACGGCCCGGACCAGCCGCTCTGCCTGCGCGCTGTCGTGCACCATGGGCTTGTCGATGACGACGTGGAATCCCGCCTCGACACAGGCCAGCGCCGGCTCGAAGTGCGCGTGGTTGGGCGTGACGATCGACACGAAGTCGATCCGTTCCTCCGCCGGCCGCGCGCGCTCGCCCTCGACCAGCTCCTGCCAGCTTGCGTAGGAGCGCTCGGGCGGCAGCAGCAGGTCACGCGCCGAGGCGAGTGCCTTGTCGGCCGTTCCCGACAGCGCACCGGCCGTCAACTCCACGAACCCGTCGAGCGCCGCCGCGCGCCGGTGAATGGCGCCGATGAACGCGTCGCGCCCGCCGCCGATCTGGGCGTAGCGCAGCCTGCGTCCGACCGACGTGACGGTCTCTACGCTACGCACGGCGGAAACGAGTCTCCTGGCGACGAGCGGTAAGTGCTCCTTCAGATTTCATTGAAGATGATATCCTTCAATTCAATCAGAGTTTCGATTCGATAGCTAGCCTGTGAAAAGTCTTGTGTTCTTGTAAAGTCGTTATAGACGATGGCACAGTCAATACCGGCCGCCACGGCTGAGTGCAGCCCTCTGGACGAATCCTCTACAACCAGTGTCTCTTTTCTGGTGGCTCCGAGACGCTTCAAGCCGGTCAGGTATGGCTCCGGGTGCGGCTTGGCGAGCTTGTAGTCTTCGCGAACAAGGACGAAATCCATGAATTGCCTCACTTGGCGCTCTTCATGGATGATCTCGAAATCCACCCGTCTTGCAGTCGTCACGATAGCCATGCGGACGTATTTCGACAGTTCAGCAAGAGTTTCAACGACGCCTTCGATCTCGATAGCTTCCGTTCTGAGATATTCCTGATAATAATCATTACGAACCTCACGCTGCCTGCTGATGGTCCGTTCATCAATACCTGCCGCCCTGGCTTGGGCCCAAGTGCCCAAGCCCTGGTTCATGTCCCGGAGATACTGATCCTTGTCCAACGTCAAGCCGACGTCCGCCAGGGCTCGTTCTCCAGCCTTGTAATACCAGAATTCGGTATCCACCAGAACACCATCATGATCGAAGAGCAGGTACTTTCTCACTCTCTTGATCCTTTCCGGCAGCCTTCAGGATTTATTGGCTGGCCAAGCGGGCGCGCCGGTCGCGCGGAGAAGGCCCGGGCGGCCGCGCCCAGGACGCCGATCTCCTCGCCGAGCCGGGACATCTCCACGCGCACCGAGTCTACCATCTGCTCCTGGACCAGCTCCCGCATGGTGGCCAGCGCGGGATCGAGCACGACCGCGCCGAGGCGGGTGAGTCCGCCGCCGATGACCAGCAGCTCGGGATCCAGGATCTGGACCGCCGCGGCCAGGGCCAGGCCGGCGTAGCGGCCGGCCCGATGCAGGATCTCGCCCGCAGCCGCATCACCGCGCGCGGCGGCATTGGCCACGGTCTCGGCCGCGATGCGCTGCCGGCCGGGAGGCAGCATCGCGGCGAGCACCGGTGCGTCGCCGCGGTCGATCGCTTCGTAGGCCATGCGCGAGATGCCGATGCCGCTCGCGTACGCCATGACGCAGCCGCGCTTGCCGCAGGTGCACGGCGGGCCGTCCCAGTCGACGCTGAGGTGGCCGAGCTCGGCGGCGGTGCCGTGGGCGCCCGAGTACACCTGCCCGTTGGCGACGACGCCCAAGCCCAGGCCGGTGCTCAGGGTGACATAGCACAGATGGCTGACGCCCTGACCGGCGCCGTAGCGGTGCTCGCCCAGGGCGGCCATGTTGGCGTCGTTGTCGAGCGCGACGGGGAGGCGGAGGCGACCGGCGAGCGTTTCGCGCAGGGGGTAGTGGTCCCAGGCCGGCAGGTTGGAGCTCACCAGGACCTCGCCCCGCTGCTGGTTGATGTTGCCCGGGAAGCCCACGCCGACGCCGACAACTCGCTCCCCCCGTGACGGCTCCATCAGCGCGGCGCAACTCTCCTCGATGGCGGCGATGACCTCCGCCGGCGGGCGCTCCGCGTGGGCGGTGGTGACGTGGCGCCGCAGCATGGTGCCGGAGTCGTCCACCAAGCCGGCCGCGATCTTGGTGCCGCCGACATCGATGCCAACCGCCAGCAGGGACGTCACGTGCCTCCCGCGTGCTCGCGTGCGAGATACCGGCCGATCCCCTCCGGCCACGCGGGCAGCTCCGCACCGGTGAGCAGCCGGTACAGCCGGCAGTCCAGCACCGGCCGCGCGGGCCGGCGGGCGTAGCGTCCGGCGCTGCGCGGCTCCACGACCTCCACCGGTTCGGTGCGCCCGGCCTGGCGCAGGACCTCGGCCGCGAACCCGGCGCGGGTGCAGGCGCCGCGGCTGGTCATGTGCACGATGCCTCGCGCCCGGCGCGCGACCAGCCGCGCAATGGCGGCTGCCAGATCGCCGGTATAGGTCGGCGACTCGACCTGGTCATCCGGCATCCGAACCACGCCGTCGCGGGACGCCGCGTCCAGCACGCGCGCCACGTAGTTTCCCGGCGCGTGCCCGAACAGCCAGGCCGTGCGGACCGCGCAGGTGCGCCGGCACGAGGAAAGGCTCAGCCGCTCGCCGGCCAGCTTCGAGCGGCCGTAGTGGTTCAGCGGGTTGGGAGGCGCGACTTCGTCGTAGTCGCTCTGGGCTCGGCCGTCGAAGACGTAGTCGGTGGAGAGGTAGATCAGGGACGCCTCCGCCGCCTCAGCCGCCAGCGCCACGTTGCTGGCGCCGACGGCGTTGACCAGCCAGGCGCGGTCGGGATCCGTCTCGCACGCCTCCAGGTCGACGAAGGCGGCCGCGTTGACCACGATCTCGGGCCGTGTCGCGGCGATCTGCTCCACGGTGCGTGGCCGGTCGGTGATGTCGATCTCGTCGATGTCCCAGGCCAGGACCCGGTGGGTGGCAGCCAGGGCGGCGGCGATGTCCCGGCCGAGCATGCCGCGCGCCCCGATCACGAGAGCGTCGGGCACTGACTACGCCTCTGCGGCGTCCGACGCCTCCGCGTCGGCCGACACGCTCACCCAGCGACCCTCTTTGGAGGAGCGCTCGGCGGCGGCCATCACCTCCTGCACGCGGAGCGCATCCTGGAAGTCGGGCTGCGGAGCCGTGTCGTCCCAGATGGCGCGCAGCAACCGGTACTGGCACTCGACGTGCGTTCGGGTGAAGCCGGCGGCCTGCGACCAGTCCGGGATCTTCTGGCCGGCGTGGTGCTGGACGGTCTCCAGCCGCCGGAAGCCGCGCATGCCGCCGAGCGGCTCGGCCGGATCGGTCGCGTCGTAGACCTCCAGCCAGCTCGGCTCCTCGGCGCGGAAGCGGATCGCGCCGCGGTCGCCGAACACCTCCACCTGCAGGTCGTTCACGGCGCCGGTGCCCATGCGGCTCACCTCGACCAGCCCCGGCACGCCGCCGGCCGTGCGCAGGTGCAGGAAGCAGCAGTCGTCCACCTCCACCGGCGCCAGCTCGTCGCTGCCAGCAGAGACCGGACGGCGATCGATCAGCGTCTCCAGCGTGGCGTTGACCGACTCGCAGCGGCCGACCAGGTAGCCGGTCAGGTCCAGCACGTGGCTGCCCAGGTCGTGCATGGCGCCGCCGCCGGAGGCCTCCCGGTCCAGGCGCCACGACATCGGCTTGGCCGCGTCGATGTAGCTGGAGCGGTAGTAGCGGCCCCGGAACGAGAAGATCCGCCCCAGGAAGCCGTCATCCACGAGCTGCCTGGCGCGGGTGATGGCGGGAAAGAAGCGGAAGTTGAAGGTCGGCTGCGCCTTCACGCCCGCGCGGCGCACCGCTTCGGCCATGCGCGCGCCCTCGGCGACCGTGCGGGCCAGCGGCTTCTCGCAGTAGATGTGCTTTCCGGCCGCCGCGGCCGCCGTCACCACCGGCTCGTGCAGGGCGTTGGGCACCGAGCAGTCGACGAGGTCGACATCGTCCCGCTCGACGATGCGGCGGTAGTCGTCGCTCCACGCCGGGCAGCCGATCTCCCGCGCCGCCCGCTCGGCGGAAGCCGTGGACGAGGTCGCCACGGCGGTGATGCGCACCGCGTCCGCCGGCAGGCCGTAGTGGTAGGGGATCGACCGGTAGGCCAGCGCGTGCACCTTGCCGATGCCGCCGTAGCCGATCAGGCCCACCCGGATCGGGCGGGCGTCCTCCGCTGCCACGTCAGCGCGTCAGGCCGCGCGCGTCCCGGTGCCGGTCCGCCGCAGCGTCGAGCACGCCGCGCAGCTTCTCCACCGCCGCCGGGATCTCCCCGGTGCCGGGCTGCAGCTTGCCTTCGGGCCCCTTGAGGAGCGGCGAGGAGAACTCGCCGACCGTCATCCCGGCGGCGACGAACTCGTCGACGTTGCCGGTGTTGAGCCCACCGTCCTCCATCAGCTCGATCCGGTCCTCCAGCCCGGCGGCGCGGATCATCTCGTGCAGGCGGCGGATGTTGCCCACCATGATCGGGTCCATGGTATGGGGGCTCTTGCCGGTTTCCTGCGCCCAGAAGTAGGCGCGGCTCTCGTACTCGATGGCGCGCACGTAGGGCTGCACGTATTGCTCGAACGCCGCGATCGGCGTCCCCTGCCACGCCCAGACCCCGGCCTTCAACCCCAGCACGTCGGTGATGTAGGAGATCGCCTGCATGGTGAGCTCGCCCATGGTCTCCAGCGGTAGGGTGATCAGGTTCACGCCCAGGTCGGCCATCTGCTTGAAGACGTCGAAGCCGGGGCGCACCATCTGGAGCTGGGCCTCGATCTCCAGGTCCGTGCTCGTGCGGGTCGCCTCGATGACGTCGAAGCCGCCGCGCGGCATGCCGAAGTCCATGTACTTGCCGTCGCGCACCTCGATGTGGAACCAGTCGACCCCGGCGCTTTCCATCTCCGCGATCTGCGCGCCGAGGACGGCGTAGTCCGCCCAGAAGAGGCCGGCGGAGATCTTCACCTTCTTTCCCACCGTGCCGATGGTGTCAGTTGCCATGGTTTCTCCAGTGCCGCTACGAAGTCTGTCGGATTGGCGCGTCAGCGGCACATCCGACAGACACACCGTAGCCGAAGGTGGGCATGGGCCAAAAGCGACAGCGCCGTTGCCGCCATTGACTATAGTAGGAGGCAGGCGTGGGAGATCCGGTGACGCTAAAGGAACAGGATGTGGGCCGCATCGGCGAATACGTCAAGCCGTGGCTGCGCGAGCTGGTGGACCGCATGATGCCGCGAGAAGGGACCGCCGGCGTCGGCGGCGCGCTGCTGGACCGCATGGTTCGGGTGGAGGAAGAGCTCAAGGCGCAGCGGGAATTGATGGACGAGCGCTTCGGGTTCATGGAGCGGCGCTTCGAGGCGGTCGACAGACGCTTCGAGGCCGTCGACAAACGGTTTGAGGACCTGATCGCGTATTCCGACAAGCGCTTCGACCAGGTGGACAAGCGCTTCAACGCACTCACCTGGATGATCGGCGTGGGGTTCGTCGTCCTCACCTCGCTTACCACCGTGTTTGCGCTGCTCGCGTAACGCCCTCCCGGGAGGAGAGTCACGGGCTTCTACGAGTCGACGTACGTCGCGGTGGCTTCCCGAAGCTCGGTCATCGCGCCGGCCGGCGGCGTGCCCGCCGGATTATGGCGCCACCGGTCGCTGCCGCGCATCCAGTACGCCCGGAACTGCGGCCAGACGGACGTGTCGCACTTCACCTCGCC
The DNA here is from genome assembly GCA_028818385.1 of Spirochaetaceae bacterium. The sequence goes on from JAPPNY010000068.1 coordinate 21,457, forward strand.
GGCCGAGTAACGGATGGTCAGGCCGCAGCGCAGCCGGTCGGAGCGGTTCGGCTCCGAGCCGTGCACGATGCGGTCGTCGTGCATGCTCATCTGGCCGGCCGCCATCTCCAGGAACGTGGCGGTCTGCGGGTCGACCAGGCCGTCGGCGAGCCTGAGCGGCAGGACGGCCTTGCGGTCGTCCAGGTCCTCGTGCCGCAGCGGGCCGAGGAGATGCGATCCGGGGATGACCTGCATGGCGCCGTTCTCGCGGTCGCTGTCCGCGAAGGCCAGCCAGACGGTAACCGAGCTTTGCGGCTCCAGCGGCCAGTAGAACGCGTCCTGGTGCCATGGCGTGATCCTGCCGTCGCCCGGATCCTTGGCGAAGAACTGCGTGCCCCACAGGTAGAAGTCGGGACCGAGCAGGGACTCGACCCGGTCGAGGATGGCGCCGGCGCGGCAGAGCTCGTACAGCTCGCGGTCGAAGGCGTGCCACCAGTCCATCTGCTGGGTGGAGGCGCCGGGCGGGAGCAGGCGGCGGAGCCGCTCGAACAGCGCCCGAAGGCGCGGCACCTCGCCGGCGGCGATGGCGGGCAGCGGGCACAGCCAGCCCAGTTCCTGGAAGTCCCGCACCTGAGCCGGGGTCAGCCCACCATCACCCATCGCCCCAAATCCGTCGCCTTCGGCTCCGCCTTTGGCCCATCCCACCCGCACTACGGAGTCGTTCGGACTGCCGCTCATGCGCCAATCCGAGCGACTCCGTAGTCGACGCTCACCATCTCGAACGTCTCGACGACCGGCGCATCGAAGCCGACCACGCCGTCCTGTTGCTGCCACATCAGCGGCCGCTCGTCCGGGAGCCTGACCACCCGGCGGACGCGCTCGGGGACCCGCAGCCGCACCCGGATGCCGGCGGCGGGGACGTTGGGCAGGCGCTCCTGGAAGTTCAGCAGGTTGACCCGGTAGCGGCTGCCGGCCCGGTCGGCGAACAGCGTCGCCTCGATCGCGGGCAGGGCTTCCACCTCCATGGTCGGGTGCGGCAGCAGCCGGCGGATCAGGCCGGCGAACAGGCCGCGGTTCTCCTCGTAGCGCTCCAGCGCGCCGCCCGCGTAGATGCAGCGCCCGGAGCCGAAGCGACGTTCCACCAGCGCCGGTGAGCGCGGCGTCAAGTCCTTGTCCGGCGGGTCGTTGTGGACGGACGAGAAGCGGCGCAACTCGGCGTGGAGCGTGTACGGCAGGCTCAGGGTGGCGAGCGTCGCCGTCCCGCTGCCGTCGCGCAGGCGCAGCCGCCACTGCGGCTCCGGCAGGAAGCAGGGGTGCTCCTGGGTCCATGCGGACATGAGCGCCTGCCCTTCCTCCTCGGGCACGAAGTAGGTGACCTCGTGCTCGGTCTCGCCTTCGGACGACACGCCGAACACGTCGCCGAGCATGAAGTCCGGCTGCTGCACGCCGTCGGCTCGCAGGAGCGAGGTGCCGGCGCTGGCGTAGAGCGCGCCGCCGCCTGCGACGTAGTCCCGGATCGCGGCAACCTCCTCCTCGTCCATCATGGTGACATCGGCCAGGATCACCACGCGGTACTTCGAGAGGTCCGCGAGACTGCGCCTGGTGATGACCCCGAACGGGATGTGCGCGTCCAGCAGCGAGCGGGTGGCGGCCAGCACCGCCGAGAGGTGGGGGATCTCCGGCCAGTAGCCGGTGAGCTCCAGCACGTCGCGCCCGTTGTCGCGGAGATCGACCTTCGACGCGGTGCTGAAATAGACGGCCACGTCCTGCACCATCTCGCCGCCCAGGTGGGGCTCGTAGCGCGCCAGCTCGCGGTAGATGGGAGCGATGCGCGGGTAGGGCCGGGGGTTGACCGTGCCGTCGGGGTCGATCTGGTCGATGAAGACGAACGCCCCGCCGTTGGCCACCGCGGCGAACGCCCGCGCGCGGATCAGCTCGGCGGACTTCAACCCGGTGTGGTCGCGGAGCTGCGGGCTGGAGCTGGTTTCGAAGCCGAACGGGCGATTCGGCGTGAGCGAGTAGAGCAGCTTGTTGACGAAGCTGCCCTGCAGCACGCCGCCGTAGAAGTCGCCCTGCAGGAAGTCCATGCGGTCGGCCATCTGCCAGCCGACCCCGCCGACGAATCCCATCGGCATGGTGGAGCTCTGGTGCTCGACGCTGATGTCGGGGTTGATCGCCTTTACCGTGGCGGTCAGCAGCGATGCGTACTCCAGGAGCCACCCCTCGCGCTTGCGCTGGAAGTTCACCCACACCGGGTCGCGCCAGTCCACGGTGCGCGGCGGCTCCCCGCCCACCTCCTCCGCGTAGCGGCGGCGGCAGTGGCGGCAGTAGCAGACGTTGTACCAGAAGGTCATGTCGATGCGGACGCCGTCCACGTCGTAGCGGGTGCAGAGCTCAGTCAGCAGGTCGCGGGCGTAGTCGCGGTACGGGGAGTTCGGGCAGCACTGCCCGTTGCGGGTGTCGGCCGACCCGCGCGAGCCGTCCGCCTTGACAATGCGCACGTCCGGCAGGTTCTCGTCCGCCCACAGGTCCCAGAGGAAGCAGACGATGGCGACCACGGCGATGCCGGCTTCGTGGCAGCGTTCCAGCACCTCCCCGAACAGGTCCCGGCCCCGCAGCCCGGCGTGGGTGTGGCCGACCTCCGACGGGTACATGCAGATCCCGACCGCCGAGTAGGCGTTGACCACCGCCGACTGGGCGCCGACCTCGCGCAGCAGCCCGACGTAGGCGTCGGGATCGAACCGGGCCATGAACCGCTCGTCCCAGTCCTGGATGTGGGTGTCGACGACGTTTCGCCGCCATGCGGTCCGGTACCATCCCGGCTGCATCGGCGGCGACCCTACTACGACCCCTACCCGCCGGCAATGCGAGGGAGAGTGATCCGCGAGGGCCTCATCAGACTTGCGCACATACCGCAGAACGGAGCTTCACCCGTATGCGGTGGCCGCGTTTTTTGCATTCGCCGTCACATGTGAGTCTGGAGTCCGCGCTTGCCCATCATGGGCTCATTCCGGAGGCGGTTCAGCAGACCAGCAGCGTGACCGCACGGAGGAGTCGATCGTTCACGACCGACCTCGGAGTGTTCTCTTTTCAACGCGTTCCTGCACGGCAGCCACGAGCCGGTGTCGAGGCGGTCAACCTCGGCTCAAACTCGTGGGCGTTCGTGGCCACGCCGTTGCGCGCTATGGCCGACATGCTCTACCTCGACAAGTCGGTGTCGTGGCAAAACGACGGTCTCGGGTACGTACTGGAGTCACTGCGCATCGAGCCGGGCGATCTGAGCGGCGTGTCGATCGCGGCGCTCGCCGACATCAGCGACAGCATCCGAATCCGAAGGGTCGTCGCCTATCTGGAACATCTGGCGAAGGAGGCATCTCTTGCTGAGTGACGTCCTGCAGGCGCGTATCCGGGAGTATTCCCCGGCGAACCCCACTGCTCTGTTCGGACGCTCAGCGGTGACCTGGCGGTCCGAAGCCCGTATGATCGGCCGACCATACCGACCCGCGCTGTGGAGGCTTCCGTGTCCAAGATCGGCTACCTCACGCCCGACGCTCCGGCGGTAGATCTGCCGGAGTACGGAGGCGAACGCTACGAAGCGCTGGTCCCCGACACGCTCGACATCGCCGAGCGGGCGCGCCTGGCCACCAACACCCTGCACCGGGCGACCGATCCCGAGGCGGACTACGAGCCCTACTGGATCGTCGTTTTCCGCTCGGAGCCGGCGCACATGTTCCACAACTGCTGGCAGAGCACCGGCTGGGCCAAGTGGATCATGGCCACCTCCATGGCCCGCATCGTCAGCGGCGTGGAGGACGGCCGCGAGGTGGAGCGGACCCAGCTTCACGCCGCCATGAAGTGCAGGGCCGACGACGGCCTGTTCTACAACCCGATCGAGGGGCGGCCGTGGGCGTTCGAGTGGTCGCCGGTGTCGGCCGCGGAGATGCGCCGCCGCTCCCCGCGGCCGGGGCAGATCCTGTCGCCGATGGGCAACGGCACGCTGATGACCTGCCTCTCCCACTACGCCCTGCTCGACGACAATCCTCTCTGGAAGGAGGCCCTGCGCGCCCAGCTCGCGGGCATGCTGCGCATGACGGTCGACTCGGGCGACCAGTCGGCCTTCTGGCCCTCGTTCTGCTACGGCGTCGCCGAGCCGCCGACGGACGCCCGGCTGCCGCAGGTTCCGTTCGAGGCGGAGACCTCGATCGCAGCCCACGCCATGGTCCACGCATATTGCGCCCTGCAGGACGAGTCCGCCCTCGACGGTGGCCGGCGCATCATCAACTACCTGCGCCGCACCTTCTACGAGGAGGACGGCACCTTCCTGGCCTGCCCCGGAGAGCGGCACCGCGCGCACTTCCACGCGCACGCGCGCGGGCTGCTGGCCATGCAGGAGTACGTCGAGCAGACCGGCAACGCGGACGTCCGCGACTTCGTGCACCGCGGTTTCCGGCGCGCGAAGCAGCACCTGGCCAACCACGAGATCGACACGATGGGAGGCGGCCTCGCCATCACCGAGCTGCCGGGCGCGAACCTGGTCGGCTTCTTCCCCGAGTGGGCCAACAGCTCGATGGGCGAGAAGGGCGAGACCTGCCAGCTCACCGACATGATCGCCCTCGCGCTGCGGCTGGGGCAGAGCGGCCTCGACGAGGCCTGGGACGACGCCGACCGCTGGATCCGCAACCAGCTCGCCGAGGACCAGCTCACCGACGTGGGATGGATCGACCGGCTCCCCAAGGACGTGCCCATTCAGCCGCACGCCTCGACCGAAGACGTGGCCTGTCGCAACCTGGGCAGCTTCACCGGCGGCCCCGACCCCAACGACTGGGCCGCGGGGCTGCACATGCACGTGCTCGGCCACTGCTGCACGGTCAACGGCGCCAAGGTGCTGTACTGGATCTGGGACCGGATCGTCACGCACGAGGCCGGCCGGCTGGACGTGAACCTGTTGCTGAACCGTGCCTCACCCTGGGCCGATGTCGACAGCTACGTACCCTACGCCGGGCAGGTCGACGTGCGCGTCAAGCAGCCGGTGACGCTGCGGGTGCGGCTGCCCGAGTGGGCGCGGCCCGCCGACCTGGTCACCCGCGTGGACGGGACGGTGCGCGAGACCGCGCAGCAGGGACGCTACGCCGTGGTCGGCGAGGTCGCGCCCGGAAAGACGGTGAGCGCGAGCTTCCCGCTCCCGAACCGCACCGACCACGTGCACATCGAGAAGCGCCCGTACACGCTGAAGCGGCGCGGCAACGACGTCATCGCCATCGACCCGCCCGGGCGCCACCTGCCCCTCTATCAGCGCCAGCACTACGCCTCCGGGAGCCCTCGCTTCCGCCGCGTCGAGCGCTTCATCCCGGAGCGGGTCGTGCATTGGTAGCGGCCGCCCTCGGTTTCAGCATCGCCGGTGACCGGTTACGATCACCCCGGTGGCCCGGCGCAGACTGCCCATCGGTATGCAGACCTTTCGCAAACTGCGCGAGCAGGACTGCTACTACGTGGACAAGACGGCCTACATCGAACGTCTGCTCGCCGAGGGCACGCACTACTTTCTCTCGCGCCCGCGGCGGTTCGGCAAGAGCCTGCTCCTGGACACGCTGAAGGAACTGTTCGAAGGCAACGAGGCGCTGTTCGCCGGGTTGCACATCCACGGCGGCTGGGAGTGGTCGGTGCGTCATCCCGTGGTACGGCTCGACTTCGCCGGCGGCAGCTTCAAGGCACCCGACAGTCTGCACGAGGACGTGATGCTCCAGTTGGAATATCTGGAGGAGCAGGGGGGAATCGCACCCCGGCAGGTGAGCGCCCCGGCGCGGTTCCGCCGTCTGCTGCAGGCGCTGCATGACAAGACCGGACAGCCGGTGGCGGTGCTGGTCGACGAGTACGACAAGCCGATCCTGGACGCGCTGGAGACCCCGGAGGTGGCGCGCGCCAACCGCGACTTTCTGCGCGGGTTCTACGGGATGATCAAGTCCAGCGACGCACACGTCCACTTCACCTTCGTGACGGGCGTGAGCAAGTTCACGAAGGTCAGCCTGTTCTCCGACCTGAACAACCTTACCGACATCACCCTGGACCCGGTCTTTTCGTCGATCTGCGGCTACACGGAAGCAGACCTGGACACGGTGTTCGCCCCCGAGCTGGCCGGCATGGACCGGCAGCGCATCCGCGACTGGTACAACGGCTATGGCTGGCTGGGATCCGAGAAGGTCTACAACCCGTTCGACGTGCTGCTGCTGCTGCGCCGCCGCACATTCGCCGCCCATTGGTTCGAGACCGGGACGCCGGCGTTCCTGGTGCAGACCCTGTTCGAGCGGCGCGTCGCCTCGGTGTCACTCGATCGGATGGTGGGCACCGAGGAGCTGCTGTCGATCTTCGACGTGGGCAACATCGGCACCGAGGCGCTGCTGTTCCAGACCGGCTATCTGACGATCACCGGCGAAGAGGAGCTGGGCGGCTTGCCGCTGTACCGGCTGGGCTATCCCAACCGGGAGGTGCGCCAGAGCCTGAACCGGGTGCTCCTGCGTCAACTGGTGCAGGACGCCGAGCAGCAGACGGCGAACAGCATGCGCCTGGCGCGCCTGCTTGCGGCGCACGACTGCGCCGGCCTGAAGGAGCTGTTCCACGCCTTTTTCGCGAGCATCCCGTATCATTGGTATACGAACAACCACATCGCGGACTACGAGGGGTACTACGCGAGCGTGTTCTACTCCTATTTTGCGGCGCTCGGCTACGAAATCGCGGTGGAAGAGTCGAGCAGCCACGGGCGGCTGGACATGGCGGTGCGCGCCGGCGGCGACCTGTATCTGTTCGAGTTCAAGGTCGTCGAGCTGGCGCCGCCGGGATCGGCGCTGGCGCAGTTGCGGGAGCGGGACTACGCGGCAAAGTACCGGGGCAAGGGCGAGTCCATTCACCTGATCGGAGTCGAGTTCAGCCGCAAGACACGCAACGTGACGGCGTTCGAGGTGGCCGGTGGCTGACGCCGGGCGCCGGCTGATGCCATGCCGATCGAGTCGGAGGATATGCAAATGACCAGTTCAGGACCGTTCTACCAGGAGATCACCCTGGAGCCGGAGATCACGGGCGGGTCCGTGCCCGGCGTGGCACGCATGCCGAGCGGCGACATCGTCGCGGTATGGATCGACGGCGAGAACACGATGGGTTCGCGATCGTCCGACGCCGGCGCCTCCTGGAGCGGGGCCGAGGTGATGGCGCCGGGGGTGGAAGGAGATCCGGCCCTGATGGCCGCGCGTCGGGGCACGGCCCTGCACTACAACGCGTACGAGTCCGTCACGGAAGGCGACGATGCGCCGCGCTACCGGCACTCGTCCCTCTACCGGATGCCGAGCGACGACGGCGGACGCACCTTCGGAAAGCCAGTCCGGATCGACACCGGCAAGCGCTACAACGGTCACGCCAACGAAGGGCTGGAGCTGCGCGACGGCACCCTGGTGCTGCCCTACTACTACGTCCGCAACCTGGAGGACGGAGGGGAGGTCTACGAACGCGACATGGTCTGCGTCTCCAGCGTCCTCACGTCGGCCGACGGCGGCGAGAGCTGGCAGTCCGGCTCAGACGTGCAGCTTCCCGGCGACCCCAACGGAGCCGACGAACCGGCCGTGGTGGAGCTCCGCAACGGCGACCTGCTCATGATCGTGCGCTCCACGATGGGCCGCCACTACCAGTCGCGGTCGAGCGACCGCGGCGCCACCTGGAGCGATCCGGTGCCGACGGTGCTGGTGGCCTCGAATACGCCGGCCGCGCTGCACCGCCTGTCATTCGAGCCGAGCGCCGTGGTCGTGGTGTGGACCAGCACTCCCTACATCGGCGCGATGAACCGCTACCCGCTGAGCGTTGCCATCTCCTACGATGACTGCGTGAGCTGGGCGCATCACCGCATCCTCACCAATCCCGGCTGCCAGGTCTCCTACCCCGGCGTCACCCGCGCCGACGACGGCACCATCGTGGTCGTCTGGCAGCAGTGGCTGGCCAAGACCTACCACTTTCCGCCCTATGACTCGATCAAGAGCCGCCTGAAGTGCGCCCGGTTCAATGAGGAGTGGCTGCGGGAGGGCGCGTCCCTGTAGCCGCGACGCCGCGGCGCCTCACAGATAGAACACCTGCTCCTCGTCCAGCAGCGTGCGCAAGCCGGCCAGGGTGGCCTTGCCGTCTGCGCCGGGCGGCTGATGGGGCCACGTGTTGCCGTAGCGCGTGGTGAGCTGCGTCCAGTCGAGCAGCGACCGGCGCAGGCGCTCGCGGATCTCCCGGCAGGCGGGGTCGGCGTAGCGGTTGTGCATCTCCCAGGGATCCTCCGCGACGTGGTACAGCTCGCCCGCGTCGTCCACGCCGGCGAACGAGCCGCGCGGCCGATGGCAGAGCTTCCACTCCTTGGTGCGGATCGTCCTGCTCAACGGGCACTCGGTCACGGCGAACTCCCGCACGGCGCCGCCGCCGCCGCGCAGCATCGGCGCCAGGTCATGGCCGTCGATCGTGTCCAGCGCCTCGATGCCGGCCAGGGCGCAGATCGTCGGGAACACGTCGACGCTCTCGACCAGCTCGCCGATCGTCAGGTCCTCCGCGATGCCGCCGGCGGGCCAGCTCCAGATGAACGGCACGCGCGTGATCGCGTCGTAGCTGATGCCGGGCGCCTTCTCCAGGAAGCCGTGCTCCAGGGCGAAGTCGCCGTGGTCGCTGCAGTACACGACGATGGTGTTCTCCGCGCGGCCCATCTGCTCCAGCCGCTGCAGCGCCAGTCCCACCATGTGATCGACCTGTGAGATGCACCCGTAGTAGCCCTGCAGCTTGCGCAACCGGCCGGCCTGGTAGGTGCGCGGCTCGAACACCCAGTCGTAGGCGTGATGGCGGGCGATCATCCGCTGCTGGTGCGGCGGCTTGGCCGACAGGTCCTCGTCCGCGCTCGGCGGCAGCTCCAGCTCGACTCCGTCGTACAGCTCCCAGAACTCGGGCGCGGGGATGTAGTCCTGGTGCGGATGCAGCGGGTCGAGCTGGAACAGGAACGGCTCTCCGTCTGCCGTTCCCTCCAGAAGGTCGAAGAAGCTCTGCAGGCAGTACCCTTCGTTGGTGTCCTCGAAGGCGAGCTCGGAGGGACAGGCATCGAGGATCTGGCTGCGGCCCCGGTACTCCCCGTCGTCGCGCAGGTGCTTGAGGCCCTTGGCATCCAGATAGCGGTCGTAGGCCGTGTCTCCGGGCCGCGCCTCGTCGTACAGGTCGCGGTACAGGTCGCAGTGCGGCTCCAGCCATGAACCGTCGACGTGTATGTGGCCGACGATGCCGGTACGGTATCCGGCTGCCTTGAACGTCGAGAACAGCGACGGCAATCCGTCCGGCATACGCTCGTTGCCCGACAGGCCGAAGACCCCGTGGTTGTGCGCGTACTGCCCGGTCAGGTAGCACATCCGGCTGGGCGTGCAGATCGGGTTCTGCACGAACGCCCGCGTGAAGTTGACGCCGCGGCTCGCGAGCGCATCGAGGTGCGGCGTGCGCACCTGGCGGTGGCCGTTGACGCCCAGGCAGCGCGCGTTGTGCTGGTCGCTCTTGATGATGAGGACGTTGGGACGGGTCACGACGACGTGTTCTGCCGGTGCTGGCGCTCCGCCATGCCCCTGGTCATGTCCAGGAACGGCTGGCCGGACGGGTGCAGCCATGGCAGGTCGCCGGGCGGAAACATGATGATGTCCTCGCGCTGCACCCGGTAGCTGCGGATGTGCGCGCGCGGCGCGTCGTCGTGGCAGTAGTCGACCACGTACAGGTCGCCGCTTTCGAGCTCGACCCAGCCGGAGTACCCGCAGTCGCGGTGCACGCTGCGGTCCTGGTCGAGGATGACCGTGAACCCCGGGTAGTACTCGCGCATGTACCACGGCTCGCTCGGGTCGTGCACGCCGGCACGGTCCTCGGGCATCGGCCGCCGCTCCACCATCGGCTGCACGTCCTCCCTGAGCGCCGCCTCCTGCGTCATGAGGTGCAGCGCCAGCATCTCGTTCGGCAGGCCGATGCGATAGGTTACGGCGACCTCCCCGGACGACAGCAGGCCCAGGCCAGGCCGCCCCTCCAGTCCGATCATGGGCGTCGCGAACGGCCCCTTCCACGTCCGGCCGCCGTCGTGGGAGAGGACCTTGTAGCCCTGACCCAGACTGTCGGCGCGCAGGATGCCGAGGATGGTGCCGTCATCCAGCTCCTGGAAGGCGCCCTCCCCGAAGCCCAGCCACTGCCGATACCCGGGCATGATGCGCTGCTCGCCGGGCGGCAGGCCCGGAATCGCCACCGGCTCCGACCAACTGCTGCCCTGGTCTTCCGAGAAGTAGACGTACTGGGTCTCCACCCGCTGATCGCCCGCGGTGCCGGTCACCTCGGCGCCGCCGAATACCACGCGGCCGTCGCGCAACTGGGTGAGCGACGGCACCACCGGCCCGTGGATGCCCGGCCCTTCCGGTCCCTGCCAGCTCACCCCACCGTCGGTGCTGCGGTAGAACAGGTTGACCCAGCGGTGCTCGCCCCGCGGCGCGCCGAACCGGTAGTCCACGACCAGCAGGAGCTGGCCGTCATGCAGGCGGATCAGCCGCGGACAGTTCATCGACGCGCCCACGCGCGTCGGATCGGTGATGCGCGCCCGCGACTCCTCGTAGCCGGCGATCGCCGCCTCGCTCAGCCACGAGCGCGACTCCTCGAACAGCTCCGGCGAGACCACGCACTCGTCGATGATGCTGCGCGGCAGCCAGCTCATGCCGCCGTCGCGGCTCAGCCTGCATACGATCCGCGAGAACGGAAACGGCGCATGGAACATGCACTCCCGGTACACGCATACGAGCGTGCCGTCGTCACACTGCGCCAGATCCGGAAAGCACTCGTAGATGTCGTCGTTGCGGGAGACGATCGAGCGAATCATGGGGCCGGATTATCGACGCGCCCGGATTGGACCGTCTACCGCCGCTGCTCGATCGGTCGGGGTCCGACGTCGCCGAGGTCGATGGGCCGGAACCCGAGCGCCAGCGCCGGCGAGCCCGGCAGCAGACTGAAATCGTTCCGCTCCAGGCCGGCGCACAGCGGGTCGGCGACGATGCTGTGCGTGTCGTTTCCGCCGGCCCGCCACGAACCCAGCTCGTCACGGCTCTGCTCCACCCAGTTGGCGTCCGCGTCGTAGGTGCCGACGGCGGCCACGATCGGCTCACCGCCGCGCCCGGCGCCCGCGCCGGCGACGTCCCAGAGCAGGTTGAGGTTGCTCCGGAACCCCCGCGCCCCGGTGATCCCGCGCGGGCGCTGGGCGAACACCGGCCGGTCGCCGGTGAGCAGCAGGTTCTGCTCCAGCGTGAACGTCGTGTGGCCCTCGACGCGCCCCAGCGAGATCACGCTGTGGCCGCCGCGCGCGAACACGTTGTTGCGGACGATGTTCTCGCGGCCGTAGTGCTGGTTGAAGACCTGCGTCCCGGCATTGTAGCAGACGTTGTTCTCCACCAGCAGGTGCGAGCTGCCCTCGTCCAGATAGATGCACCAGCCGCCGTAGTTGGCCTGGCGAATGTCGTGGATGAGGTTGCCGCGCAGGACGGTGCCCGGCTGGACGCCGAGCGTGTAGATGCCGCCCATGTCGCTGAGCACGCCGTGGCCGAGGTCGTGGATGTGGTTGCGCTCGATGCGGTTGCCCTTCGCGACGGTGTCGCCGTAGCCCCAGATCCAGCCGCAGGAGACGCCTGAGTAGTACAGGTCGTGGATGTGATTGTGCGCCACGACGTTGTCGAAGCTGTGCATGATGAGGATGCCGACCGCGCTCGGGAACACCCGCCCGCCCGCACGGATGGTGTTGTCGGTGATGACATTGCGGCCCGTGCGGTCACGCGCGACGGAATCGGCGTTCCCGCCGTTGATGCGCACCCCGCCGGCGCCCAGGTCGGCGATCTCGTTGCCGACGATGTGGATGTCCAGGCACCCCTTGCGGAGCACGACCCCATACAGCCCCAGGTTCCGGAGCGTGCAGCCTGCAAGCGTGCAGCCCCGCGCGTGCTGCAGGTCGATGACGCCGGCCAGGTTGCACGCCGCCTGCGCGGTCGCGCCGTAGCTTTCGTCAGGCTTCAGGTGGTCACCGATCTCGAAGCCCTCCAGCGATCCGGGGCCGGGCTGGCTCCAGTCGCAGCACTCGAAGGTCAGGTCCATGAACCGAACCCCCTCGACGGGGCGGTCCGGCGTGCCGTGCAGCAGCAGGAGCTGCTCGCACACGGGCGCATAGATCTCCACGTCGTCCGGGGACTCGCCCGGCAGCGGCAGGTAGAACAGGCGCCCGCGTGACCGGTCCAGATACCACTCTCCCGGCTCGGACAGCGCCTCGAAGACGTTCTCGACGTAGTACTTGGCGTACCGCTGTCCCACGTCGTCGCGCAGCACGAAGACGCTGCGCCGGCTGCTGGTCACCACGCGCGTCCGCTCGTCGAAGCTCGCCATGGGCAGCCGCTCCTCCACCCAGTAGTGGTGGACGACCACGTCGACGTCCCTCAGGTTGCGCCAGCGCGCCACGTCGCCCGCGCGGGCCACGAACCGGTCGTGGCCGTGGATGAACTCGTCGTTCTGGCTCGCGCGCAGGTCGAAGCCGGGAACTTCCTCGATCCAGAAGTATCCCTCCCTGGGCAGGCGCACCCGCGGACGCCGCTCGCCGTCCACGAAGAGCTGCCGGAAATGCCAGGAGCCGGCCGCGGCCGCGTCGAGATCGGCCACCCAGACCTCGCGCTCGCTCGCGGCGGCGTCGGCCGTCGCGATGCCGGCCTCGCCCGCCGTGGTCACGCGCCACCCGGTCACGCGGCGGCCTCCGGTGAACGTCGCCGTTTCGCCGGGACAGGCGCGGTAGGTCGTCGGCCCGGAGTCGCGCCCGTTGAACCACACCGGCTGGCCCAGGTGGTAGCGGCCGCCGCGCACCCAGACCGTGATGGGGCCGTGTGCGTCCCCGCTCTCGCGCAGGCGCCGCACCATTTCCCGTGCCCACTCGAGCGTCGCCAGCGGGCCGTCGTTGCCCGCGGGGTCGGGCTCCGGCAGGCGCCCGCTCCAGTTGTCGTTTCCTTCCGGCGACAGGTACAGCGCCAGTCCGTCCGCGGTGGTCGTGTCGTTCATCTCAATGGTCTCCGATGTGGGATACCATGCCGGCATCATGGTCTACCCGTCATGAGCAACGCCGAGGCGTGGCGTGTCACCGTCCTCGATGACGAAACCGCGGGCACCGGGCTGTTCCAGGGCGTGCGCTGCGCCTTCGCCGTGCCGAACTACTGGACCTACGGCTACTTCGAGCCGCGCGATCACTGCGAGTTGCCGGGGCTGCTGCTGCGCACCCGCGCATCCGCGGATGCGCAGCACGCGTTCTTCGCCCCGGGGTTCGAGGGTCAGCCGTACCGCTACCGCCCCGGCGAGCTGCCGGTGTACGTGAGCTGGACCGTCGAGCTGCCTGCGCCGCGCGGAGAACACGGGCGGCCCGCGCTGGTGATGCCCCGCCCGGGACCATGGGAGATCTGGGCCGAGCCGCATCCTGACCGGGTCGACTGGCACGTGCGGGCGCAGCACCGCGGCAGGCAGATCCACCGTACGCTCCGCGGCCCGCTCGGCGACAAGCACACCGTGCACGTCGAGGCGCGCCCCGGCGCGCTGCGTGTGACGGCTCCGGGCGGCGCGACCGTAGAGGTCGAACACGACGCCTATGCCGAGCCGTTCATGGTCACCTTCGGTGGCGGCGCCGCCGCGGACGGCCCGCCGGTCGAGACCGTCTACCGGGAAGTCGTGATCGAGGAGGTGCCCTATCCAAGCGCCGACTCGCCCCTGCCCGACGGTCCGGAGGACCTGCGCGCGACGGACGACGGGTGGTGCTTCATGGTCAACGAGGCGACGCCCGAACATCCGCGCCACAGCGAGGGCGACCTGGTGGTGCTGTCCGACGGTTCCCTGCTGCTGGTCTGGAGCGACTACCATGCCGGCAAGGGCTGGGACGAGTCGCCGGCCCGGCTGAGCGCGCGCCGGTCGACCGACGGCGGGCGCACGTGGAGCCGCACGTGGACGGCGGTGGAGGACGAGCACGGCACCAACGTCATGTCCGCCAGCCTGCTGAACCTCGGGGACGATCTGCTGCTCGTCTACCTCGACCATCTTCCGGGCATGCCCGTGAAGGGCATGGTCGCGCGCCGCTCCGGCGACGGCGGACGCAGTTGGAGCGCCGCCGAAGCGATCACGCCAGCCAACGGCAACCGGCACTCGGCCAACAACGCCAGCCTCAGGCGGCTGGCGGACGGCCGCATCCTGCTCGCCACGCGGGAGTACGTGGACGGGGTGCGCTGGCCGTACTGCCTGCTCTCCGACGACGGCGGCAGAACCTGGCACCCCGGCGCGCATGTGCCCGACCCCGGCCTGCCCGAGCGGGAGCGGCTCGCCCAGAACGTCAACGAGCCGAGCGTCGCGCAGCTCGCCGACGGCCGCCTGCTGATGACCATGCGCTCGGTGTCCGGGGGTCAGTTCTTCTCCTACTCCGAAGACCGCGGGCAGAGCTGGTCGCGGCCCTTCCTGTCACCGCTGCGCGGCGCGTGCTCGCCGGCGGCGATGCAGCGCGTGCCCGGCAGCGACGATGTGCTCTGTCTGTGGACGTACGGTCTCTCAGGCCGCACCCCGCTGGTTTCGGCGCTGTCGAGCGACGCGGGCCGCACGTGGCGGCCGCTGAAGCTGGTGGAGCGGTCCCGTCACCACGGCTACTGCTACACCAGCATCACCTTCCACGGCGAGCACGTGCTGCTCACCTACAGCCACGCCCCCGAGCTGGACGGGGTGCGGCGCTTCGAGGTCGAGCCCGGCTACATCGACCTCCGTCTCACCGCCCTGCCGGTCCAGTGGTTCTACCGCGCGGTGACGCAGGATCCGACCTGAGTTGCGGCTCCGCACGGGAAGTGTCATGGTGACCCGCGACATATTTCCGCAGTCCAGGAGGATTCCATGAAGTGGCTCAGGCTCGGTGCGATTCCCGTGATCGCGTTGCTCGTGAACGGAGGTTTGGCGGCCCAGACGGGTTTGAGCGGTGGCGAGATGACACTGCATGACGTGTGGGCCACGCCGTCGGCGTACACGGCCGACACCGGCGCGAGCCTCCCCGCCTTCAGCCAGTCCCCGACGCTGGACGCCGCGGTTGCCGCAGGCGACCTGCCGCCGGTCGAAGACCGGCTTCCCATCGAGCCCCTGGTGGTCCTGGGCGTCGACGGGCCCGGACTCTATGGCGGCACCTTCTTCAATGCCACCTACGACGTCGGTCTGGCGACGGCGCTGCGCGACGAGACGGCCATCATCCTGAACAAGCACAGCTTCACGGCCGACCCGTATCCCAACGTGGCGAAGAGCTACACAGCCGTCGACGACACCTCGTCGGTCTGGGAACTGAGGCTGCGCGAAGGGTTGCGCTGGTCTGACGGAACGCCGTTCACCACCGCCGACTTCACCTTCTGGTGGGACGACGTCATCCTCAATGAGGACATAACCCCGCAGCTTCGGCCGCAGTACCGGGGGGTTGCCATCACGGCGATCGATGACTACACTGTTCAGTTCGACTTCGGTGTCCCCGCGGATTTCGTCGCCAGGGGCGGCGGGTTCAACCCCATCACGCGATTCCCCCGCCACTACCTCGAGCAGTTTCATGCCGCGTATGCCAGCGAGTCGGATCTGGCCGACATGGTGAAGAAGTCCGGGTTCGAGTCGTGGACTCAGTTCTTCCTGGACCGCGCCGACTACAACGAGTACGGCAACGTGGAAAAGCCCACGCTGGAGCCCTGGGAGCTCACCGATGCGCCGCCGGCCGACCCGGTGATCTGGACGCGCAACCCCTACTTCTGGGTGGTCGATACCGAAGGCAAGCAGCTTCCGTACTTCGAGGATCGCCGCACGTCCGTCCTCGGCGATCAGGAAGTCGTCAAGCTGAAGGCCCTGAACGGGGAAGTCGACTACTCGTTCCTGGACATCGACGTCTACACGCTGGCGAAGAAGGCCGAGCAGGACGGCATCGTCCGGGTCTACGTCCAGGACAACCCCGCGCTCGTCGCCTCCCAGTTGGACTTCAACCTGAACCACCCGGATCCGGTGATGCGGGAGGTCTTCTGGAACCCGCAGTTCAAGCGCGCGATCTCGCACGCGATCGACCGCGAGCTCATCAACCAGATCCTCTACGAGGGGCTCAGCTATCCGTCTCAGGTCGCGCCGCTGCCGTCCAGCCCGTACTTCAGCGAGGCGGTTCAGAACGAGGCGACGGAGTACGACGTCGAGCTTGCCAACAGCATCCTCGACGAGCTGGGACACGCGCGCAATGACGCCGGGGTGCGGACGTTCCCGAACGGGGAACCGATGGCGCTCACCTTCCTGTCGTTCGATACTGGCGGGCTGCCGACGCACGCCGAGATCATCACCGACGGGCTCAAGGAGATCGGCGTCGAGCTGACCGTGCGCTTCGTCGACTGGGGCGTGCTGACCCAGGCGCGCAACGCCGGCGACTACGACGGCGTGCTGATCTGGGAGAGCTGGGGCACCAACGAGGGTCTCCTGGTGAACGACCAGGCCGCCCACTTCGTGCCGAACCAGCCGCTCAACTTCTGGACGCCGAAGTACCGCGACTACACGATGTCCGGTGGCGAGCAGGGCGAGAAGCCGAACGAGATCGTCCAGGAAGCGCTCGACTACTACCTGCGCGCCCAGGCGACGCTCGATCTGGAAGAGCGCAAGGAACTGTTCGGCCACGTCCTGGAGATCTCGCGTCAGAACCTCTGGAGCATCGGCACCGTGCGCCATCCCGGCTTCGTGATCATGGTGACGCCGGAGATGCGCGGCATTCCGGGCGGGCGGCAGCCGATGTTCCGTGGCGATCACGGCCGGCGGGACGCCTTCTGGAAGGCTCAGTAACGGGCGGCTTTGCAGCCGCTTTGGCTGATAGTACGAGCCGAGACGCATGACGCATTCCCGGTGTGGGTGACCATGCCGGGATGCGACGCGCGTTCGACGATGTTTCGCCGTCCGGGTTAAGGAGTACCCGTGGCTGAGTACGTGGTCCGCCGCGCCCTGATCATGGTGATCACGCTGGCGGTGATCTCGCTCATCGCCTACGTCGTGATCGAGTTGCCTCCCGGCGACTACGTCAGCTACCAGATCCAGATCATGGTCGAGCAGGGCACGTTCTCCGACGAGGAGGTCGAGAACCTGCGCAAGCGCTACGGCCTGGACCGCCCGATCACCGTGCGCTACTTCCGCTGGATCACCAACTTCGTCCGGGGAGACTTCGGGTACTCGCTCTCCTGGCACAAACCGGTACGGGAGCTGATCGGCGGGCGCTTCGCCATGACGGCGCTCCTCTCGACGCTCTCGCTCCTGTTCACGTGGGTGGTCTCGTTCCCGATCGGGGTGCTTTCGGCCGTGCGGCAGTACTCGTTCTGGGACATCTTCTGGACCTTCATCGGCTTCCTGGGCCTGGCGATCCCGAATTTCCTGCTGGCGCTCATCCTGATGTACCTGAGCCCCAAGATCTTTCCGGGGGTCGAAATCGGCGGGCTGTTCTCCCGCGAGTACCAGACCGCCGCGTGGAGCTGGGGCAAGTTCTGGGACCTGCTCGGGCACCTGTGGATTCCCGTGATCGTGATCGGCACCGCCGGCACCGCCGGCACGATCCGCATCCTGCGCGCCAACCTGATCGATGAGCTGCGCAAGCCCTACGTGGACATGGCGCGTGCCAAGGGCATCAGCGAAGTGCGCGCGATCCTGCGCTACCCGGTGCGCATCGCCCTCAATCCGTTCTTCTCCACGGTCGGCTGGATGCTGCCGACGCTGGTAGCCGGAGAGACGATCACGGCCGTCGTCCTGGGCATCCCGACGGGCGGTCCGATGTTTCTCTCCGCGCTGCAGCGGCAGGACATGCAGCTTGCAGCGTCGTTCGTCATGTTGATCTCGGTCTTCACGGTGGTCGGGACGCTGGTTTCCGACCTGCTGCTGGCTGCGATCGACCCGCGCATCCGGTTCGACTGATGGCGTCTGCCCGGCCGCAGGGAGCTGCGGCACCTCAGGGACCCGCGGGGACGGAGGCGGTCGTGCCCGCGCACGGGATGGAGACCGCGGACGAGCTGCTCACCGCCGGGCAGTGGCGGCTGATCCTGCTCCGGTTCCTGCGCCACCGCATGGCCGTGGCGGCCGGGATCGTGGTGTTGCTGTTCTACCTCGCCGCCACGTTCGTCGAGTTCGTCGCACCGTATGACCCTCGCCTGCGCGACACCTCCCACATTTCGGCGCCGCCGATGCGGCTCCGGGTGTGGGACGCGGAGGAGCGGCGGCTGCACGCGCGGCCTTTCGTGTACGCCACCACCCTGCGCCGCGATCCGGTCACGCTGCAGCGCATCTACGTTGCGGACACGAGCATCCGGCTGCCGTTGCGCCTGCTGGTGCGGGGAGACGAGTATCTCCTGCTCGGATTCATCCCCGCTCGCGTGCACCTGTTCGGTTTCGAAGGCGATGAACGCGGCACGCTGCTCGGCACCGACACACAGGGGCGGGACCTGCTGTCACGGATCATCTACGGCACCCGCATCTCGCTCACCATCGGCTTCGTGGGGGTAGCCCTGAGCTTCGGTCTCGGCATCGCGCTCGGCGCGATCTCCGGCTACTTCGGCGGCCTGGCCGACATGGTGATCCAGCGCATCATCGAGGTCCTCATCGCGATCCCGTCGCTGCCGCTGTGGATGGCGCTGAGCGCCGCGATTCCCTTCGACTGGCCGCAGACGCGCACCTTCTTCCTGATCACGGTCATTCTCTCTCTCACCGGCTGGACCGGCATGGCGCGGGTGGTGCGCGGCAAGCTGCTGTCGCTGCGCGACGAGGACTTCGTGCTGGCCGCCCGCATCGACGGCGCCCGCGGCCCGCGCGTCATGTTCCGTCACCTGATCCCGTCCTTTCTCAGCCACATCATCGCCTCGGCCACGCTGGCGATTCCCGGCATGATTCTGGGCGAGACGGCGCTCAGCTTCCTGGGGGTCGGCCTGCGGTCGCCGGCCATCAGTTGGGGCGTGCTGCTCCAGGACGGACAGAACATCCAGGCCGTGGCGCTGATGCCCTGGCTGCTGTTGCCCGGCGCGTTCGTGGTGGTGGCGGTGCTGGCTTTCAACTTCCTGGGCGACGGCCTCCGAGACGCGGCGGACCCCTATGCCTGACGACGGCATTCCTGCCGCCGGCATGCCTGACGCTGGCCGCGCGGACCTGCTGTCCATACACGGCCTGCACGTCCACTTCCACACCACGCTGGGCACGGTGCGCGCCGTCAACGGGGTCTCGCTGCGGGTACCGACAAACCACGTCATGGGGCTGGTCGGCGAAAGCGGCTGCGGCAAGTCCGTGACCGCCCGCGCGGTGCTGCGCATCATCCCGCCGCCGGGCAAGATCGAGAGCGGGCGGGTGCTCTACCACCCTCCGGACGGGGCAGCGGTCGACCTGGCGCTGCTGCCGCCGGCCGGACGTGCGCTGCGCGCGATCCGCGGGCGGCGCGTGGCGATGATCTTCCAGGAGCCGATGACCTGCCTGAGCCCCGTGCACCGAATCGGCCTGCAGATCACGGAAGCGATTCGCGCGCACGAGCCGGTGAGCCGGGCCGAGGCGCGCGAGCGGGCGGTCGCGCTGCTGAACGACGTGGGGATGCCGAGGCCCGAGCGACAGCTCGACGCCTACACGTTCGAGCTGTCAGGCGGCATGCGCCAGCGGGCCATGATCGCCGTCGCGCTGGCCGCCAATCCCGAGCTGCTGATCGCGGACGAGCCGACCACGGCAGTCGACGTCACCATCCAGGCGCGCATCATGGAGCTGTTGCGCTCGCTGCAGCAGTCGCACGCCATGTCCGTGCTGTTCATCTCGCACGATCTCGGCTTGGTGGCGGAGATGAGCGAGCAGATCGCAGTCATGTACCTGGGCAAGATCGTCGAGCGCGGCGAGGCAGGCGAGGTGTACCGGCGGCCCAGGCACCCCTACACCAAGGTGCTCATGGCGTGCGTGCCGCACCAGTCGAGCGCGCGCAAGACCCCGCTACAGACCATCGAAGGGACGGTTCCCGACGCGCGGCGCCTCCCGCCGGGTTGCCCGTTCAGCGCGCGCTGCTCGGAGTTCATGCCGGGTGTCTGTGACCGCAACATGCCAGCCCTCACCACCGTCGGGGACGACCACGAGGTCGCCTGCTTCCTCCACTCCGACCGGTCAGAGGACGGCTGAATGGCACGCGCACGCGACGACGGCCTCCTGCTGGAGGGACGGGAACTGGTGAAGCGCTTCCCGATCCGCCGCGGCCTGATGCGGCGCGTGGTCGGGCACGTCCCCGCCGTGGACGGCGTGTCGCTCGAGGTGCGGCGCGGACACACGCTCGGGCTGGTCGGCGAGAGCGGCTGCGGCAAGACGACGCTGCTGCGCATGCTGATTCGCATCCTCGAGCCGGACAGCGGCGTGCTCCGCTTCCGCGTGCATGACGACCTGGAGGACATCACGCACGTACAGGGGCCGGAGCAACGGCAGGTCTGGCAGCGCATGCGCATGATCTTCCAGGACCCCGACTCGTCGCTGAACCCGCGCCTGCCGGTGCGCGACATCGTCGCCGAGCCGCTGACCCTGAGCGGCACGGCGCGCGGCCGGCGGCAGGTCGACGAGCGCGTGCGCACCCTGCTGGCCGTGGTCGGCCTCAATCCCGACCACATCAACCGCTACCCGCACGCGTTCTCGGGCGGCCAGCGCCAGCGCATCGGGCTGGCGCGCGCGCTGGCCCTGGACCCCAAGCTGATCCTGGCCGACGAGCCGACCTCGGCGCTCGACGTGTCCGTGCAGGCGCAGATCCTCAACCTGATGCTGCGCATCCAGGCCGAGCGTGACCTGGCGTACGTGTTCGTCTCTCACGACCTGCACGTCGTCCGCCACATGAGCGACCACATGATCGTCATGTATCTCGGGACGGTGGGAGAGACCGGCCCCACCGAGGAGCTGTTCACGCGCGCGCTGCACCCGTACACGGAGGCGCTGCTCTCGGCGGTCCCCGACCCCGATCGGGCCGGCAAACGCGTCATGCTGGAGGGAGAGATCCCCGACCCGGCGCACCGCCCGCCGGGCTGCTCGTTCCATCCGCGCTGCCCGTATAGCGAGGACGTCTGCCGCACGGACGAGCCTCTGCTCACGCCGATGGGTGACGACCGCTTCGCCGCCTGCCACGTGGCGGCGCGTACGCGGACGGGGCACTGACATGAGCCTGTCAGTTTGAGCGGCCGCCGGCTGACCGGCTACGATCAGCCGGTGGACAGGCGCAGACTGCCCATCGGCGTGCAGACCTTCCGCAAGCTCCGCGAGGAGAATTGCTACTACGTGGACAAGACGCCCTACATCGAGCGCCTGCTCGCCGAGGGCACCCACTACTTCCTGTCGCGCCCGCGGCGGTTCGGCAAGAGCCTGTTCCTGGACACGCTGAAGGAGCTGTTCGAGGGCAGCGAGGATCTGTTCGAGGGGCTCCATATTCACGGTGGCCGGGACTGGGTACGCCATCCGGTGGTGCGGCTCGACTTCAGCGGCGGCGACTATGTGGATCCGGAAGGGTTGCGCCGCAACGTGACGGCGCAACTGACTCGCATCGAGCGCCAGGAACAGGTGGCGACCGACACCACCGGACCGGAGCGGCTGGGGTTCCTGCTGGAGGCGCTGCACCGCAAGTCAGGACAGCGGGTGGCGGTGCTGGTCGACGAGTACGACAAGCCGATCCTGGACGCGCTGGGAGATCCGGAGATCGCCGACGCCAATCGACGATTCCTACGCAGCCTGTACTCGAACGTCAAGTTCGCGGAAGCGCACGTTCACTTCACCTTTCTGACCGGCGTGAGCAAGTTCACCAAGGTCAGCGTGTTCTCGGACCTGAACAACCTCACCGACATCACGCTGGATCGGCGCTACTCGGCGATCTGCGGCTACACGGAAGGTGACCTGGACACGGTGTTCACGCCGGAGCTGGACGGCCTGGATCGTGAGCAGGTGCGCGAGTGGTACAATGGCTATCGCTGGCGCGGTACGGAGCAGGTGTACAACCCGTACGACGTGCTGCTGCTGTTCGACAGCCGCGAGTTCAAGGCGCACTGGTTCGAGACCGGGACGCCGGCGTTTCTGATGGAGACGCTCCTTGAGCGGCGCGTCTCCTCGGTGTCACTGGACGACATGGTGGGCACGGAAGATCTGCTTTCCGCGTTCGACGTGGGCCACATCGGCACCGAGGCGCTGCTGTTCCAGACCGGCTATCTGACGATCACGGCGGAAGAGGAGCTGGGGGGGCAAGCGCTGTACCGGCTGGGCTATCCCAACCGGGAGGTGCGCCAGAGCCTGAACCGGGTGCTGCTGCGCCGCCTGGTGAAGGACGCCGGGCAGCAGACGATGAACAGCATGCGGCTGGCACGCCTGCTTGCGGCGCACGACTGCGCGGGGCTGCAGGAGCTGTTTCACGCCTTCTTCGCGAGCATTCCCTATCAGTGGTACACAAACAACTCAATCGCCGACTACGAGGGCTATTACGCGAGCGTGTTCTACTCCTATTTTGCGGCGCTCGGCTACGATATCGTGGTGGAAGAGTCGAGCAGCCACGGCCGGCTGGACATGGCGGTGCGCGCCGGCGGGCACGTGTATCTGTTCGAGTTCAAGGTCGTGGAGCTTGCGCCGCCGGGGTCGGCGCTGGCGCAGTTGCGTGAGCGTGGGTACGCTGACAAATACCGGGGCCGGGGCGAACCGATCCACCTGATCGGGGTCGAGTTCAGCCGCAAGACGCGCAACGTGACGGCGTTCGAGGTGGCCGGTGGCTGAGCCGATGGACAAGTCGGTGTTCTTGCGCGCGGCGATCGAGCGAGAAGCTACGCGTGTGCTTGACCTGCAGTCCCGGCACGTCTTGACGCGGGAGGATGCCGAGGTGTTCGCCGCAGCTCTCGACGCCCAGCCCCAACCCCGCGCGCGCGGCAGCACGAAACTACCGCGCGCGCGTGGTTCATGCCGATTGAACCGTCGGCTCTCAGAATCGAGCGCACGACTACCGTTCCTGTCACTTCCTGTTCACTCCCCCTTGGCGCCGGGCACGTCCCTGCGCTGGAAGACCCAGAGCGCTGCGCCAAGCAGGACCGCCGTGTATGCCAGCATGACGAAGAACGCCCGGGCGCTTTCCGCCGCGAACGCCGCGCCCATCCACGCGGAAACGTTGGAGCCCAGGAGCGTTACGTCCAGGACGTTCCCCAACCATCCGGCTATTCCGGCGAGCGCGGGAGCGATCAACAGCTCGAAGAGGAAGTAGCCCATCGACAGCGCCATGCCCTGTGCGTTGGACCCGGTCGCCACCGTCAGGAACACGGCCAACGCGAGGTACGGCGCCAGGGCGTACACCGCCTTGCCCAGCGCTGTTGCCACCGCCATCCATGCCGCCGCGTCGCCAGCCACGAGCGGTCCCTCCGCGGCGGGCGGCAAGATTCCCGCGACGATGCTGGCAATGCCGACGAGCGCGGCCATGACGATGATTCCGGCGCTACCGGCAGCCAAGAGCGTGACGACCTTCGCGCTGAGCAACTGCCAGCGTCCGGCCCCTCGGGTCAACGTCGCCCTCAGCGTGCCCAGACCGTACTCCACCCCGATGACCGTAGCCGCCAGGATCATGATGGGGATGACGAAGATCATGGGGAGTTGCCCGGCCATGCGACTGATGCTGAACGGCAGCGTGAACCCGCCCGCGCCTACGCTGCCTCCGTTCAGACCTATGCTTACCGAGACTCCTTCGCCGCTCGGTGGAGCCGCGGCGCCGGTCCCCGCTGCCGCTACGGAATCGGCGCCTGGGTAGTAGCTGACATAGCCGATCCAGAAGACGCCCTGCGTAATGGCGGCGATGATGCCCAGCAGTATCCAGGGTATCAGCCGCTTGCGCAGCTTGTACCACTCTCCTCTCGTCAGTGTCAGAACGTGAGTCATCATTGGTGTCCTCTCCATCACTCGCTTCCCGTTACTTCCAGGAAATACTGTTCGAGGGACCTCCCGACGGGCGCCATCTCGGTGACGTAGACCTCGGAGCGGCTCATGGCCGCCACCAACTCCCCCGACCTGTCGACAGGCGCCGCCACGGAAAGCGCGCCATCCTCCGTCGTTCCCACCTCGCCGACCCAGTCCAGCGCCGACAGTATCGCGCGCGCCTTCCCGTCGTCGGTGGTCTTCACGCGGACCAGCTCGTCCCTGCCCGCACGGACCAGTTCGGCGACCTCGCCCTGGACCACCAGCTTTCCCTTCGAGATGATGGTGACGCGGTCGCAGACCTGTTCGATCTCGTGGAGCAGGTGGCTCGACAGCAGCACGGTCCTGCTGCCGTCGCCGAGGCTCCGTATCAACTCGCGCACCTGGATCATGCCCTCCGGGTCCAGGCCGTTGGTGGGCTCGTCCAGACATACCAGCTCCGGGTCGCCCAGCAGGGCGTAGCCTATTCCCAGCCGCTGCTTCATCCCGAGCGAGTAGGTGTGGAAGCGGTCGCCGCCCCGGCCCGCCAATCCCACCTGTTCGAGCACGTCGTCGACGTCGGCCGACGAACCGCGTCCGGAGATGAGACGGAAGTACTCGAGATTCTCCCGCCCCGACAGGTTCGGATAGAAGGCCGGGCTCTCGATGACGGCCCCGATGCGGCGCAGCGCCTCCCGGTGCCGCGCGATCGAGCCGAACAGTCGAAAGCTGCCCGACGTCGGCCTCAGCACGCCGAGCAGCATCCCCATCGTCGTGGTCTTGCCGGACCCGTTCGGTCCCAGCAGTCCGTAGATATGGCCACGCCGCACCTCCATCGAGAGGTCGTCCACCGCCGTGATTTCTCCGAAACGCTTGGTCAGACCGTCGGTCTGAATGATTGGTTCATCCGTCATGTTCCCAACTCCCTTGGCCAGCTCCGACCGCTACCTGCGTCGAACCCTCACGATCCCGTCGGTATCGACGTTCACGCTGTTCGTCTCACCGGAGTAGCGCACGTTGCCGACGCCTTCGACGCGTCCGGTCAGCGATCCGCCGTCCATGGTGAGCCGGAGCTGGTTGGCGCCGGCCAGGCTGAGCACGGCGTTCTCGACGAGCGACTCTTCCAGGTCGATGTTGGCGGCGCCCGCGGTCTGCAGCGTCAGGTCACCGATGGTGCTGTTCTCGAAGATCAGGTTGATCGCGCCCTCCGCAAGCACCGTAAGCTCTGACGCATCGAGGCCGGCGACCGTGCCGTTCACGGCCCCGGCGAGGCTCAGCGCCTCGATCGCCGGCGCGGTGATCGTGATCCGGACCGTCCGGTCCTCATCGACATCTTCATGCAGGTAGATGCTGAGCCGATCGTCGGCGGTCGACACCTTGGCGGTGTCGAGCAACTCCCGGTCACCGGCCAGCACCGCGCTATACTCGTCGGCCTGCGTAAGCTGCAGGTCCCATCCGCCGCTCAGCTCCAGGACGGCGAACCCCTCTACCTCGATCCGCCGATCCGCGTCAGGCCCATCTCCGACGTCCCGGACCGGCGCCGCGAACACGCGGATCGCCACCATGACACCTGCCGTAAGCAGGACCAGAACGACTCCCGAGGTCGCCAATATTCGATTCGTATACATCAGATGACTCCTTCTTCAGTGCGCGCCGAAGAGCGGCTTCGGTCGCGGTAGTGTGGTTCCAGATCGCTCAGCTCCAGGCCGAGCAGATCCATGGTCTTGAACAGGTGCGGCAGGTCGCGGTCGATGAAGCTGCGGCGCTTCAGCTCGCGCGCCTCGTGATAGGCGCGGTCGGCCACGAAGTAGCCGATGCCGCGGCGGTTGAAGATGATTCCCTGATCCTGCAGGTAGGCGTACGTCCGGGTGACCGTATTCGGGTTCACCTGCACGTCCATCGCCAGCTCGCGGATGGAGGGGATGCGGTCCCCGCCGTGCCACACGCGCCGCAGGATGTTCTCGCACATGTAGTCGCCGATCTGCAGATAGATGGCCTGCGGTTGGGTGAATTCCATGCTCAGACTTCCGTCTCGCTCAGGCGCAGCCAGGTCAGGAACCAGAACAGCGGCCCCATGCCCCCCCAGAAGAAGACCTTCGCGCCCGCTTCGAGCGCCTCCCCGATCTGCGGCGCAGTTTCCACCATGAGGTGCACGTCGCCGCGAAACTCGAAAAACAGCAAGTACGCCAGTCCCACGGCGATCAGCACCAACCCCAGCGCTATCCCAGCGAGGGACAGGACCACCTTCAGCGCGTTCCAGCGCCGGAAATACACCGCCCCGAACAGGAACAGCGAGCTGGTCACCAGGTACCCCAGCACAACACGCCAATCGTCCATCGACGGCGCGAAGATGGGGTGCGACCATCCGCGGATGAGCTGGCTGAGGCCGGCCCCGAGCAGGGTCACCAGGAAATAGCCGGCAAGGGCGACGGCCGCGTAGCCGACGATGGACAGCAGAACCCGCACGGCCCAGCGCTCAATCGTCGAGATCGGCAGCGTCAGGTAGGCGTGCGCCCGCGGCTTGTCCGGCAGCTCCGCGAACAGCGTGCTGGTGAACAGGAAACCACCGGCGACGAGCGCCAGCGGAAAGAGCGCCGCGTGAAACTCGGAGCCCGTGGGCTCCGGCGAGAACACGTTGGCGATCAGGATCACCGCCGCCGCCGCACCCGTCCCGACCAGGACCGCCCGGCTCTGCTGATGGAGATCGGCGCGCAGCGCGTGCCAGGCCCGCGCCACCGAGAATACGTTGCTCCGGTACATCACTCGCTCCTTTCGTCCGTGTCCGCTTGGACGAACGCCGCTTCGACGCGCCGGTGATCGGCGCACACCGAGTTGAACAGCAGCTCCAGGTCGATGGCCGACTCGGACAACGGTCCCCCGCGCTCCGCGGGCACCAGGGCGCGGCCGGCGTGCGCGCCGCCGGTGCCGCTGCTGAGCTCCACGTAGATGGCGTGACCGTTGCCTGGGGCTCCCACGGGACCCGCCTCGCGCACCGCCAGCGCAGCCGAGATCTCCTCCACCGTGTGCTGAAAGACGATCGACCCCTGCTCCAGGATCAGGATCGGGTCGATCAGGTGCTCCAGGTCCCGGACTTGGTGGGTCGAGACGACGATCACCCGGTCGTCGGCCGCCGCGCCGGCCAGCAGGCGGCGGAACTGGCTCTTGGCCGGAATGTCGAGCCCGTTGGTCGGCTCGTCGAGCAGCAGCAGCCGGCACCCGCTGGCCACCGCGAAGGCCAGCAGCACCTTCTTTTTCTGCCCGTAAGACATGGCGGTCATGCGCTGCTCCGGATCGATCTCCAGCTCGGCCAGGTAGCGCTCCATCGCGGCGTGATCGAAGCGCGGATAGAACACGCCGTAGAGCCTGACCAGCGCGCGCGCCGACAGCGCCGGCGTGTGGAACTCCTCCGGCACGAAGTACAGCTCGCGCAGGAAGGTCGGCGTGCGGCGGCGCACCTCCTCGCCGGCGACGCGGGCGCTGCCCGCCTTGGGGAACAGCAGTCCCGACATCAGGTTCAGCAACGTGGTCTTGCCGGCGCCGTTGCGGCCGAGCAGCCCGTAGACGTTGCCGGGCGCAAGCGCCAGGTCCAGCCCCTCGAACAGCCGGCCCCTTCTGCCGTACCCGAACGCGACTTCTTCAAGTTCAACCATTCCGTCCTCCTCCGTGATCGATGCAACCAGTGTACTACTTCACTGGTACACTGTCAATCTATGGTCATGGGCGATCGGTGTCAAGCCCACGGCGCGAGGGCCCGGCGCTCAGGTGCTGGCCGGCAGTCCCGCTCGCGACTCCAGAGGCGAGGCAGCGGCGGTATGCGAGCGGTTCACGGTGCTGATAGGGTTCGCGCGAGCAGCGCCGCGTTACGCATGAGGGAAACACCATGAAGATCAAGCAGTCCATCGCGTTCCCGATCTTCGGGACGGCCGTCCTTCCGCTCGGCGACCTGTGCCGGCACGCGGCCGGGATCGGCTACGCCGCGATCGAGATGTGGGGACGCCGTGGCGGCGGAGCGTCCGGAGAGGAGGACTTCGACGAGGTCGTGGCCACCGCCCGCGAGCACGGGCTGCGCATGGTGAGCACGTGCGGCCACGGGACGCTCGAGAACGGCAGCAACAACCCCGCCAACCACGACCGCATCGTCAGCGAGCTGCGGGAGACGATCGATCTGGCCGCGGCCAACGACGTCCCCAACGTGATCGCCTTCGCCGGCAACCGGCTGGACGGCCAGAGCGACCTGGAGGGCATGGTCGAGTGCGCCCGCGTCCTGCGCCGCGTGGCTCCGATCGCCGAGGACGCCGGCGTCAACGTCAACGTCGAGTTGCTGAACTCACGCATCAATCATCCCGGCTACCTGTGTGACCGCACCGACTGGGGCATCGCGCTGTGCGAGATGGTCGGGTCTCCGCGCGTCAAGCTGCTGTTCGACATCTACCACATGCAGATCATGGAAGGCGACGTGATCCGCTCCCTCCGGCGCGCCCTCCCCCACATCGGACACTTCCACACGGCCGGCAACCCCGGCCGCCAGGACCTGGACGACACCCAGGAGCTGAACTACCGCGGTATCTGCAAGGCGATCGCCGCCACCGACTACGACGGCTACGTCGGCCACGAGTTCGTCCCGGCCGGCGATATCGTCCCCGCGCTGAAGCACGCCTTCGACGTCTGCAACGTCGAGGCATAGGCCCGGCTCAGACGGAACGCGGCGTCGCGTTCTCTGTCGCCGAGCGGGCCAAGGTTCGGGGTCCGGGGAACGTCTACGGTCGCAGGGCCTGTTCGATTGCTTCAGGATTCTCGGAAGCGACCTTCAGCAGTACTCGAGCCGGTCCGTCGGGAGTGCGGCGCCCCTGCTCCCAATTCCGAAGCGTGGATACGCTTACTCCGATCATGAGCGCGAACTCGGACTGAGTGCGCCGAAGCTTACGTCGGACCGCCTTGATATCAACCGGTCTGATCTCGAACATGCGCGACGGCTTCCGGATCCCACGCTTGACTTCACCTGCTTCATGGATGCTCGTCACCAACTCGTTGAAATCCTGTTCTCTCATGTAAGCTCCTCAGCAATGCGCTTGTAGACGACTCAGGCTGCGCCTACATTGGTGCCATGGCGCGCATCGATCCCGCTCTCTTCGCGGAGTTCGAGGCCGCCGCACGCCGGCCGCTGGCCGTGCGATGGCGTTACTCCTTCATCCGCACCTACAAGCCCGTGTTGGACGATGCGGACTACCGATCGTTCGACACGATGGAGGAGTATCGTCAGTGGTGCGAGCGGGAACTGCCTGACTGGCTGGGCTATGGCCGCGTTCGAGTACCGACAGGCTGAGGAGATACGGGACGCCCTGGAGCGGCACGGCGTCCGTTACCTGTTCATCGGCAAGTCGGGTGCCATCCTGCTCGGTTTTCCGGACACGACTCAGGATGCCGATCTGTTCGTCGAGAAGGACGCCGCCAACGGTCGGTCGCTGGTGGATGCGCTCCGAGAGCTCGGGTTCTCGTTGACCGCGGACCAAGCACAAGAGATCGTCCGTGGAAAGGACTTCGTGCAACTCAAGAGTGGTCCGTTCGATCTGGATCTCGTCTTCGCGCCCGATGGCATCGAGAGATTCCGGGACGCGTTCGAGCGGCGCGTCGACGTCGAAGGGTTTCCGGTCTGCTCGCTCGATGACATCATCGCCAGCAAGGAGGCATCGAACCGGGCAAAGGACCGTGAGACGCTTCCGCGGCTGCGATCGTTCCGCGATTACTGGAATGAACGGCAGCGCAGGCCCCGCTGATCCCTGCGGCTGCGTCGACATGCCGCGTCACATGATCGACCGTACCAGACCTGACGCTACTTGATCGCGACCAGGCAGGGCAGGTGCCGCAGGTGGTAGGTGCTGGTTGAGTCCAGGCCGTAGCCGCCGATCCAGGGACTCTCGCCGTCGATCACGGGGATCTCGAAGCCGACGAACTCGGGACTGGCCGCCCGGCGCTTCTCCAGCACCTCCTGGTCGGGGTCCTTCGGCAGCTTGTTGAACATGACGCACGCCCTTACGTCCTTGGCTCCCCACTCCTCCAGCTTGGCTCGCAGGGTCGCCATGGTGGTTCCCCGGTCCAGCACGTCATCGAGCAACAGGACGCTCTTGCCCCGGACGCCGACGGGCTCCAGTTGAATCCGTATCTCCTGTTGCGTCTTGCTCTCGTAGGAAGACGCCTTGGTCAGGTCGTACTTGATGTTCAGCGAGCTTCGCTTGGCCAGGGCCCTGCCGAGGTCGGTGGCGAGGAAGACGGCTCCGGTCAGGATCGGCAACAGGATGAGCTCCTCCCCCTTCCCATAGATCCTGCCGATCTCTTCGGCAAGCTCGTCCACCCTGCGCTGTATCTCGTCCTCCGACAGCAGCACGTACGCGATCAGTTCCCGTACCTCGGCAGGCGGGACGATGCCGTAGTCCTCCAGCGTGACGCCGTTCTTGGGCTGCGCGACCGGGATCTCGATCATGATGACTCCTCACATTCAGGCTCGACCGCCACGCGGATGCAGTCGTGGGCGCGATCGTGCGCGGCATCGTATGCCAGCGCCACCTCGGCCAGCGGATAGCGGTGGGTGATGATGCCGTCCACGGGGACGTCGCCGCGGGCGATCAGGTCGATCGCCAGCTCGAACAGCGGCCTGCCGCCCGCACCGGAGAAGCGCGTCTCCGGCTGCTTGCTGTGGAAGGAGAAGAAGTCGAAGGTGAACGTCCTCTGCTTCAGGCCGCCGAAGAACAGGATCTCGCCCCGGCTGCGCACCACCCGCGCGCACAGGTTTATCGCCTCGGGCTCCCCCGTGGCGTCGATCACGGTGTCGGAAAGACCGCCGTCGAGCGCGTCGCGGATCCGGTCGGCCACGTCGTCGGCCGTGCCGTCGACGACGTGGGTGGCGCCGAAGCGCTCCGCCACTTGGCGGCGCGCCGGCATCAGCTCGACGCCGACCACGCGCCGCGCGCCCATTCGGCGCAGCAGGGAATCGAACATCAGGCCGATGCCGCCCTGGCCGATCACCACCACGTCGCCGGCGATCACGTTGGTGAGCTTCTGCATACCGCTGATCACGGTGGCCAGCGGCTGCGCCATCACCATCTCTTGAACCGGGTACTCCGGGACTCGAAACACGCGATCCACGGGCGCCAGGAAGCGCTCTGCCATGCCGTCCTGGGCACGCGGCAGGGCCAGCACCCGCTCGCCCGCCTCGAACGGGAACACCACCCTGGAGCCGTAGGAGACCTGCTCGATGACGCCGATCACCTCGTGGCCGCTACGCCCCGGCACCAGCGGATAGTCGCCGGCAGGCAGGTTGTAGACCGCCTTCAGGTCGCTGCCGCAGATGGAGACGATCTCCGCCCTCACCACGGCATGGTCGGCCCGCGCCTGCGGCTCCTCTACCTCCACGACCGACACCCGGCCGGGAGCGGTGACGTGCGCGGCTTGCATCCCGCGCCGATGATGCCAGCAGAGCCGCGCCGTGGCGACCGGCTCCGGCGCATGCCCGAACGGCGGCGTGATGGACCTGCGCGCGGGGCTTGGATACCCTGACCGGCATGTCTGCATCAGGTGCCAACGGCCTGCCGCGCCTCGCCGAGGGCGGCGTCTACCAGAAGCTCGGCGTCGTGCCGATTCTCAACGCGCGCAGCAACTCGACCGCGTTCGGCGGATCCTCGCCGTCGGCGGTGGTCCGAGCCGCGATGGACGAGGCCGGCCGCGGCTGGACGGACATGGCCGACCTCATGAGCAAGACCGGCGACTACATCGCCGACCTGCTCGGCTGCGAGACCGCGCACCCCACCTCCGGCTGCGCGGCCGCGATCATCCTGAGCTCCGCGATCGCCATGACCCGCGACGACGGCGCCAAGATGGCGCGCCTGCCCAACACCACCGGCAGCAACAACCAGGTCCTGATCCAGCGCCAGCACCGCTACTGGGTGCAGCCCTGCTTCACCTTCGCCGGCGGCCGGCTGGTGCCGGTCGGCCGCGATGACGGCTGCACCGCCGAGGAGTTGGAGGCGGCCATCGGCGAGGACACCGTCGCCATCGCCCACCCCTTCTCGCAACCGGCCGGCTACCTGTTCCCGCCGCGGACCGGCGACCTTCCCCTGGAGGACGTGGTCGCCATCGGCCGGCGCCACGACGTGCCGGTGATCGTCGACGCCGCCGCCCAGATCTACCCGCTGGAGCACTTCCGCTGGATCGCGCAGGCAGCCGACATGGTCTGCTTCGGCGGCAAGTACTTCGGCAGCTCGCACTCGACCGGCATGGTGACCGGCCGCAGGAAGTACATCGATCCGCTGCGCAAGCTCGACTTCTCCGGCAGCATCGCCAACGACGAGGTCCCGGTCGGCAGCGGCTACGCCTTCGGGCGCGGCATGAAGCTGGACCGGCAGCAGGTGGTGGCCCTGGCGGTCGCGCTGGACGTCTGGTTCAACACCGACCACTCAGAGCGGCTGGCGGAGTACCACCGCCGCATGGGGGTAATCCAGGAGCAGCTCGACGACATCCCGCACGTCTCGTCAGAGCCGGTGCCGTACGACAACTACCAGTTGGTGCGGCTGTTCATCACCCTGGGCGAGGACTTCCCGGCCACCGCCGAACAGATCGTCGAGGACCTCGACAAGGGCTCGCCGCGCATCCTGGTGGGATCCGAGGGCGATCGCGAGGTGTTCGTCGGCCCGCACGTGCTGTCCGAGGGCGAGGAACGGATCGTCGCCGGCCAGCTCCGCAGCGTCCTGCTCGCGCGCCTGCGCGGCTGAGCGGGCGTGGTGCAGCTCCGGGCCACGATCGCCCGGACCCTGCCGGTCGGCGGCTCCGGCGGCCCCAACGGGCTGACCTGGGACGGATCGCACCTCTGGAGCTGTGACTGCGACAGCTTCGTCATCGAGCGCATCGAGCCCGCGACCGGGAAGTCGGTGCGCTCCTTCCGTCCGGTCGACAGCATTCCGGCCGGCTTGGCGTGGGACGGCTCCTCGCTCTGGGTATCCGTCCCGTACCACCTGAAGCTGTACGCGCTGGACCCGGCCGACGGCACGGTGCGCCGCTCGATCCCGGCGCCGGCGCCGAAGTGCCACGGCGTCACCTGGGACGGATCGCACCTGTGGACGAGCTGTCCGGTCACCGACCGCTTCTACCGGGTCGACCCGGCGGACGGCCGCGTCACCGGCGGCTTCCCGTCGCCCGGCACCCGCCCGCACGGGCTGGAGTGGCGGGCCGGCGAGCTGTGGAGCGCCGATACCGACAGCCGCACCATCCACCGGATCGACCCCGAGTCGGGCGCGGTGCTCGCCGCTGCGCCCTCCCCGGACGGCACCGAGCCGCACGGGCTCACCTGGGCCGGCGGCCACCTGTGGTTCGGCGACGAGCGCGCCAAGAACCTGCATTACGTCATGCTCGCCGAGGTGGCGGCCTGATGGCCGACCGGCTGCGCATCGGCGTGATCGGCGCCAACCCCACGCAGAGCTGGGCCAAGCGCGGCCACCTGCCGGCGATCCTGGCCATGCAAGAGGAGCTGGAGCTGGCGGCCGTCTGCACCACCCGTGAGGAGACCGCGCGCGAGTCGGCGCGGATCTACGGCGCCCGCCACCACTTCGCCGACTTCCGCGAGCTCATCGCCTGTGAGGACGTGGAGGTGGTCGTGGTGTCGGTGCGCGCGCCCCGCCACTACCAGCCGACCATGGCGGCGCTGGCGGCCGGCAAGCACGTCTACACCGAGTGGCCGCTCGGCGCCAACCTGGCCGAGGCCGAGGCGATGGCGGCCGCCGCGCGCACGGCGCCGGGCACGTCGATCATCGGCCTGCAGGGGCGGCACGCCCCCATCTACCGCCGGCTCAAGGAGCTGGCAGACGAGGGCTTCTTCGGCGAGGTGCTGGCCATCCAGATCGGCTCCTGCGGCGGCGGCCTGCTCGACAAGGAGTCACAGGCGAGCTGGCGGGCCGATGCCAGGAACGGAGCGCACAACGGCACCATCGGCTTCGGCCACCTGATCGAGCCCGTCTACCACTGCTTCGGGCCGATCCGCGACGTGTCGGGGGTGTGGCGCACGCAGGCGCCACGGTGGCTGGAGCAGGACACCGGCAGGACGATCGACGCCACCGCGCCGGACACGGTGTTCATGCAGGGCTCGACCGACGCCGGCACGGCCGTGCTGGCCTACGAGCACAGCGTGCCGTGGCACCCTGGCGGCTACCGGTTCGAGATCTACGGTCGCGAGCAGACGGCCGCCATCCATGCCGACGAACGCTTCGGAGACTTGAAGCTCATGGTCGGCGGCCGCGGCGATGAGCGGCTGGCCGAGATGCCGGTCCCGGACCGGCTCACCCGCGTGCTGCACAGCCGCGAGCGCGACCGCCCGTTCGGCGTGGCGCAGATCTGGAGCCACTACGCCGAGGCGATCCGCTCAGGCGCACCAGCAGAGCCCGACTTCGAGCTGGCGCTCGACCTGCACCGCCTGATCGACGCGCTGGAGCGCGCCTCCGACACCGGCACCCGGCAGGTCGTGGCTCGGTAAGCCTCGATGAAGCGCTTCTACCATCCGCTCACACTGTACGACCTGGAGCGGCTGGCCGAGGAGCGGCTGGCGACCGACTATTGGGACGTGGTCGCCGGCGGCGTGGGCGACGAGATCACCATACGCCGCAACCGGGAAGCCTTCGACGCAATCGCCATCCGCCCGGGGGGGGGGGGGGGGGGGGCCCCCCGCCCCCGCCCGGGCCCCCCCCCGCGGCGGGCCCCCCCCGGGGCCCCGGCGGGGGGGGCGCGGCCCGCCCCCGGCTCGCCGTCTGCCGGC
>JAPPNY010000163.1 GCA_028818385.1 Spirochaetaceae bacterium
GAAGGGTACGCCACCTGCCTCACGCCGCGATCCACAACTTTCGGTTATACCTCGGTCCTTTTTCATGTTGCCGTTACCACGGATCTCGCCCCGCACGCTGCGCCACACGACCGCGATGCATCTGCTCCAGTCCGGAGTCAACTACGGGCTGCGTTACGAGTACAACGCCTACATACGGGACGACGTCACCGTCATCGCCCTCTGGCTCGGCCACGAGGACACCGCGACCACCCGCCAGTACGTCGAAGCCGACCTCGATCCCGCTCGATCTGTACCATGCTGCAACGAGCCGCGACCTCCGGCCGACTCGTTGGGCGCGTGCAGGTCAGGCCGGGAGAGGCGGGGAGCGCATCGGTTCGGTCGTGGTCAGCGCTCTCGATGCCGGCGACGCCCCCGTTTCGCTGCTTCGGCGCCGGGAGGCTCGGGGCTGGTTTCCGCCAGGTAGTCGGCCCAATCGTTCATGAGCCGCCGCCGACGCTCGAACAGGTCCGACCGGGCGTAGGCGGCTTCGACCTGGTTCTGGACCACATGCGCCAGCGCCGCCTCGATGACCTCGCGCGGATGGTCCGTCTCCTCGGCCGCCCAGTCCCGGAACGACGAGCGGAAGCCATGCGGAACGCAGCTGATGCCGCAGCGTTTCAGCAGCCGGCGCAGCCGCTGGACATCCAGCGCTCCCCCACCCGGGGCAGGGAACACCAGCGCACCGCCGCCGCCAAGAGTCCGCGCCTCGTCGAGGATGCCGACGGCGCGGCTGCACAGCGGAACCCGGTGGTCGCGCTTCATCTTCATCCGGGCCGCCGAGAGCGTCCACACGCGGCCGGCCGAGTCCATCTCGTCCCACGCGGCGAAGCGGACTTCCCCCGAGCGCGCCGCCGTGAGCACCAGGAACTCGAACGCCAGCTTGTCGACCGCTTGCTTGCGGGATGCCCGCACCGCCGCCAGAGCCGCGGCGACCTCACGGTGCGGCAGCGCCCGCATGTGCGTCACGACGCCGCGTTGCGGGCCGAGCACGGGGCGCACCCTGTCGGCCGGGTTGTCGTTCCTGAGATTCATCGCGATGGCCCACTCCAGCACCGCGTGGAGGCGCTGCCGGACGGCCTTGGCGATGACGGGCTTGGTGTACCAGATGGGCGAGAGAATCGCCAGCACGTCGGCGGACGTGACCTCGGAGACGGGCTGCGTGCCGATGCGCGGGAAGGCGTAGCGTCGGAGGCTGTTGCGCCACGCCCGGACCTGCTCGGCGTTCTTCCAGCCGGCCTGCTTCTGCTCGACCACGGAGGCGGTGGCTTCGGCGAAGGTGGGCATGCTCTGGAGGCGGCGCTTGTCGGCGAGCGGGTCGCCGCCGGAGCGTGCGAGCTTGCGGTTGGCGACGGCCTTATCACGCGCCTCGGCGAGCGAGACGAGCGCGGCCGAGCCGAGTCCGAGCTCGCAGCGCTTGCCGCGGATGACGAGGCGCTGGATCCAGCTACGGGCGCCGGTCGACTGGACGTAGAGGTAGAGTCCGTTGCCGTCGATGTGGTGCCCTGGCGGTGCGTTGCGGACGAAGGCGGGGGCGAGGGCGTTGTGGGGATGGCGACCCCGGCGCTTGGTCCTGCGGGGTTCCGGGGCGGCTGCCGTCTCTGCAATCATCCCTGCATTATATGCGGGATGCAGGCGGATTTCGCAAGAACTTCCCGGGCGGTTCAGGCCACGGATGCTGACAGTAAATGACTGCTGTTCAGTAGTTTATAGGCATACCTGAACGATGCTGGACGCCAACGGAACCCAGATGGGCGATGCTCCATGGCCACCGCCCACTCCATCACCGCGTGCAGGCGCTGGCGCAGCCGCCGCGCCGTCGTCGGCGACCGGTGCCACACCGGCGCCAGGGTCTCGACGACGTC
Source organism: Spirochaetaceae bacterium (assembly GCA_028818385.1). The sequence goes on from JAPPNY010000163.1 coordinate 1,884, forward strand.
GGCGCGGGTCACCTCCGACACCCGCATCCGGCCCATGCGCGGAAAGGCGTACCGCGCCAGGCCCGACAGCCAGTCGCGGCCGTACTTCCGGTTGCGCCATCCGGGCCTGATCTGCGCCCACACCTGCTCGGCCGCCTCGGCGAAGGTCGGCACCCCCCGGGCCCGCCGCTTCTCGGCCAGGGGGTCGCCGCCGGCGCGGGCGAGCCGGCGGTTGTCGAAGGCCCGGGCGCGGGCCTCGTCGAGCGAGACGAGGGGAAAGCTGCCCAGCCCCAGCTCGCGCCGCCGGCCGCGAATCGAGAGCCGCTGCACCCAGCTCCGGGTGCCCGTCGGCTGCACGTCGAGGTAGAGGCCGTGGCCGTCGCAGTACCGGCCGGCCTCGGCCACCGTGCGCACGAAAGCGTCCGAGAGGGCGTTGCGCGGGTGCCGCCCGCGAGATCCCGGTTGTGGTCGTCCGTCCGCATCATCTCGCACCTGCCCCACGTTCTTCCCCTTTTTCGCCGGCGTATTTTGGCGGAAAATTCACACTAAAGTAATACACCGTTCACACGGGCGGGATCAAGCCAGCCTGCCGAAAAAACCGCGCCATTTCCGGCGGACCACCCAATCGCCGGGCCGATTGCCCGGCCCCCGAAGGGCGGACTGATCCGATTACCGCCGTGGTTATGTGTGAATACTAATTCACCACCGAAGATCCCGCAATCGTGGCGGTGGGCGTCGAGGAGGAGCCACCAGAGATGCGGATCGTCGGCTGACCATCACGGTCGACCCGGGAGGCCGGGGGGGCGGCTCTGATCCGATCCCGGTTTGCCATGCGAGACGGTCGGCGAAGTCACCCAGGACGTTGACTGGCAACGTCTCGAGGCGGCACGGAAGCGCAGGAGGCTGAGACGAGATGTTGAGCGGTGGTCAACACGGGGGAGAGGCAGGGGGCGGATGGTCTGGTTTTCCCCCGCTGCTGGCGACAGAGGCTCGGATTCACAAGGGAGAACGCCGTTGAGGCGCGTAACTTGCTGACTGACAACGGCTTACGGCAACACCGCCCGGGGACGTAGCACAGTTCGTGTGCAATTCACTTGCGGAGTGCGGGAGGCGTAAAGCAGATGCGGATCGATGGTCGACACGAGCGGACGACAGGGGGCGGATGGTTGGGTTGTCCGCCGCTGCCGGCTACGAGAGGACTGGCAAAGAGGGGAGATTGCGACATGCGGACAGGAGCGATTTTCGCGAGAGGCAGTTGCAGGGCGTTGAAGAAGTTGGCGCTGTTCGGCGTGGTATTCGCGCTGGGGGCCGGTACGGCCGCCGCGCAGATCACCGTTGCAGTGCCCGAAGAGGTGAATGAGGGTGCCACGGTGTCGATAGCGGTGGGCGGCACGGTACCTGCCAACACGGGCGGCACCGCTGATGCTGTGACGGTCAGCATTACCGTTGTCACCGCCACGGGTACGGCACCAGTCACCAACGGCGATACCGAAGACTTCGGGGACTTCAGCGATACTCTGACGATAAACCGGCCGGCAGACGGCGCTGCCGATGCCACTATCGCCGTGTCCGGTACTATCGACTGGACCGTGGGTAGGGACCCGAACAACGCTGAGAACGAGGCGGTCACCGTAAACGTCGCGGCCAGCGCCGGCGGGACACTCGCGACTGGGGATGACGCACACTCGGTGACGATCGAAGACACCGAGACCCAGGGCTACGAGCTCAGCGGTGCGACATCCATCACGGAGGGAGCTACCGCCGCTACTACTTTGACCTTGGTAGCGGTCCCGCCCAAAACGGTGGAGCTCACGGCCATTGCCTTTGGGATGTCTCCCAGCGATCCGTCGAAGTACACGCTGACCGCGGCATCCGCAACGACATTGGCGGCTGCCGGGTCGGTCATGACCACGATCCAGGCTCGTGCGGACGGCAACCGGACGGACGACGATATCATCGTGACAGCGTACGGGGGGGTGCCGCTAGCGACGCTGGACACCCTGGACATCAGCGTCACGGACATCCACAAGCTGCCCGCCGCCGCCGACATCACCGCTATGGCCTACGACGCGATGACGGGCGGCAACATGGTCACGTCGGTGGAGGAAGGCGGCAAGGTTTATATCGAAGTCATGGTGGACCGTGGCACCGACGGGTACCCCATGGGCGAGGATATCAAGGTGGCCTTGGCGCTGGCCGACCCCTCTCTGGGGACGCTCGCAGCGGAATCGGTCACGGTTCCCCGCGGTTCCACCGGCACGGGCATGACCAAGGCGGCGCGTGTCATGCTGACAACGGTGGCGATGGAGAGTCTCCAGGCCGGGACGCTCGTGGTCAACCTCACAGCGAGCGGCGCGACGGCTGACAACGGATCGGATACCGTGATGGGGACACCCCTCCCGCTCACGATCAACAACACCACCACGCCGAACGTCACGACGAAGACCCCCGCCCAAGTCGACGCCGCGGTCGCTGCCGCACGAGATCGGGTTGACGACGACGACAACAAGTGGATGGAGGGCGACGACGACATCACCATCCCCCTCGGCAACTTGTTCAACCTGCCGACCGGATTCACCGTCACATCGGACGCAGGCTCGTCGATGGATTCGGTGGTAACCGCCTCTTCGAACGCTGGGGAGGTGACCATCATGGCGATGGGTGCCGGAAGCGCCACCGTCACGGTGACGGTGAACGTCGACAAGCCGACGTCAGCCACCGTCAGCCAGAACTCGATGGACAGCGCCACGGTCACGTTCTCGGTGATGGTCGACGCAGAGGAGCCGCGGGAACCGCGTGCCCTCACCACCGATGCGGTCATCAAGGAGATCAGCATCAGCGATGTGGAGAAGCGCAGGATCGGCGGAGAGGAGAGGCTCCACCTCGATGAGGGCGATACCGTAGAGGTGGACATGACCGTGGAGTGGTCCGTGGGCCAGCTCCGGGACCTCTATGACGACAGCACCGGCACCCCCGCCCCCGTGGTCATCGAGTTCATCGCGGAGCCGAAGTCGGACCCCGCCGATTGGCTTTCACCGCTCGACCTCAGCGGCGGCAGCCAGGACTTCCGCAGCAACGCAGGGGAGATCACGATCAAGATCCCCAAGATGCCCGCAGCGACCAAGAGGGACCACGAAAGGGTGGCGGCGAAGGGCAGCGATCGGCTCAACATCCTCGAGGACGACGACGCCGAAGATGAGGCGTTTATCATCGACGTGCAGAACAGCAGCATGGGCGTCTCGATGAATCCGTCGAACAGCCAGTTGGTGACGGACACCGTCGTCATCGACGACGACGAGACCCAGGGGATCAAGGTCAAGAGGACCACCAAGGGCGTCATCTACGAGAGCGGCGCCGACCAGGAGTTCGAGGTGTCGGCGGACCCGGCGTTGGTCGACCTGTCGCTCGAGGTGGATTTCGATCTGACGAAGTCGGACGGGTCCGACGTTCCCCGGGCCTACGGGGTGAGTCCGTCGTCGGAGACCATCGCGGCCGGCCAGAAGGCCATGGTCACCGTCGACATCGACGAGAACGACGGGAACCGCGAGGACGATGAGCTCGAGTTGCACGCCCAGATCGACTCTCGCAACCGATCCATGGACGTCGAGGACGCCAGCGTCACATTCGAGGTGGTTGATGTTCACAAGCTGCCGATGGTCATGGTGAGCCCGAAGATGGATTCGGTGAATGAGGGCGAGGAAATCGAACTCACCCTGACCATCGACCGGAACCCGCCCGACACGATCCGGCTCGACCCCGAGACGCGGGAGCACACCCACGAAGCCATCGACGTCATGCTGACGATGGGCGCGGGCACGACCGCGGGGATGGGGGACTACACCCTGCCGTCGAAGGTCACGTTCCCGGAGCACAACAAGAGGGCGCCCTGGACGCAGGAGATGAAGGTCAAGGTCATGGCGACCGAGGACAGCGACCTCGACGACGGCGAGATGCTCGTGCTCGACGCGATGGTTGCCGGCACGGTCGCGGCCAACGGCGAGGAGAAGATGTCCCAGGCCGCCGTCTCGACGCTGACCATCGGCGAGAGCACCGGCAAGCTCGTCTGGGCGAGGACCCCCGAGGAGGTCGAGGCCGCCGTCATGGCCGCGAAGAAGGACGGTATGGGCGACGACATGATGTTCACCGCGGGCGAGATGATCGAGCTCGAAGGGAACGACCTGTTCGGCTCCGCCGAAGGCGTGTCGGTCGGCTACACCGCGATGGTGGAAGGTGACGCGGTGTCCGAGAGCGTCAGCG
>JAPPNY010000235.1:0-22328 GCA_028818385.1 Spirochaetaceae bacterium
TCGCCCCATGATCCCAACCTGCCTCAAACCGTCCGCCCCGGCTGAATAGTTACTTCCAGTCTTTCTATTTCTGGCGGCTCATCCGCAACACGCTGTTGCTCAACGTTCTGATGCTGGTGTTCGGCTTTCCGGCGCCGATCCTGTTCGCGCTGGTCATCAACGAGCTGCGCGTGCGCTGGTTCAAGCGGTCGCTGCAGACGGTGAGCTATCTGCCGCACTTCGTGTCGACCGTGGTGGTGGTCGGCATGATGTACAACTTCCTGAGCGTCAGCCACGGCTGGGTCAACACCATGTTCGTGGAGCTGGGCCTGGAGAAGATCAACTTCTTCCTGGAGTCCCGCTATTTCCGCTCCCTGTTCGTCGGCTCCGGGATCTGGCAGGGGTTCGGCTGGGGCTCGATCATCTTCATCGCCACCATCGCCTCGATCGACTCCGAGCTCTACGAGGCGGCGGTGATCGACGGCGCCACCCGCGTGCAGCAGATGCGTTTCATCACCATCCCCGGGATCATGCCGACGATCGTGATCATCCTGATTTTCACCGTCGGCAACATGATGAACGTCGGCTTCGAGAAGATCATCCTGATGTACACCCCCGCCACCTACGACGTGGCGGACGTGATCCAGACGTACGTCTATCGGCAGGGCCTGATCGAGCTCGAGTACAGCTTCTCGGCCGCGGTCGGGCTGTTCAATTCCGTGATCAACTTCGCGCTGCTGGTGGGGGCCAACCAGCTCGCGCGGCGCATCGGCGACACCAGCCTTTGGTGACGGGAAGCGGGTAGGGCACCGCGGGATGGCGATCAGACAACGGGAGCTGGGACTCGATGCCGCCGTCTGGAGCATCGCCGTGCTGGCGCTGCTGGTCACGGGGCTGCCGTTCCTGTACGTGCTGTTTCTGTCGATCTCGACGCCGGAGGCGGTGTTCTTCAACCAGGTGCTGTTCCTGCCGGACCGCATCTACCTGCAGTCGTACGCGGCCATCTTCGAGCGGGCGGCGATCGGCACGTTCTACTTCAACACCGTCTTCATCGTCGCCATCGGCACGGCGATCAACCTGGTGATGACCTGCCTGGCCGCCTATCCGCTGTCGCGTCGTGACTTCCGGTTCCGCCACCTGTTCATGGGCTTCATCGTCTTCACGATGTTCTTTCACGGCGGCATCATCCCCTTCTTCATCGTCGTCCGCAGCCTGGGGCTGGTGAACACGCGCTGGGCGCTGATCATCCCGTTCGCGGTGGCGGCGTGGCACATCATCATCACCCGCACCTACTTCCAGTCGGCAATCCCGGACAGCCTGCACGAATCGGCGCTGATCGACGGCGCCAGCAGGACGCGCATCCTGGTGAGCATCGTCGTGCCGCTGGCCAAGCCCGTGATCGCCGTCATCGCTCTGTGGACGGCGGTCGGCTTCTGGAACACTTACTTCTGGGCGCTGGTGTTCATCTTCGACGCGGACAAGCAGCCGATCCAGATCTTCCTGGTGAAGCTCCTGATCCAGGGGCAGGGGGCGGAGCTCGGCCTGGGGCGCGCCCCGGGCATGCTCACCCGGAACTCCGGCGTGGCCGAGCAGATGAAGTACGTCGCCATCGTCGTGACGATCGCGCCCATCGTCGCCATCTACCCGTTCCTGCAGCGCTACTTCATCAAGGGCGTGATGATCGGCGCGCTCAAGGGATGACGGGCGCTCACGAACCCCAGGTTCCGATGCGGCCGTGCTACCGTGCGTTGCGTGGCCGACATGAAGGCAGCGCAGCAACGCCTGTTTACTCCCGGCGACGGCGCCACCCCGCCGGCCCTCACCGGACGCGAGCGGGAGGAGGCGGTGTTGACGCGCTGTCTGGCGGATCTGCTCGGCGGCAGAGCTCCGCCGCACAACGTCGCCCTGACCGGGCCGCGCGGCACCGGCAAGACGGTGCTGCTCAACTGGTTCGAGCGCGCCTGCCGCGACCACGAACCGGACGTGGACGTGGTAAAACTGACTCCCGCCGACGTCCCGACTCCGGACGCGCTGATCGAGGTTCTGGCGCCGCCGTCCGGAATCGCCAAGCTGCTGCCTCGGAAACTCGGCGTGGCGGCGGTCGGCTCCGTCGAGTGGGCGCCGCCGTCCGGGGGCGTGAGGAACCTGCGGGCGGAACTGACCGCCCGGTGCCGCAGGAAGCCGCTGGCGGCGTTGCTCGACGAAGCACATACGCTCGACCTGGAGGTGGGCAGAACGCTGCTGAACGCCAGTCAACAGGTGCGCGCCGACGCGCCGTTCCTGCTGGTACTGGCGGGCACCCCAGGCCTGCCCGCGCATCTCGGTGCCATGAACGCTACCTTCTGGAGCCGGCTGGATGAAGGCCGCCTGGGCATCGGTCTACTGGGCGCCACGGCCGCCCGCGCCGCGCTGGTCGAGCCGCTGGCGGCCCACGGCGTAGGCATCGACGCCGACGCGCTCGACACGGTCGTGGAGGGCAGCCAGCGTTACCCGTACTTCATCCAAGTCTGGGGCCGCGCCTTGTGGCAGCAGCGCCTGACGTCCGGCGCGACCCGGCTGACCGCCGCCCACGCGGCCGCGGCGCGGCCGGACGTGGCCGCCAGGGTCACCGACTACTACGAGGACCGGTACTTGGAGCTGGATCAATCGGGCTGGCTGGCCGTTGCCGAGTCGGTGGCCGCCCGCTTTCAATCAGCGCCGACGCTGACCTACGAGGAGTTGAAGGGCGCGGTCGCCGCCGGCCTCACTGCGCACGCGGATCCGGGGCAGGTGCATGCGGCCCTGAACGCCCTGCAGCGCCTGGGTTTCGTCTGGCGCCCGCCCGGACAGCTTCCACCGGTTCGCTACGAACCCGGTATTCCCTCGCTGACGGCCCACGTGCTCGAACACGCCGCACCTCTCGGCCGGGCCTGACCGGGTAGCGCGGTCGCGGGCGCGAAGTCCGAGAAGCAGTAGCCGACCAGGTCGTGCAGCATGAGGGCGGCGACCGGGTCGGTGTCGGCGGCTGCCGGCAAGTCGAGCGTGACCAACACGATGCGGCCGGCCTTGAACCGGAAGCGCGCGGCCAGCGCCGCCACTTCGCGCGGGACGGCCTCGCCCTGCAGCCGTCCGGGCGAGCGGGAGCGCAGCCACTCGGAGTAGCAGCCGATCAGGATATCGCCCTTCACCGACGGCTCCAGGTCGCCGATCATGGTGGCCAGCCGCGGGGAGGAACCGGAACCGCCGGGGAGGGTCTCCTGGCCGGGCGGCGCGGCCAGGACCTTCAGGAAGGTCCAGCCCAGTGGGTTCTGGTACGGGATGGCGCCGAACAGGCCGTGGGCGGGGTTGATGTACGCCCAAAAGTTGCAGCCCGGCATCGTGCCCAGCGCGTAGCCGACGGTCCCGATCGCGACGCCCAGCTCGGGGCCGACTTCCGTGCCGTCCCCGGCGAACAGCAGCACCGTCCCACCGGCGCCCAGGTACTCGTCGATCCGGGCGTCGAAGGCCCCGGCGACCGTGACCGGGATGCCGGGATCGATGCCGTCATGAGCGTCGTAGCCGGCGTCCTGCAGCGTCTGCCGGTCGGCGCGGTACACGTTGATCCGGTGCCGGCGTGGCGCTCGCTTGCCGCTCTCCGGGTACAGGTACAGGTCGACGTAGTTGGCCGATCGCACTTCGTCGGCGTCGAGGAGCTCCACGATGAGGCGCGCTCGGGTTCCGCGCTCCACTGCCGGCGCCGGGAAGCAGATGCTGCCGATTGCGCGGACTCCCACCGCGTCCATCGACACGCCGGCCACCTCGCCGTGCGGTTCGAAGCCGTCGAGCTGCCAGCGCACCGTGCAGCCGGAAATCGGCCGGGTGCCGTAGTGCGACAGCAGCAGAGTCGCGCGCACCGTCCGGCCCGCCCAGTAATTCAGCTCCTCCCAGTCGACGATCAGCAGGTCCGGACTGTTCAGACGCGCGAGCTCGCCGTGGAACGGCCGCAGGCTCAGGTCGTAGTCCAGCAGCCCGTGCACGTACGGGCCCATGTTGGAGAACATCGTGAACACGTAGCCGGTCACGTCCGGTCCCTTCCTGATCTGCTCGACCTCGTCCTTGATGTCCGCGAACGCCGACCAGTCGTGCCGCTCGGCCAGTCCGGCGAAGCCGCCGTACACCTGGTCAAGGCCCCAGGCGCGGAACCGCTCCTCGTAACCGGCGGCCATGCGCTCGCCCAGCGCGCCCCAGCCCAGGCCGGCCGACCGCAGGATCGGCCACGGTGTGCGTCCGCCCCACCGCCGCCGGAACCTGTCCAGGTCCGGGAAGTAGATGTAGCCGCCCAGCTCGCCGACCAGGAGCGGCTTGGGATCGGGGTCCGGCTGCGCGCTCCGTGCGCCGGGGATGCGGCTGACCCGGTCGGCACGCAGGGCGGGGTAGTGCTCGCGAGCCCGCCGGTAGTACTGCGGCCCGGAGAAGCCGTAGCGCATCAGCGAGCGCACCTCGCTCCGGTAGAACTCGCCGCCTGCGGTGTCCATGACCGGCCGGGTCGGGTCCAGGCGCTTCACCAGGTCGTGGGCGGCGCGGACGATCTCGGCGCGCTGCTCGGGAGTGGTCGCAGCGCTTTCGTGCTCGGCCCGCTTGTCGTAGGCGGCGGGCATGGGCTCAAGGCCCTGCGCGGCGTTGAACAGCGTCCACATGAGCATGGACGGATGGCCGCGGTCCCGCCGCACCCACCCCTCGACCAGCCGGCGCCAGCGGCGGACCGAAGCGTCGGTGATCCGCCGGTAGCAGGGCGGCTGCCCGTACACCAGCAGCCCCAGCCGGTCGGCCCATCGCAGGTAGCGGTGATCGTCGATCTGGTGGTGCTTGCGGATGCAGTTGAGGCCCATCCGCTTGGCCAGCAGCACCTCGTTTCTGATCTCGTCCTCGGTCGGGGCGTGGTACTCGGGGAGGTAGATGTTCTTGTCGGGGATGTCCTGCGGGTCCATCGCGCCCATCAGGTAGATCGGCTGTCCGTTGAGGCGGAGGTGGATGCCGTCGATGTCGATCGTGCGCATGCCGAACTCGCGGGAGGCGGCGTCGAGGGTGCGCTCGCCCTCGGTGAGAACGGCGTGCAGCCGGTAGAGTTGCGGGTCCTCGACCGTCCACGGCCGCGGGTCGTCGATGGCCAGTGCGGTCGCGACCTCCATCGAGAACGGTTCGCCGGCGGCCGGCAGGACCAGCTCCTGCTCCGCGGTGTGCGCCCTGCCGTCCGGGCCGTCCGCCCGAAGGTGCAACCGCACGAGCCGCTCCGTCGCGTGCGTGGGCGCGGTGATGCCGATGCGCAGGTCGGCCCGCCCGGCGTCAAGATTGGGAGCGACGAATAGATCGCAGAAGTGGGTAGCACCGGTCACTTCCATCCACACCGGCCGCCAGATGCCGCTCCGGTGCGAGCCGGAGGTCTCGTCTCCGGGGATCTCCAGTTGATCCTCCGGCACCGAGGCGCGGACCGTGATCCGGTCGGGCCGATCGAAGGAGACGAGGCCGGAGACGTCCACCGCGAACGGCAGGTAGCCGTCCTCGTGGGTCCCGGCCAGCCGGCCGTTCACCCACACCGTGGCGTGATAGTCGACCGCGGCGAAGACGACGGCGATCCGGCGGCCCGCGTGCTCGGCAGGAACGGTGAGCTCCCGCTCGTACCACACCGGCCCCCGATAGTCACGCAGGTCGTCGAACACGAACTGCCAGGCGGCCGGCACCGGGCAGGGCCGCCCCTCGACGCCTGCGCGATGCCAGCCTTCGGCTTCGCCGCGGTCCTCCGGGTCCGGCGCGAACCGCCACGTGCCGTCCAGCGAACGCGTGACCTCGCGATCGAGCGGCACGTAGAACGGATTGGGCGGAGTGATCGGAGCCGTCATCGCATCCCCATCGCGGTGTGCCCGTGGCGATGTGTCTGAGTACAGCAGTGTCACTACTGGTAGTCGGCGAAGTCGTCCAGTGGCGCGTCGATGTCCGGAGCGATGTAGGTGAAGGTGCCCTTGGCGAAGCCGGCGCGTCGGGTACGAGCAGGCGGCGCGACGGGCCTGAGTTCCGCGATCCGTTTGCCTCGGCGGGTCAGGTAGAAACTCTTGCCCTCGAGAACCTGATTCAGCAGCGCCGAGAGGTTGGTCTTGGCTTCCAGCGTCCCGATCTCCTCAACCTGCATCAGGAAGCAGATGTAGTCAGGATGGTCAGGTTGTGCAAGCCCTCGCCGTCACGCGAGGGTCGATCACTCTGCGCATACGACCCTCCCACGGCCAGAAACCACTGTAGGGACACCGGTCGCCGGCTCTGATGGCGATTATCATGATAATCGCCATGTCTACGGGCACTTATACGGATGATGCGTGGATCCCGCCCCAGCAGCTAAAGTGATCAGGCCATGAAACGGCTGGAGGGCAGGCGCGCGGTGGTCACCGGAGCCGGCCGGGGGCTGGGGCTGGCGGTGGCCGAGCTGTTCGTGCGCGAGGGGGCCGCGGTCGTGCTTGCCGATCTGGACGAGGGCTCCGCCTCGGCAGCGGCGGAGCGGCTCGCGGCTGCCGGCGGCGAAGCGGTTGCCCTGCGCGCGGACGTCACCTCGACGCGCGACGTGCAGGGGCTGATGGACGCGGCGGCCGAGCGCCTGGGCGGCCTGGACGTGCTGGTGAACAACGCCGGGATCTCCAGTGCCGGTACGGTCATCGAAGTGGATGAAGCGCACTGGGAGCGAGTGCTGGCGGTCAATCTCACCTCCTCCTATCTGTGCGCCCGCTACGCGGTTCCGCACATGGAGCGGTCCGGCGGCGGCTCGATCGTCTGCATCGCTTCGGCCTCCGGCGTGACCGGGCAGAAGGGTCAGGTGGCCTACAACGTGTCCAAGCACGGCGTCATCGGCCTGGTCCGCTGCATGGCGCTGGACCATGCCGACTCCGGCATCCGGGTCAACGCCGTGTGCCCGGGAGTGATCAACACGCCGATGACGGACTCGCTCTCAGCCGAGCACCGCGCGAAGCTGGCGGGGTGGCATCCGCTCGGCCGCATTGCCGAGCCGGCGGAAGTGGCCCGCACCGTGCTGCACCTGGCGTCCGACGAATCGTCGTTCACCACCGGAGCGCTGTTCCTGGTGGACGGCGGTCTGACCGCGATGTAGAGCCGATCGGGTAGACTCGGGCGTATGAAGGTACGGACATTCGACCACGTCGCGGTGACGGTCAGCGACACCAAACGGGCGCTGGAGTTCTACGTCGACAAGCTCGGGCTGCGGCTGGTGGACAACCACCAGCTCGAAGGCGACAAGATCGACGAGGCGAACGGTCTCCGGGGTGCTCGAGCCCAGTCCACGCGGCTGGCCGCGCCCGACAGCCCCGACATCCTGATCGACCTGCTGGAGTACTACACGCCGCCGATCGAACCGCACCAGCCGCCCATCGGGTCGGTCGGCTCCTGCCACTTCGCGCTGGTGGTCGACGACCTGCCGGGGGCGGTCGAGGAGCTCAGGGCGAAGGGCGTCCACTTCATCTCCGGTCCCGTCAATTTCGAGCTCACCGAGGGCTCGGTCAGCGTCTGCTTCTGCACCGACCCCGACGGCAACCACGTGGAGCTGATGGAGGAGTACGAGCACTAAGACTGAGGTGGAGCCGTCCGCCGACGGTTCACCCGCGGGTCGGCGACGCCCGTGCGCATCAGCAGCCAGCCGAGCACGGCGAGGACCGCGCCGGCCACGAACACCGGGCGGAAACCCACCAGGTCGATGAGCCAGCCGCCCAGAATCGGCGCCACCAGGGCGGGGACGGCGAGCAGCGTGGTGGTGAGGGCCACGTAGGTCGGCACCCGGCCGCCGGCTCCCAGGTCCATGGCAAGGCTGGGCCGGGCCACCCTGAGCCCGGCGTCGGAGACCGTCAGCAGGGCGAAGGCCGCGTACATCCACGCGGCGCCGGGAGCGATGATCATGACAACTCCCGCGCCCGCACACAGCAGGGCCGACACCTCGGCGGCGGACCGGTGCCCGAAGCGGTCCCCCCACCAGCCGAGCAGCGGCGTGCCCACGGCCTGGCTGATCAGCGCTGCCATGGTCAGGGTCGCCGCGAAGGCGTCGCTCACGCCGAACGCCTCGCGTCCGTACACGATGTAGAACGTCACCCCCAAGGTGCCCAGGATCACCAGCACCTGACTGATGAGGAAGCGGGCGAAGCTGGCGTCCCGCCGCAGCACCGCAGGCAGCTCCCGGAGATAGGAGCCCAGGCGCGCTCTCGGCCGGTCGGGCGGGCGCTCCGGCTCGCGATTGAGGGTCAGGAACGTCCAGGAGACCGCCTGGCCCGCGAACGCCAGCAGGAAGCACACGCCGAACGACCGGGGAAAGGCGACGGTGTCCAGGATGTACCGGGCCAGCAGCGCGCCGGCAGCGCCCATCAGCCCGCCGAAGGAGCTGCCGAGCCCAAACATCAACCCCTTGCGGTCGGGATGGATGACGTTGGCCAGCATGGCGCGCCACGCCGGGCTGGCGATGCCGACGGCTCCCTGGGCCGCCAGCAGCATGGCCACCAGGAAGGCGTAGGCGAACCATCCCGGTGCCTCGGGCCACAACAGGATGCCGAGCCCCAGGATCAGCCACGGCACCCGTTCGAACACGCTGGCTTTCACCACCCATGGCTTCCTGCGGCCCAACGCCTCCGCGCGCGCGGCCATGAACAGTTGTGGGCCGTGTGACGCGAGCAGGTAGGCGGCCGGAATGAGCCCGATCAGGACCCGCGATTCGGTCAGGTAGCTGGCGTACAGCGGCAGGATCGTCGAGATGAAGACGAAGCTTCCGGCCAGGGTGACGAACGACAGGTCGCCGACGTTGACCCAGAAGTTCCAGCCCTGGTCGCGGCGAATCGCCCTCCGGTACGCCTCGTCGTCGTACTGCACGGCGTGAACGTATCAGACGTGAGGAGACACCACGAGTCATTGGGAGTCGAAACGACTTGCCAGGAGTCATCGGTCTCCATAGGCTGGCGCTCATGAAGCAATTGACCGTTCGCAATCTCGGACCGGAGCTTGAACGGCGGCTGCGCGAGGTCGCGATGCGTCGCGACACGTCACTGAACAAGGCTGCCGTCTACCTGATGCGCAGAGGCGCCGGCCTGGGCGGCGCCAGCGGGGAGCAGCCCACCGTCGGTGACTCGCTCAGCGAGTTCCGTGGGACCTGGTCCGAGGAGGACGAGCGATCCGTGCTCGATGCCGTAGCGGACCTCGATCGGATGGACGACGAGTTCTGGCGATGAGGCTCATGCTCGACACGAACGCCTATACCGGGTATCTGCGCTCCGAACCGGCGGTCACGGACAGGGTCGACTCGGCGGCACGGATCCTTCTGCCGGCGGCGGTCGTGGCCGAGTTGATCTACGGCTTCCGGCACGGCACGCGGTACCGGAAGAACCTCGATCAGCTCGAACGCTTTCTTGCCAAGCCGTTCGTGGCGTTCGTCCCGGTCACGTTCGAAACCTGCAGTCGATTCGGTGCGGTAGCCGCCGAGCTCAGACGGGCGGGAACGCCGATTCCCGTCAACGACGTCTGGGTCGCCGCCCACGCCCTGCAGACGGGTGCGTCGCTGCTCACGTACGACGCTCACTTCGAGCGAGTCGCCGGCCTGTCGATGGTGTGCCTCGGCGGCTGAGAGGATGCCGGGCTGCAGTTGCGCGGCGGCTACTCCCGGAGTTCCTCGATCATGAGCCAACGTCCTGCCACGATTTCACTTTCGAACCGGCGGTGAAGCCCCGTCCCTGGTCTCTCCCCGGAACGTTCGCAGCATCGCGGTGAGGCCCCCGTCGACCAGGAACAGCGCGCCGGTGGTGAACGACGATTCGTCGGACGCCAGGTGCAGCACGGTCCGGGCCACTTCCGCCGGATCGGCCACGCGACCGAGCGGGTTGCGCGCGGCCAGCTCCGCGCGCTGCTCGGCGCTGAGCTCACGGAGCGCCGGCGTATCCATCGCCCCCGGACACACCGCGTTGACGCGAATGCCGGCGTCGGCGTGGTCCAGCGCCATGCAGCGCACCAGGCCGACCAGGCCGTGCTTGGACACGTTGTAGGCGATCTGATCCTTCTTGCCGACCACCCCCGCCGAGGAAGAGATGCAGACGATCGAGCCGCCGCCGGCCCGCTCCATGTGCGGGATCGCGTAGCGCGAGCACAGATAGGAGCCGGTGAGGTTGACCCGCAGCACCCGGTTCCAGTGCGCTTCGTCCACCTCGGTCACGCTGCCGGCGCTGGCGATGCCGGCGTTGTTCACCAGCACGTCCAGGCCGCCCAGGCGCTCGATCGCCGCGGCCGTCAGCGCCTGCACGTCCGCGGCCGCGGCGACGTCCGCTCGCACCGCGGTCGCCGTGCCGCCGCCGGCCTGGAGCCGGTTCGCCGCTGCCGTGACGGCGACCTCGTCCAGGTCGGCCAGGACAACCGCGGCGCCCTCGCTCACGAACAGCTCGGCCACCGCCAGACCGAGCCCCCGTCCCGCTCCGGTGATCACCGCGCGCTTGCCCGCCAGGCGGCTCATCCCCGGCTTTCCTCCCCGTGCCCGTCGAGCGCCCGCGCCACCGCCTCCACTCCTGCGCATTATCCTGGCCGCCGCGCCGACCTTCAAAGGCTGCCGGGCCACCGACGACGCCGGCCTGCGGTACGCTCCGATCCATGAGCGCGGAGATCACCGTCAGCCTGGTCAGCTTTCGGTTCTGCGCCGATCCGGCGACCAACCTGGACCGGCACGGCGCGTGGCTGGAAACACTCTCGAGGAGCGCCGATTCCAAGCCCGATTTCGTTCTCTTTCCGGAGTTCTCGCTGACCGGCTGGACCTACGATCCTGACGCCGCGCTCGATCTGGACTCCCCGCTGGTTGCCCGTGCGGTCGGTCTGGCGTCGGAGTTCGCCACCGCCGTCGGCTTCGGTCTGGTCGAGCGCCGTGGCGGCGTGCGCTACAACAGCTTCGTGGTCGCGGGCCCGGACGGCTTCGCCGGATTGATGCGCAAGATCAACCTCACTCCGGCCGAGTGCCGACACTTCACCCCAAGCAGCGAGCTGCCTGTGATCGAAGTATCCGCCGGCAGGCTGGCCGGCTTACGGATGGGGGTCGCCATCTGCGCGGACGCCACGCGATTCGAGATGATCCATCTGCTGTCGCTGCGCGGGGCCGAGGTGATCCTGGCGCCGCACGCAAATTCGCTCGCGTCCTACGGCGGCAACCGCGACGGCTGGATCCGCTGGCGCCGGGAACGCTGGCCGCTGTTCGCCCGCGACTGCGCGGTGACGATCGCCGGGGTGAGCTGCGCGGGCCGGCCGGCCCCGGAGCTGCCCGCGGTCGAAGACGCTGGCGATCAGCGGGCGCAGCGCTTCTGCGGCGGCGCCGTGATCGTGGACAGCGACGGAACGGCCGGCTGCGTGCTCGATGGAGCCGGCAACGAGGAGGGGGCCGTAACCGGGACGATCGACGTGGCAGCGCTGCGGCAGGCGCGCAGGACGCACCCGCTGCTCAACTCGTTCCAGGCGGCCATCGTCTACAACCGTCCGGACGGCTGGCGGCACGGCACCCCGCCCGGCTGACAGCGCCGACCAGATCCACGATCTCAGCGGTCACAAGGCTCGACTGACACTGCAAGTTGTAGTAACAATCTGGAGTCCGTGACGCTCAATGGGACCAGTAGAAGACGAGAAGATCGATTTCAGCGACATACCGGAGTTGGACGAGGAGTTTTGGAGTCGTGCCGAACTCGTCGAACCCGATCGGACCGAGCAGGTGACGATACGCGTGAAGCGTTCGGTGTTGGACTACTTCAAGGCGCCGGGCAAGGGCTATCAAACGCGGATGAATCGAGTGCTTGAGAGCTATGTGAGAGCGCGCCGGCAGACTGGGTAGAGCGGGGGCTCACTCCGGCAGGTACAGGTAGAGGGCGTCGACTGCCTCGGGTCGTGGAGCGTTGTCCGCCAGTGCCCGGTACGGCTTGCTCACGATGCCGAAGCGCCCGTCCAGCTCGATGACCTGCGCCTCGTGGGTTCCGATGCCGGAGTCGATGACGACCTCCTCCATCCGGTCCCCGCGGCTCAGAAAGAGGAGCTGCGCCGGAGGGTGCGGGAGGGTCCAGTCTCCGCGGCCCATCTCTCCCACGTACAGATCCGGGCGTCCGTCACGGTCGAAGTCCGCCACCTGCAGCGTGTGCGCGTCCAGCAGCCGGTCGTGCAGCACCTCGTCTTCCCACGGGTCCTCGACCCTCGCCCCCGGCCGGAACAGCGCCAGGCGTCCGTACGTGCGTCCGATGTCCAGGGCCACCTCGGCGACCGCGATCTCCGGCCGCCCGTCCCCGTCGAAATCGGCGGCGACCACCCGCACGCCGCCGTAATCCCGGGTGTAGACGTGCCGTTCCCACTCGCCGTTCGACAGCAGGCGATACCACGAGCAGCCGGCGATGAGCTCCAGCCTGCCGTCGCCGTCGACGTCGGCGGCCGCGAGCCCCTGCTCGTCCACCCCGGTGACGACGGGTCGCACGTCCGACCACGGGGTGGCGTAGGGATCGTCGGGGAGCGGCACCGAGAAAAGCGTCTCCGCGTCCTGGTTCCAGACGTACAGCTCCTGCCGCCCGTCGCCGTCGATGTCGGCCAGCAGCAGGTCGTGGGTGCGGGGCGCGGGCAGCGGGAAGGCCTCACGGCGCACCCACCGCCGGGTGGGGTCGGGCGGGCACTCCCACCAGTAGACGCTGCTGGCCCGGTCGCTGGTGGCGCCGATCAGGTCCAGCCGGCCGCTGCCGGTCAGGTCGACCAGCGCGCCGCCGACGCTGATGCTCGGGAAGGTGTCGTCGATCAGGTGCGGCTTCCAGGCGCCGCCGCCCGTTCGGCCGAACCAGTGGAGCTGTTCCGGGTTGCGGGTCGATACGATGAACTCCTGCACGCCGTCGTCGTCCAGGTCGCCGACGATGCACGACATGCGCTCGGCGGGACCACCCTGGTAGACGGTGTGGCGGCGGAATACAGGCAATTCAGGCATCCGGTCACTCCTTGATGGCGCCGGCGGCGATGCCCGACATGATCTTCTCCTGCAGGAGGATGTAGATGATGATCGACGGCACCACGTAGATCACCAGGGCGGCGAACATCGCCGAGAAGTCGAACGTGAACTGCTGCATGAAGTAGCGCATCGCCAGGGGAAGGGTGCGGTTGTGCTCGGAGGAGGTCAGCAGGAGCGCGTACAGCAGCTCGTTCCACGATCCCAGGAAGGTGAGCACCGCCGAGCTGACCAGCGCCGGCTGGGTCAGGGGAAGCATGATCCGCCAGAAGGTGCGCGGCACGCTGGCCCCCTCGATATAGGCGGACTCCTCCATCTCGTAGGGCAGGTGCATCATGTAGCTGCGCAGCACGAACAGGCACAGCGGCATGGAGAATCCCGTGTACACCAGGATCAGCGCTGCCTTGGTGTCGTAGAGCCCCAGCCGCAGCACCACCTCGTACACCGGCTGCACCATCGTGTTGACCGGGATCAGGATCGAAGAGATCAGCAGCGTGAACACGAGCGTGCGCGCTCGGAAGCGGAAGCGCGACAGGGCATAGGCGGCAAGCGAGTAGATCAGCAGCGAGATGGTGGTCGTGGAGACGGCCACGATCAGCGAGGTGACGAACTTGAGGTCGAGGCGCGCGAAGCGGAACGCGGTGGCGTAGCCCTTGAGCGACGGCTGCGCCGGCAGGTTGAGCGCCGAGGACAGGATCTCGGCGTTGGTCTCCAGGGACGAGATCACCACCCACACCAGCGGCAGCACGGAGATGGCGATCACGAAGCCCATCACCGCGTAGCGGAACAGCGCCGCCGCCCCGGCGGCGAACCGCTCGTGCGGCGTGCGCAGGCCGACCTGCTCGGCCGTCCGGCTACTCACGGTAGCTCCTGCCCAGGCGGAACAGCCACTGCACCAGCAGGACCGCCACCATGCCCATGACCAGCAGCACCACCGCCAGCGCGTTGGCGTAGCCGTACTCCTGGCTGTTGAGCAGCCGGTTCACCATGATCACGGAGATGTTCTGCGTGCGGTTGCCGGGACCGCCGCCGGTGGTGAGGAAGATGATCTCGAACGCCTTCAGCACCGCCGTGACGGCGATCACGATGCCGGTGCCGATGATCGGCCGGATCAGCGGCAGGTGGATGTAGATGTCGACCTGCAGCGGGCTGGCGCCGTCGATGCGCGCCGAGTCGCCCAGCGAGTCCGGGATCGCCATCAGCTCCGACATCGTGATCAGGGTGATCACGGCGGCGAAGAACAGCCAGATCATGGTCACCGCCGTGAACGCGCTGCCGGGCTCGTACAGCCAGTTGCGGTTGAAGTCCCGGAATCCGAGAAGCTGGATGAGCCCGTTGAGGATACCGGCGTCGGGCAGGTAGATGAAGATGAACAGCATGGACAGCGCGGTCCATCCCAGGACGTTCGGGATCATGAAGACGGCGCGCGTGAAGCGCCAGCCGCGCGGCCGCTTGAACAGCACCAGCGCCACCAGCACGCCGAACGGCACGTGGATGAGCGCGGCGGCCAGCACCCACTTGATGCTGTTGACGAACGCCGCCTGGAACTTGGCGCTGGCTGCCAGGCGCAGGTAGTTGTCGAGTCCGATGAACCGCGGCGCCTGCACCCCGTTCCACTTGGTGAAGCTGGTCGTCACCGCGGTCACCAGCGGGCCCAGGTAGACCAGCAGGAACATCGCCAGCGCCGGCAGCAGGAAGAGGACGATCCAAAGGCGTCCGGGCTTGATCATCGGTTGCTCATCGGCGGGTGGGCAGGCGCGCCCGGTACCCCTCGGGAGGTACCGGGCGCCGTCACGCCGCGCGGTGGGAGTCTACAGCGATTCCAGGTACTCCTTGGCCGATGCGGCGAGCATGGCCGCGTACTCCTCCGCCGAGATCTCGCCGTACAGCAGGGCCGGGAGCTGATTGACGATCGTCTCGTTCTGGTTGATCGGATCCCACTGCGCCTGGAACCAGGGAATGGTCAGCTCGACCCCTTCGACCGCGTTGAAATACTCGAGATTCACCGGCCCGAGCCCGGCCTTCTCGTCTTCGTTCAGCGACACCAGGTGGGTCATGTGGCCGAGCGCGATCGCCTGCTGGGCGATGTTGTCGCGGGTGGCCAGGAACTTGATCCACTCCACCGCGCCCTCGCGCACCGGCAGGTCGTGGTCCATCGACACGCCGCGGCCGTACTCGCGGCCCAGGTTGGAGATCATCATGTCGTTGGGGAAGCGGGCGTAGCCCACCTTGTCCTCGAAGCCCTCCGGCGAGTACTGCGTGTCGCCGAAGCTGGCGATCATCCACGGGCCGTTGGCGATCATCGCCGTGTCGGAGGCGGAGAAGTGGTTGGCCGCCAGCGCGTAGGTGCCGCCGATCGCGTCGGCGGTGGTGTACTCGTACAGGCGTTCGACCATGCGCACCGCGTCGATGTAGATCTCCGAGGTGAACTCGTCGGTCGGGTAGCGGATGTCCATGAAGTCGCGCCCTTCCTGGGTGCGGCCCAGGTAGGTGGTGAGCAGCAGGTTGGTGATCCAGCCGGTCTCCGTGGTGTGCATCGACAGGGGCGTGAAGCCGGCCGCCTGGAGCGTTTCGCACGCCGCGAAGAAGTCGTCCCAGGTCGTGGGGAAGGCGTCGATGCCGGCCTCGGCGAACATCTCCTTGTTGTAGTAGATGCCGATGTAGGGTGCGCCGGTGGAGGGGGAGGTGAACATCCGACCCTCGGCGTCGGTGTTGAACTCGACGCTCTCCGGGAACGCCACCTTCTGCCACTCCGCGTCGGCGTCGAAGTAGGGCCGCTGGTCCATCAGCCGGCCGTCGCGCATCAGCGCCTCGGCGAAGGCCGCCTCCGGTCCGAGTTGGGTGACCACCGCCGGCAGGTTGCGCGCAGAGTTGAGCGCCTTCAGCTTCTGCCGGATCTCGACCGCCATGCCGGGCACCCACTCGATGTCCAGCTCGTAACGGCCGTCGTACTTCTCGTTGAACGCGTCGATGAAGCCGCGGTACATCACGGTGTTGGCGTCGTTGCCGCCTTCCCGGAACAGCATCGGGATCTTGATCTCTTCGGCCGCCGCCGTCTCTCCCTCGGCGCTGGCGAAGGCGGTTGGCGCCGCCAGCAGGGCCGCCAGCGCGGCGATCAGCGTGACCGCGGCGCGGTTCTTCGTACGATTCATGGCTAAAGTGACCTCCGTAGCGAGTCGTGGATTCCGCGGCGACGATGCCCGCGGGAGTAGGCGAGGTCAAGCTTGCGGCTTGCCCGCGGGCTGACAGCGTGCCGCGGCTCGGATAGGGTCTGGGAAGGAACGTGATGACCGACGGCTTCCGAAGACTGACCGCTGAGCAGGTGAGCGCCTTTCACACCCATGGCTACGTCAAGCTGGGACCGCTGCTGGATGACGCCACGGTCGAGTTGCTGCGCCGCGAGTACGACCGCGAGTTCGCGCTGGCCCGCTCCGGCGCCAGTGCATTCCGCAACCTGGCCATCGACGACACCGACGACGTGGAGGCCAAGAACGAAGCGGAGGAGCAGATGCTGCAGATCATGCAGATGTGCGAGCGCAACCTGCACTTCCGCCGCATGCTCTACCACGAGCCGATCCTGGACTGCGTCGAGGACCTGATCGGCCCCAACATCCAGCTCTTCCACGACCAGGCGCTGTACAAGCCGGCGCACCACGGCGGCCCGGTGTTCTGGCACCAGGACAACGCCTACTGGCAGTGCGTGCCGGCCAACCTGGTGAGCTGCTGGATGACGCTCGACGACGTCACCGTCGACAACGGCGCGATGCAGGTGATCCCCGGCTCCCACGTGCAGGCGCTGGAGCACGACCGCTCGGCGTCCAGCAACGCGCTGCTGGACAGCGCCGACCAGGTGGACGCCTCACAGGCGGTGGCGATCGAGCTGCCCGCCGGCGGCGCCATGCTGCACCACTGCCAGACGTTCCACTACACCGCACCCAACAACACCCCGCGCGAACGGCGCGCCTTCATCATCCACTTCATGACTCCCGGCACCGCGTCGCGCCGCACCGGCGAGCATCTCACGGTCTCGTTCGCGCGCCCGATGCTGCGCATGAGGGTGTGAGACGGGCTCAGTAGCGGTGATCGACGCTGCCGAACAGCGTCGGCTTCTCCCAGCTCGCGCCGTCGCGCTCCACCCAGCCGGCGACCGCGGAGATCAGCTCGCCGACGCCGTCCCGCGGCTCGCCGAACGTCGCTCGGCACAGGCTGTCGTCGGTCAGCGGCAGCGTGTCGCCTTCGGCGCCGGCCAGCTTCGGGTCGCGACCCAACTCGGCTCCCAGGGCGGACACGATCCCGGCTACCCGGTGGCCGGGCCCTGACACGTTGACCGTCCACGGCGGGTTGGCGCAGTGCTGCAGGCAGCGCAGCGCCACGTCGATGGCGTCGCGCTGCGAGATGAGGTTGACCGCCGGCACCGCCTGTGAGATCGGCTCGCCCCGGTGGACCATGTCGGCCAGGTCGCGCAGCACGCCGTAGCAGAGGTGCTGCGCGTAGGCCAGACGATAGTTGCACACGCGCTGCCCGGCGTGCCGGCTGGCGGTGGTGGCGAAGGAGGCTTCGCGCGCGGCGATCGACCAGCCGTAGACGCCCTCCGGCTGCAGCGCGTCGGATTCTCGGCTGCCGCCCGCCACGGGCGGTCCGACGACGGCCGTTCGTTCCTCGCCGGCCGGCGCGGGCGCCACGTAGTCGACGCCGGCATACGGGTTGGTCGACGAGAACACGACGATGTTCGCGTCGCCGAACCGTTCGCCCACGAGGTAGGGGACGATCGAGTTGACGTGGAACGCGCGCCGCCAGTCGGTGCCGCTGCCGAACTTGAAGCCGAGCATGTAGACGACCTGGCGGGAGTCAGGCAGCGCGCCGATGAAGCCGGGGTCGGTCAGGTCGCCGCGGATGCAACGGATGCCGTCCGCCTCCAGCGCCGCGCGGGTGGCGTCGTCGCTGAAGGTCGACGCGACGACCACATCGCGCTCGACGCCCGCCGCCCGGTCGGCCCGCCGCAGCGTCGCGGCCAGCTCCGGTCCCATCTTGCCGCTGCCGCCCAGGACCAGCACCGGGCCGTCGATCCGCGCCGCCGCTTCGGTCAACGCCGGCGACGGCTCGGTCATGAACCGTTGCAGCGAGCGGTCGTCGTGGACTTCGGCGAGTGTCATGGGGCACCTCCTCGATGCGGCAGGCCGATACTCGTACGCATCCGGCCGCCGCGTCATCGCCGGCGCGCGGTGACGGGTGGCGGTTCAGCGCGGCCGTTCACCCGGAGCCGGCCAGCTTGGGCACGGCCGCGTAGAGCTGCCGGGTGTACTGATGCTTCGGGCCGGCCGCCAGCTCCTGCGCCGTCGCTTCCTCCACCAGGCGGCCGCCCTGCATCACGCCGACGCGGTCGCAGAAGTAGGTGACGACCGCCAGGTCGTGGGAGATGAACAGCAGGGTCAGACCCAGCTCGCGGCGCAGCGTCTGCAGCAGGTCGAGGATCTGGCTGCGCACCGACACGTCCAGGGCGGAGACGATCTCGTCGCAGATGAGCGTCTCCGGCCGGACGATCAGCGCGCGGGCGATGGCCACGCGCTGACGCTGGCCGCCGGAGAAATCCGGCGGGCGGCGGCTCAGGTGGCGTGCGGCCAGCCCTACGGACTCAAGGGCTGCCAGGGCGCGCTCGCGTCCGTCGTCGACGCCGCGCCAGTCGGCGGTGTAGCGCAGCCCGGCGAGCAGGATCGACTCCACCCGCATGCGGGGGTTGAGGGAGCGGGCGGGGTCCTGGAACACGTACGCCAGCCGGGTGCGCAGCTCGCGCCGGGCACGGGCCGTCGACCTGCTGACCTGGTGCACGACCCCGGCGCGGTCGCGGTAGGAGATGGCGCCGCGGTCGGGCCGGTACATGCCCACGGCAAGGCGGGCGGTGGTGGTCTTGCCGCTGCCCGATTCGCCGACCAGGCCGTAGGTTTCGCCCGCGTCGATATGGAAGCTCACGTCGCGCACGGCTTGCACGTGCCGCCTGGCGGCGGCGAAGTAGCCGGCCTTCAGGGCGAACCGCTTGCTGACGGCCTCCAGCCTCAGCATCGGGCCTCTTCCACAGGCCCGGCGGCCACGGCGCCCGGCTTGACTCCCGGCAGCAGGCAGCGATGCCGAAGGGTGTGGTCTGCTGCCACGTCAGGCGCATCCGCCCGTTCGTCGACCAGCGGCGGTATGGCGCGGGCGCAGCGTGCTTCGGCCAGGTCGCAGCGCGGCGCGAACGGACAGCCCGGCTCCGGGTTCAGCGGATCGGGCACGGTGCCGGGGATGGTGCGCAGCGGCCGGTCGGTGTAGTGCACGCCTAGCTCCAGGTGGGCCTCCAGCAGCGCGCGCGTGTAGGGATGGCGCGGCTCGCTCATCACCAGCGCCGCCGGACCCTGCTCCATCACCAGGCCCCCGTACATCACCAGGATGCGGTCGGCCACCTGGCTGACCAGCGCCAGGTCGTGGCTGATGAACAGGATGGCCAGCCCGCGCGCGGCGCGCAGCCGCAGCAGGAGCTCCACCACCTGCGCCTGCACGGTCACGTCCAGGGCGGTGGTCGGCTCGTCGGCGATCAGCAGCTCGGGGCCGGCCGCCAGCGCGTGGGCGATCATCACCCGCTGCAGCATCCCGCCGGAGAACTGATGCGGGAAGCTGCCGAGCCGGCGCGCCGCCTCCGCGATTCCCACCTCTTCCAGGAGCCGGACCGAGTGGTCGCGCGCCACCTCGTCCTGCAGGTCCGGGGCGTGGGCGCGCAGGGTCTCGGCCAGCGAGCGCTCGATGGAGTAGATCGGATCGAAGGACCGCGCCGGCTCCTGGAAGACCATCCCCACGTGTCCGCCGCGCAGGCGCCGCAGGTCCGCGGGACGCATGGCGGCCACGTCCTCGCCGCGGAAGCGCAGCCGGCCGGCCGTGGCGCGGGCGTGCGGCGGCAGCAGGCGCACCAGGGCCAGGGCGGTGACGCTCTTGCCCGAACCGCTCTCACCGACGACCCCCAGGACCGCGCCGGCATGGATCTCCAGGTCGACGCCGCGCACCGCCTCCAGCGGACCGTGGTCGGTGGCGAAGGTGACGGTCAGCCCCGCCACCTCGCAGAGCGGCCGCTCGTACGACGGAGGTCCGGCGCGGTCAGCCACGGGCCGGCTCCCGGTGATAGGGGTCCAGGACGTCGCGCAGCAGGTCGCCCAGGAAGCTGAACGCCAGCATGGTGATCAGGAGCGCCAGGCCCGGGTAGAGGAACCACGGGAAGCTGCGCAGGTTGCTCAGCGAGGCGACGTTGCGGTCCAGCATCGAGCCCCAGCTCACGGCGGGGTCGGTGATCCCCAGCCCCAGGTAGGAGAGCGTCGTCTCTCCCAGGATGAAGGCCGGGATGCCCAGGGCGACGCTGACGATCAGGATCGACGACATCTGCGGGATGATCTGCCTGACGATGATCACCAGCGGCGGGATGCCCTGCAGCCGCGCCGCGGCCACGAAGTCCTCGGTCTTGATGCTGTGCACCATGCCGCGGATCAGGCGCGCGGTGCCGGGCCAGCCGACGAACGCCAGGATCGCGGTGATGACCACGAACGACTGTCCGGAATCCAGCTCGTAGGACAGGACGGAGCGCAGGAACAGGATCATGTAGAGGCCGGGGATAAGAATGAAGAACTCGGAGAGGCGCATGATGGTCCAGTCGGTGGCGCCGCCGTAGAAGCCGGCCAGCCCCCCCAGGACGATCGCCAGCGTCAGCGAGATGGAGATGCCGAGGAAGCCGATGGTCAGGGAGATGCGGGAGCCGTAGAGAATTCGCGACAGGATGTCGCGGCCCAGGTGGTCGGAGCCCAGCAGGAACACCGGGTAGGCCTGCCGGCCCTGCCGCCACAGCTCGCCGCCGTCCTGTTCGTCGACGTACGGCGCGACGGTTCCGAACAGGTGGATCCGCATCGGCACCAGTCCCCACAGCCGGTACTCCGGCCCCCGCACCAGCAGCCGGACGCGGTAGTGCTCGCCGCGGATGCGCGCATAGCGGCGGGACACGTCGTCCACCAGCGCGCGGCGCTGCACCTGCGGGCCGAAGCCCACCTCCGGCGAGTACCAGTCGATCGAAGGCCGGTGGTGGGTATGGAACCGGAAGGTGGTGGTGGGTTCGTAGGGCGCCAGGAACTCCGCGAACAGCATCGATCCGTACAGCAGGATCAGCACGACCACCGCGGCGGCGGCCACCGGGCGCGCGAGCAGCCGTTGCAGGAAGACGCTGCGCCGCCGCTGCGCCGGCACGGCCTCAGTCATCCTGGCTGCCCGAGAAGCGGATGCGCGGATCGACCATCGCCAGCAGCACGTCCGCGGTGATCATCCCCAGCAGGACCAGGAAGCTGGTGAACATGATCACGGCCAATACCAGGTTGATGTCTTCCTGGCGCACCGCCTCGTACAGCAGCCGGCCGATGCCGGGGTAGGCGAAGATGATCTCCAGGATCAACTGCCCCGAGATCAGCGACGCGAACAGGTCCGCGCTGCTGGTGATGTAGGGATTGAGGGTGTTGCGGAAGGCGTGCACGACGAACACGCGCCGCTCGCTGACGCCGCGCGAGCGCAGCGCGGTCACGTACGGCTGGCCGAGCTGGTCCAGCATGGTGGCGCGGACGTAGCGCATGGTGCCGCCGACGGCGCCCAGGAACCCAGCCAGGAGGGGTATGACGATGTGGTGCAGATAGCTGAAGGAGAAGCGCAGGGGCGCCTCCCGGAACGGGAAGTCGGGGTAGGCCGTGATCGGGAACCAGCCGCTCACGAACGCGAAGAGCTGCAGCAGGATAAGGAGCAGGATGGGTGGAAAGGCGAGCAGCACCAGCGCCACGAAGGTCGCCGCCAGGTCCGTGCGCGTGCCGGTCTTGGAGGAGAAGTAGAGAGCCGCCGCGAACGACAGCACGGTGATGAACACCAGCTCGATAAGGTTGAGGATCAGCGAGTTGATCAGCCGCGAGCGGACCAGGAACAGGATCGGCGCGCGCGAGATCAGCGACCGCCCCAGGTCGCGCTCCACCACCACCTGGTAGAGCCAGCGGGCGTACTGGGCGTAGAACGGCAGGTCCAGGCCCAGGCGGGCCTTGGCCGCGGCGATCTGCTCCTCGGTGTAGACGTTGTCCGCCTGCCGGTCGGAGGAGACCAGCATCTGGCTCCGGACGTAGTTCTCGACCATGTCGCCGGGCGCCAGCTTCATCAGAGCAAATACCGCCAGGCCGAGCAGCAGCAGCAGGACCGCCATCGACGCCAGGCGGGTGGCCAGGAACCGGAGCAGCGGGCGGCGGGCCCGGGCGGGGGGCCCCCCCGCCCGCGCCCGCGGCGGCCGGGCCGGAACGGCGGGCGCAACGGGGGGGGGGGGCCAACCCCCCCCCCCGCG